>NZ_CP013021.1:4071900-4416600 GCF_001420915.1 Agarivorans gilvus | reverse complement strand
AGAACTAGGTGCCAACGCTGTAGTCATTCAACAATGCTATGACATTGCGGAGCCACAAGGCTGCATCGCCATGTTGAGCTGCTTTGGCAAGGCCTATCAGATAGAACAGTAATGCAGCATACTTTAGAACCCATAGGTTATATTCGCTCGCCCTATCAACAAAAGTTCTCGGTGCCCAGACAGCCTAGTCTGGTTAGCGCGACCACCAGTAGTGTGGAGTTTGTAGCGCCATTTAATCAAGTAGAAATGCTTGACGAAGTTGAGCAATTCAGCCATTTCTGGTTAATCTTTGCCTTTCATCAAAACATCAAGGCCGGATGGAAGCCCAAGGTAAGACCGCCACGGCTAGGTGGTAATAAAAAGGTGGGGGTATTGGCTTCACGCTCAAGTTTTCGGCCTAACCATCTGGGTTTATCATTAATGGAACTGAGCCGAGTTGAACGCAATCCTAGCCAGCCGATTTTACACTTTAAAGGCGGTGACTTGGTTAATGGCACGCCTGTTTTTGATATTAAACCTTATTTGCCCTACGCAGATAGTGTAAGTCATGCCCATGCCGGTTATGCCAAAAGCGCTCCTCAAACTCAACTAACGGTAGTTTGGACCGAGCCAGCTCATCAACAAGCTTCAAAACTTAAGCTAAGTGAACAGCAATACAGTGTCATTAAGCAGGTATTGGCCCAAGATCCTCGACCTGCCTATAAACAACTGCAACAGGACGACAAAGAATACGGCGTTGCACTGTATCAATTTAATATTCGCTGGCGAATTAAGCTTGACCCACAGCACATTCCCTTTATTGAAATAGTCGCGATAAGCCATGCAACTCAGCCCTGAAGACTATCAACAGCAGCATAAGCAACGGCTAGCTTGGATGCCTTGGCTTTACTACAAGCTAAAGCCCAAACAACTTAGCTGGGCACAGCCTTGGCAAGACGCCTTTCAGCAACGCCTGCAAGCTTTAGAAACGGTGGAGATTGCTGAGAATTGCTTTATCGCACCTGAGGCTAATATTTTTGCCGAGCCCGGGCGCTTAATTAGCATTGGCGCTGGTTCCTTTGTTGCCGCGCAATGCTTTTTACATGGGCCGTTGCACATCGGAGAAAATGTTGCCATCAATCATAGTTGCTCAATTGATGGAGGGAGAAACGGCGTTACTATCGGCAATAATAGTCGCCTAGCCAATGGGGTGAAAATTTACGCCTTCAATCATGGCATGGCACCAGAGCAAGACATTTGGCGACAAAATAGCCAGTCTAAAGGCATAGAAATTGGTCAAGACGTATGGCTAGGCGCTAATGTATGTGTGGTAGATGGGGTGAAAATTGCTGACCATGCGGTAGTAGGAATGGGCTCGATAGTGACCAAAGATGTACCCAAATGGGCCATCGTTGCAGGGAACCCCGCAAAAATCATCGGCGACAGGCGCGACAAGGCCTGACAGAGTTTATCTAGCCTGCTACAATCGCCGCAATTTAATCGCTAATAGAAAGGATAGATATGCGTTCTAGCAAATATCTTCTGGCAACTCAGAAAGAAACCCCCAGCGATGCAGAGATCGTCTCTCATCAGTTGATGCTGCGCGCGGGAATGATCAGAAAACTTGCTTCAGGTTTATATACTTGGCTACCCAACGGACTCAGAGTGCTATCTAAAGTTGAACAGATTGTTCGTGAAGAGATGAATAACTCTGGTTCTATTGAAATTAGCATGCCAGTGGTTCAACCTAGCGACTTATGGCATGAAACTGGCCGTTGGGATAAATTCGGCCCAGAGCTGCTGCGCTTTAAAGACCGCCACTCGCGTGATTTCGTACTCGGCCCCACTCACGAAGAAGTGGTTACCGAACTAGTACGTAAAGAAGTCAATAGCTATAAGCAATTGCCTCTAAACCTTTATCAAATCCAAACTAAATTCCGTGACGAAGTACGCCCACGCTTTGGGGTTATGCGCTCACGTGAGTTCTTAATGAAAGACGCCTATTCCTTCCACTTATCTCAAGAGTGTTTACAAGAAACCTACGATGAAATGTACGCCGCCTACTGCCGTATATTTGAACGCCTAGGTTTGGAATATCGCCCAGTTCTGGCCGATACCGGCAGCATCGGTGGTAGCCACTCTCATGAATTCCACGTATTAGCTGAGTCTGGTGAAGATGCCATCGTATTCTCTGATGCCAGTGACTACGCCGCCAATATTGAAAAAGCCGAAGCCCTGGCTCCAGCGGGTGAGCGCGCGGCCCCCACTCAAGAAATGCAGCAAGTAGATACGCCTAATGCAAAAACCATTGCTGAGCTGGTTGAGCAATTTGAACTGAAGATTGAACAAACCGTTAAGACCTTGATTGTTAAAGCCAGCGAAGAGTCGGAACATGCATTAATTGCCCTAATTTTACGTGGCGACCACGAACTTAACGAAATTAAAGCGGAAAAACTACCGCAAGTAGCTAGCCCTCTCGAGTTTGCCAGCGAACAAGAAATCCGTGATGCCGTGGGTGCAGGCCCAGGTTCATTAGGTCCGGTCAATCTACCCATGCCAGTGATTGTTGATCGCGCCGCCGCACATTGTAGTGATTTTGGCGCAGGTGCCAACATCGACGACAAACACTGGTTTGGCATTAACTGGGAACGCGATGTGGCCTTAGGCGAAGTAGCCGACTTACGTAACGTAGTTGAAGGCGATCCTAGCCCTTGTGGCTCAGGCACCCTAGCAATCAAACGCGGTATCGAAGTGGGTCATATTTTCCAGCTAGGCGAAAGCTACGCTGAATCAATGAACGCCTCGGTACTTAACGAGCAAGGCAAAAACCAAACCTTAACCATGGGCTGTTATGGTGTAGGTGTATCTCGTATCGTTGCGGCGGCCATCGAGCAAAACAACGACAAATACGGGATTATTTGGCCAGATGCTATTGCCCCGTTCAAACTGGCTATTGTTCCGATGAACATGCACAAATCTCACCGTGTACAAGAAGTGGCCAACAAACTTTATGAAGAAGCCAAGCAACGTGGTATTGACGTATTGTTTGATGATAGGAAAGAGCGTCCAGGAGTGATGTTTGCCGACATCGAACTTATTGGTATTCCTCACGTGATCGTAATTGGTGACCGTAGCTTAGATAAAGGGGTTATCGAATACAAAAATCGTCGTAGCGGCGAAAAAGTCGAAGTGGAAATCGACAAAGTCTTCGAACAATTCTAAATCTATTAACCATTACCCCAAAGCTGGCTTAGGCCAGCTTTTTTTGTTTTATAGATGTGTGAGCGAGCTAAGAAAGTCTAAATTTTGCTGTGCTAACATAATATTATGAAACAGCCCCGCAAACCCCATCAGCAACCCAAAGTCGCTCTGGTTCTCACCGGAGGCGGGGCTCGTGCGGCTTATCAAGTGGGCTCGTTAAAGGCGATAGCCGAACAATACCCACGTAACCACGCTAGCCCCTTTTCTATCATCTGTGGCACCTCTGCTGGCGCCATTAATGCCACAGCCCTAGCGGTTTACGCCTCTTGCTTTAGGTTAGGGGTAAAAAAACTCGATTACATCTGGCGCAACTTTCATTGCCACCAAGTATTTCGTACCGATGGCTTAGCCATAGCCAAACAACTTAGCAGCATGCTGTTTAAAAGCATGCACGCCGATTATAGCCAGCAACAAGGATTTTCCTTACTGAATAACGAGCCACTACAGCAATTGTTAAATCGCTACCTAAGTTATAAAAGGATCGATCAAAACATCGCGCGAGGAAGCCTACATGCCTTATCAGTTACTGCCTCCAACTACCAAAATGGCCAATCCCTGTCTTTTTTTCAAGCCAAACAACAACAGCAAAACTGGCAACGGGCACGACGGCAAGGACAAAAAACTCAAATTCATACCACCCATCTACTGGCCTCTACCGCAATTCCGTTAATATTTCCCGCAGCTCGGGTTGGTCAGGATTATTATGGTGACGGTTCGATTCACCAACTATGCCCTTTGAGCCCCGCAATTCACCTCGGTGCCGATAAAATTTTAGCCATTCATCTAGAGCAGCCTCGTCGACTACACAACAGCATGGACTGCCCTCCCCCAATAGTGCCGCCATCGCTGGTCACCTACTAGATTCGGTATTTTCCGATACTCTTAATTCAGATTTAGAACGGCTCCAACGCATCAACAAAACCATCGAGTTACTCAGCCCAAAACAACGGCAGCAATTAGAGCTTCGCCCTATCTCCTCCCTAAGCATCAAACCGCAAATCGATTTTGAGCAAGTCGCTCACGACCATTACCAACAACTACCCTTAAGTGTTCGCTTAATGCTGACCACCTTAGGCATTAAGAAAGACAAACCCTCAGCCATTACCAGCTTTCTTATGTTTGAGCGAGACTACACCAACTATTTGATAAGAGAGGGATATCGCGACACCTTGGAGCAAATTGACAAAATATTGACTTTTATACAAAAATAATCGGCACGACATTTGCTTTATCTTGCAGTGTCAAGCTTATTTGACGCTAAGTACAAGTTTGAAATAGCGAGTAAAGTCTATATGGATTCATTACAATTAGCCCAAGATAACGTGATAACTCATGGAAAAATAAAGCATTTCCGTAGTGAGCTAGAACTTAATCCGAGCCAAAGGCTAAGCATTTTGGAGGCTTTACAAGACAGTCTACAATTGGACGAATTACTGCAAAATTTTGCCGCTACGGCAAGTAGCTATGTCGAATTTTCCGCACTACGCCTAGTGAGTAATGAGCTACAAAGAGAAATTTGTTTATATGAAGGCCAGCGTTACTATCGAAGCTTTAGTTTAAACCACCAAAACATGAGCTTAGCGAGTCTAACATTTACTCGCGATACGCCTTTTCGTCGCCATGAAATTCATCAGCTACGACAACTCAGTAAGCTATTACAGTCGCCGCTAAAACACGCGCTACAACTAGCTCGCCTGCAAGAGCGGGTTCGGAATGATTATTTAACCGGAATTGGTAACCGCGCTCACTTCGATGAGTCCTTACATACTTCCATCGAGCAGCAAATGCGCCAGAATCAACAACAAGGTGGCTTAATTTTAATGTTGCTAGATCTGAATAAATTTAAGCAAATAAATGACAAACTCGGTCATCCGGTGGGTGACCAAGTGCTGATAGGTTTTGCCAATATTCTTAAAACGGTAATTAGAAGCGGCGATCAAGCCTTTCGTGTAGGTGGAGATGAATTTGCTATGCTACTACGCCCTGCTTCCGAACTTTCGGCACAGAAGGTGATTCAGCGCCTACAACAACGTTTAAGCAAATCGCCCCTGTTGGCACAATATGATATCTCAGCCAGCATTGGTTTTAGTCAATGGAAGCCCGGCTGTAACAGTGAGCATTTAATTCAATTAGCCGACCAGAATATGTACGCTAACAAACAGGCAAGCAAACAAGCTTAAACCCTGCAGCGCGGTAAAGCTCGCGCTGCACTGCACAAGTGCCAATCGCCACTAGACTTGGCTTCAAGATAACAACCCTACGCTAACCAATTGGCGACCAAACTAGGCTAAGCCCCTGCTGTTCAGCACAGTGAAACTCGCGTTGCACATAGTAGTCGCCAATGGCGACTAATGTATCATCGTAAAATACAAAGGGGATCCGCGCTCTGTGCCAGGGTTCCAATTCGCTCTCTTGCAATAGCTTCTTAATACTACGCCGCCCTAGCCGACCAAAAGCTGCAAAGTCTTTTTGTTCTAGTTGATCGCGAAACTTCACCCTTACCTGCTGAGTGGGGCTGGGTGGTAGTAAATTCCCTCCCTTCTGCCAGCTAAGACGACTACCATTAGCTAAGTGCAAACAGTTTTGAGTTTGCCAAAGCCAGACCACTTCTTGGCAAGAGCATTGTAATGCTCGCCTATCCACCAAATAAAGTACCTCTTTATAACGGCGCAATTCCCCCTCAGGAAAAGCCATTGCGACTTTTGCATCGGACTTTGCTTGGCTTTGCTGCAATATTTGCTGAAGCTGAGCATGGCTTGGATAGGCCCAAGCTTGTTGGGCAAACCAATAGCGGATTAGGTTTTTTTGACGCACCAGAGATAAGCCCTGTAACTCTCTTAAACTTAGCCCTTGCTGGCGAGCAACTTGGCGATAGTCAAGTTCTGCTAATTCATCATGTAAGCTTACGGCCTCTTGCAATAACTGCACGCTACGTTGACTAGTAGTTAACCACTGCGGCCAGCGCTGAGTTAATTCAGGGAGAATTTGATGTCGCAAAAAATTGCGGTCAAAATCCAAAGATAAATTGCTAGGATCATCTATCCAAGACAGCTTAACTTGCTTGGCAAAAGCTTCAAGTTCTGCTCGGGTTGATTGCAGCAATGGCCGTAACAGTATGCCCTGAGAGAAAACACGACTTTGCGGCATCGCGGCCAAGCCCTGCAAACCACTACCACGCTTTAATGCCAACATAAAAGTTTCGAACTGATCATCTGCGTGATGGCCGGTAAGCAAACAACTGCCAGCACCGATATACTTGGCCAAGGCTGCGTAACGCTGCTCTCTGGCTACCGCTTCCAAACTCTGGCGCGACTTAAGCGCTATCTCAAGCTTTTCTGCAACAAAGGGAATAGCTAATAACTCAGCTTGTTGCTGGCAATGCTCAAGCCAAGCATCGGCAGATTCTTGTAAGCCATGATGCACATGGATAGCCTGAAGAGTGAATCGAGGATGTTTTACTACGTACTCTTTGCTTAATTGCAGTAACACACGAGAGTCTAAACCGCCGCTATAAGCTATAACTAAGCGAGTAGTAGCAGAGGGTAGCAGCTCCATAGCTTGAGAGAAGCGAGATAATAAAGACAAATATTAACCTCGTTACAATAAAGGCATTGGATTTACCAATGCCTTTGTTGATCCGCTTAGTCGGATTTAGCAGTAACCGTACGACATCAGACGCTGGTAACGTTGCTCAAGTAAAGTATCAATATCTAAGGCGCTTAGCGCGTCTAAGTCGCTTAGCAACTTAGTTTTTAAGTTTAGCGCCATCGCAGCCACATCGCGGTGAGCACCACCAAGTGGTTCAGGCACAATGTCACTAATGAGATCGAGCTCTTTTAAACGCTCAGAGGTGATACCCATGGCATCGGCTGCAACAGGCGCTTTATCGGCGCTTTTCCACAGGATTGAAGCACAGCCCTCTGGAGAGATCACCGAATAAGTACTGTATTGCAACATATTGACTCGGTCACCGACGCCGATGGCTAAAGCACCACCAGAACCGCCTTCACCAATTACGGTACAAATAGTAGGCACTTTTAACCCAGCCATTACCAACAGGTTCTTGGCAATAGCCTCGCTTTGACCACGTTCTTCTGCTCCAACGCCGGGATAAGCGCCAGGAGTATCGATAAAAGTAATGATGGGCATATTAAAGCGCTCGGCCAGCTCCATTAAGCGCAAGGCTTTGCGGTAACCTTCGGGTTTTGGCATACCAAAATTACGACGGATTTTTTCTTTGGTTTCACGGCCTTTTTGTTGGCCAATCACCATCACAGGACGGCCATCGATCCGCGCCATGCCACCTACAATGGCTTCATCATTGGCGTAAGCTCTGTCACCAGCGAGCTCATCAAAATCGGTAAAAATATGTTTGATGTAATCAAGCATATAAGGACGATTCGGATGGCGGGCCAACTGGGCAACTTGCCAAGCACCTAAGTCTGAAAATATTTTTTGGGTGAGATCCTGTTGTTTTTGTTGCAGACGAGAAATTTCTTCTTGTAAATCAACATCAACACCAGACTCTTCATTGACGATGCGTAACTCTTCAATTTGTGCTTGCAGCTCAGCAATGGGCTGCTCAAACTCTAGAAAATTGGGATTCATATAATCTTTTTCTTAATTAAATTCTAGGGTGACTTGCTGTTGCCCCAACAATTGGGTCAACGCCTCAATTAACTCTTCACTCGGCGTAATACGCCAATCGGTACCTAAGCTTAACATGCCGCTAGCATTATCGCCTTGATAACTTATTGCTATAGGACAGGTTCCTGCTCTATAAGGTTCCAAAACCTCGTAAAAACGTTGCCAAAACAGCTCATCCAGCCGCTCTGAGCACATCGTTAAGCGTAGTTTTTTCATCCAACGCTCACGCGCCATCGATAAATCCATCACCTCACGGGCAGTCATTTTAATGCCTCCGGAGAAATCATCAACGCTGACCTCTCCTTGAATCACTAACATACGATCTTTTTCTAACAATTCTTGATAGGTTTCAAAGGCATCGGTAAAAAACATCACATCTAAACGGGCACTACGGTCATCTAGTTGAATGATGCCCATCTTTGAGCCGCGTTTGGTCATCATTACCCGTGTAGAAAGCACTAAACCTGCTACCGTTGATGTTTTACCCCGCCCAGTAGGCCGAATATCCACTAAACGTCCGCTGGTATAGTTTTTAAACTCTTTTAAATAGCGGTTAACGGGGTGGCCAGTCAAATATAAACCAAGGGTTTCTTTTTCACCCTCCAGCCAAACTTTTTCGCTCCACTGTGGCTCGTCAACAAAGTCAGGCCGAGCATCATCCGCTACCGTTAAAACACCAAACAAATCTTCCTGGCCACGCGCCGAGGCTTGCGCTTGCTGAGCAGCGGCTTGCATTGCCGAGGGCAAGGTCGCCATCATCGCTGCTCTATGCGGCCCTAATTTGTCCATGGCCCCGGCCATAATCAATTTCTCAATCACTCGGCGATTAATTTTTTTCAAATCAAGACGGCAACAGAAATCAAATAAATCAATAAATGGACCGTCTTTACGCGCCGCTAAAATGGCTTCAATAGGGCCTTCACCTACACCTTTAATTGCCCCAATACCGTAAACAATCTCTTCGTCTTGGTTTACCGAAAACTTAAATAGGCCAGTATTCACATCGGGCGGTACCAGCTTTAAGCCCATGTTGTTACACTCATCCACCAAGGTAACGATTTTATCGGTATTATCCATATCTGCAGACATTACCGCCGCCATGAAATAAGCGGGATAATGCGCCTTCATCCATAGTGTTTGGTAAGACACCAAGGCATAAGCAGCAGAGTGAGATTTGTTAAAGCCGTAACCGGCGAACTTTTCCACTAAGTCAAAGATCTTCATTGCCAACTCACCGTCGACGCCGTTATTTATCGCACCTTCTTTAAACACTGCCCGTTGTTTGGCCATTTCTTCGGGTTTTTTCTTACCCATAGCACGACGTAACATATCGGCGCCGCCGAGCGTATAACCGGCCAATACTTGAGCAATTTGCATCACCTGTTCTTGGTAAAGAATGATGCCGTAGGTGGGTTCCAATATCGGCTGTAAACTTTCGTGTTGCCAAGTTTCGTCGGGATAAGATATGGCTTCACGACCGTGTTTTCGCTCAATAAAGTTATCCACCATGCCTGATTGCAGCGGACCGGGGCGGAACAGCGCCACCAACGCGATCATGTCTTCAAAACAGTCTGGCTTTAGGCGCTTAATCAAGTCTTTCATACCACGCGATTCTAACTGGAATACTGCGGTAGTTTGGCAATCTTGCAGCAGCCTAAATGACTTAGGATCGGTGGTAGAAATAGCAGCAATATCAATCGGTTGCTCACCACGTTGGGCAAGTACCGGATTAAGCATGTCCAGGGCCCACTGAATAATGGTCAGCGTTCGTAAGCCTAAAAAGTCAAACTTAACTAAACCAGCATACTCAACATCGTTTTTATCAAACTGAGTGACTGGGTTTTTACCTTCTGCATCACAGTATAAGGGAGCAAAGTCGGTAATCGTTGTGGGGGAAATAACCACCCCACCGGCATGTTTACCCGCATTACGAGTAACCCCTTCTAGGATCCGAGCCATATCAATCAGTTCTTTAACGTCCTGATCGGCGTTATAAAGCTCAGGTAAGCGCGGCTCTGCTAGGAAGGCCTTCTCGAGAGTCATGCCAGGATCCGGTGGAATGAGCTTAGAGATACGGTCTACAAAGCCAAAGGGATGACCCAGTACTCGGCCCACGTCGCGTACCACCGCTTTTGCCGCCATGGTACCAAAGGTGATGATTTGCGATACCGCATCACGACCATAAAGCTCGGCCACATGGTCAATCACCTCATCGCGTCGGTCCATACAGAAGTCGACGTCAAAATCGGGCATCGATACCCGCTCAGGGTTCAAAAAGCGTTCGAATAGCAGGTCGAATTGTAAGGGATCAAGATCGGTAATTTTCTGCGCATAGGCAACTAAAGAGCCGGCACCAGAACCACGCCCAGGGCCAACCGGAATATTATTGTCTTTACTCCACTGAATGAACTCCATCACGATAAGAAAGTAACCAGGGAAGCCCATTTGGTTAATCACATCTAACTCGGTTTGTAGACGTTCATCGTATTCCGGACGTCGCTTCGCCCGTTCTTCAAGATCGGGAAATAAAAACTCCAAGCGTTCTTCTAAGCCATCGCGCGATACCTTACAAAAATACTCTTCAATAGGCATACCGCCGGTGGGGAAATCTGGAAGAAAATACTCACCCAACCGCACCGTAACGTTACAACGTTTGGCAATTTCTACGGAATTTTGTAAGGCTTCCGGTATGTCCGCGAACAGCTCAAGCATTTCTTGTTCGCTACGTAGGTACTGCTGCGGACTGTACTTTTTAGGGCGGCGGCTGTCGTCAATCGCATAACCATCATGAATGGCAACCCGCACCTCATGTGGTTGGAACTGGTCTTCTTCAAGAAACACCACTTCATTGGTGGCAACCACTGGCAAATCTTGTTCCGCCGCCAAGGCCACCGCTTGATGAAGATAGTTCTCTTCATCTGGACGTCCGGTGCGAATCAATTCAAGGAAGTAATTATTAGAAAAATGTTGTTGATAAAAGCTCACACAGCGCTCAAGCAGTACTGGATTCCCCTTGAGTAAGGCCTTACCCACGTCGCCCTGACGAGCGCCAGATAAAATAATTACCCCTTCGGCGTGCTCCACCAACCATTGCTTGTCGATAACGGGGCGCGCCTGAACATGACCACGCAAATAAGCCCGAGAAATCAACATGGTGATATTCTGATAGCCTTGATTATCTTTGGCCAGCAAAGTTAAACGAAATAACTCGTCGGCAAATTCTTCCGATTGCACATAGAAGTCACAACCCACTATGGGTTTGATCCCCTGACTATGTGCTTCACCATAAAATTTAACCAAACCACACATGTTAGTTTGGTCGGTCAGAGCTATTGCCGGCATATTTAGCTCGGCAGCTTTAGCCACGATGGGCTTGACCTTTTTCAGGCCATCGACCATAGAAAAGTCGGAATGGACTCTTAAATGAATAAAGGCTGGCGATTGACTAGTTGGCGACAAACTCAAAGCTCCCCCAATACCCGTTGCACTGGTTTAAAACTACGACGATGTTCAGCAATAGCACCATGCTTTTGCAGCAATTCTAGGTGTAAAGCAGTGGGATAACCTTTGTGCTTAGCAAATTGATATTCAGGGTGGCGCGCATCCAGCTCAAGCATTTCTTGGTCCCGAGCCACTTTAGCAATAATTGAAGCAGCGCTGATTTCAGCCACTAAACCATCACCTTTCACCACGGCTAGGCAAGGGACTAACAATTGGGGCTCGCGGTTACCATCAACTAAAACAAAATCGGGCGTAATAGCTAACGCCGCAACGGCGCGCGACATGGCCAACATGGTGGCATGCAAAATATTCAATTGGTCAATTTCAGCTGGGGAGGCTCGGCCAATCGCCCAAGCTTTGGCTTTGAGCTTGATTTCATCGGCGAGTAACAGACGCTTTTTCTCTGAAAGTTTTTTAGAATCATTTAAACCGATAATCGGCTGTGCAGGGTCAAGAATAACCGCTGCGGTCACCACATCGCCCACTAAGGGGCCACGCCCCACTTCATCAACACCAGCAAAACACTGATAGCCACTAGGATAAATAAACACTGACATAAGGATTCCTAAAATAAATGACTAAGCTAGCTGTTAATAACATCGACAATAGCTTGGGCGGCTTTTTGATCTGCATCGCAGCGAATTTGCTGATGTAACTGATTAAACCTAGCCAGTAGCTCACTATTGTCAGTATCGAATAAACGCGCAACTTCTTGAA
Source organism: Agarivorans gilvus (assembly GCF_001420915.1). Taxonomy (NCBI): domain Bacteria; kingdom Pseudomonadati; phylum Pseudomonadota; class Gammaproteobacteria; order Alteromonadales; family Alteromonadaceae; genus Agarivorans; species Agarivorans gilvus. Next base: position 4,404,495 of record NZ_CP013021.1, on the reverse strand, counting down.
CGATGTTGTCGCTAGTGCACTGCTCTTGAACATACTCCTGCACCAACATCTTATCGGCTAGCAGGTTAGGCAGCGCCGCAAATTTGGCTTTAACAATCAGCTTGGCGATGCGGTAGGTCAGAGGTTTAAAGCGGTAAGCGACTACCATAGGTCGTTTTACCAACATAGCCTCTAACGTCGCCGTACCAGACGCTAATAACACAACATCGGCCGCGGTCATCACCGTGCGCGCCTGACCGTCTACCAATGTTAAATTTAGCTCTGGAGCGTGCTCGGCCAACAAGGCTTCAAATTGCTCGCGTCGTCGCTGATTAACCAAAGGCACCACAATTTGTAAGCCCGGATAGCGCTGAGTTAATTGCTTAGCCGCCGCCAAAAATACCGGCGTTAACAAACCCACTTCCGCATTTCTACTGCCCGGTAACATTGCCAAGACTTTGTTATTAGGGTCAAGGCCTAGTTGCTCAAGAGCTGGCTTTTGTGGATTAACTAAAGGAATTTGATCCGCCAACGTATGACCGACAAATTCACAAGGTACATCGAAGCGCTGATAAAAGGCTTTTTCAAAAGGCAGAAATACCAAAATTTTGTTACAGCCTTGCTTAATCTTAAATACTCTTTTTTGCTTCCAAGCCCACACCGAAGGACTAACATAATGCACTGTCTTAATCGCTTGCTGGTGCAGTTTTTGCTCTACTCCCAAATTAAAATCTGGAGCATCGATACCAATATAAATATCAGGTGGAGACTGCAAATAATGCTTAATTAAATGGCGACGAATTTTAAGGATACGCGGTAAACGTCCCAACACTTCAACCAAGCCCATCACCGATAACTCTTCCATATCATAGAGAGCTTCACAGCCTTGTTGCTGCATCAAAGGCCCTGCTATTCCAGAAAAGTGAGCATTGGGATAACGTTGCTTAAGGGCCGATATCAACCCAGCACCTAAAATATCACCGGAAACCTCTCCAGCAACGATGGCTATGTGTAATTTATCTTGATTTGTCATTAACTTAAAAGCACTTACCTGGGAAAAACACGCTACAGTACCACTGAAGCGCCGATTCAAAATAGTATCAACAAAGACTACTTGGCATATGCCCGCATGATAACACATGGAGAAATGTTTTATCTTCTCCCCTTAACTTAGTTCGTTAAGCTAAGACTAATCCTCAGTGTCCCTAAAAGACCTGTGTGAAATAAGCTAACCCACAAAAAAGCCCTAACTGAAAGTTAGGGCTTAAATAAAGGCACTGAGAGAGCTAAGCAACCTTAACGAACGATCCCGCGGCCGTTTTCTTTTAAGAAGTCAGCAAACACTTTTACTTCTGGGAACTGTTCAGCTGAAAGTTCAATTTGCTTTAACGCTTCTTCGAGGGTATTACCGCTTCTATAAAGGGTTTTATAAGCTTGGCGAATCGCTTTAATCGCGTCCTTACTAAAGCCGCGACGCAATAAGCCTTCAGTATTTACGGCAACAGGGCGAGCATAGTTACCTACCGCCATCACATAGGGAGGGACGTCTTTATTGACCGCCGCACAACCGCCAACAAAAGCGTAGGAGCCCACTTTGCCGAACTGGTGAATAGCCGCTTGCCCGCCAAAAATAACATTATCACCAATGGTAACGTGACCAGCTAAAGTAGCGTTATTAGCGAAGATACAACCATTACCCACGATACAGTCGTGTGCTACGTGGGCATTAATCATAAATAGGCAATTACTGCCAATTTTAGTCACGCTATTATCTTGAGTGGTCCCACGATGAATGGTGACACTCTCACGAATGGTATTGTTATCGCCAATTTCTAAGTAAGTTTCTTCGCCAGCATATTTCAAATCTTGGCAGTCTTCACCAACCGAAGCGAATTGAAAGATCCGGTTATTATTACCAATTTTGGAGTGACCTTTAATCACTACGTGCGAGGCAATTTGGCAGTTTTCACCAATTTCAACATCACCACTAATAATGGTGTATGCACCTACCGAAGTATTGGCACCAATTTTTACCTTGCCTTCAATAATCGCGCTAGGGTGAATCTTTGCTGAGCTATCAATCATAAGCTTCCCCACCTATTTAAAGGCTCTACGAGCACACATAATATCGGCACTACATACCACTTCGTCGTCGACTTTAGCTACACAACTAAATTTACCAATACCACGACGATCGCGTAACAACTCTACTTCAAGATGTAAAACATCTCCGGGACCAACGGGCTTTTTAAAGCGAGCATTATCAATACCAGCAAAGTAATACAGCTCATTGTCTGCTGGCTTAGAGGTCGATTTAAATGCCAAGATACCAGTACATTGGGCAAGAGCCTCTAAAATCAATACTCCCGGAAATACTGGCTGTTGTGGAAAATGCCCAGTAAAGCAAGGTTCATTCACCGTCACATTTTTTATCGCGTGAAGCGTTTTCCCTTCTTGGAAATCCAATACTCTGTCAACCAACAAAAATGGGTAACGATGTGGCAACAAGGCCATAATGTCTTGAATTTCTAAACGGTTAAGTTCTGTTGTCAAAATAGTTTCCTAGCTTTACTCTGCTTCAGGGCGCTGATGACGCTCTAAGCTAACAATTCGTTTATGCATCTCGTCTAACTGAGAAAGACGTGCCATTGATTTTCGCCATTGGCGATTGGCTTGGGTTGGCATACCCGATGAATAAGTACCAGGTTCGGTAATAGACTTAGTCACCATGGAATACCCGGTTATGGTTACTTGGTCACAAATATCAATATGACCGTTAATCCCCACACCACCACCAATTATACAATAACGGCCAATGTTAGTACTGCCGGCAATACCGGTTGTGCCAGCAATAGCCGTGCCGCTGCCAATGGTGACATTGTGAGCGATATGAACCTGATTATCGATTATCACATTTGAGTCAATGGTAGTGTTGTCCAAAGCGCCGCGGTCAATTGATACCGAGGCGCCAATTTCGACGCTATCGCCGATCACTACCGAGCCAAGTTGCGGGATCTTAATCCACTGCCCCTGTTGGTTGGCGTAACCAAAACCATCGCTACCAATCACCGTATTAGCTTGGATAAGACAATGCTCACCCAATTTAACCGAATGATAAATACTACAGTTAGGCCACAACTTAGTGTAACTACCTATACGGGCGTTTTTACCAATAAAACAACCAGCGCCAATTTGAACCCCATCGCCCAGCTTAACGCCACTTTCTATAACGGCATTTGCGCCAATAGAAACTTGCTCACCTAACTCGACAGTGGCATCGATCACGGCACTGGAATGAATGGCAGCAGCACAGGCTGGTGTGGTATCAAATAGCTGAGCTAGCTTGGCATAACTGACATAAGGGTCTTTACTGAGCAACACATTACCGCTGTAAGAAGCAGCATGTTGCTCGGTTAAGATTAGCGCACTGGCCTTACAGCTTTCTAACAACGGTAAATACTTAGCGTTGGTGATAAAACTAATGTCTTGCTCCCCAGCTTTTTCAAAGGGAGCAATTTTAGAGATTACTTGCTCGGCATCACCAACAAGGGTGAGGCCGAGTTGCTCAGCTATTTGGCCAAGGCTGAAGGTCATATTTACTTACTCTTACTAACTTGCTGAATAACTTGTTTAGTGATATCTAAAGAATCAGCGGCATAGGCCGTTGCATCTAGAGGCAATACTAAATCGTAGCCCTCAGATTTAGATACTTCAACAATGGCATTTTGTACCTTAACCATTAGTTTTTGTTGTTCTTCAGCACCACGGCGGCGTTGATCTTCTTCAAGATTCTTACGCTTAAGTTTGTACTCTGCTTGCATGGTTTCTAACTGACGAGTAATTTTGGTCACTTCTTGTTGACCTAATAACTCACCATCTTTTTCGCGTTTCTCGTAAAGACGTTGCATTTCAGATTCAAGACCACGAACTTCTTGAACTCGCACTTCAAACTCATCTTTCAAGGTTTTTTGCAGCGCATCACGTTGAGGTAGTTGTTGGAATACTTCAGCGATATTGATAACTGCAATCTTGGTTTCAGCTTGAGCGGCAAAGCTCGAGCTCATCATCGTAACTGCAAGAGCGACTGCGGCGATTAATTTTTTCAAAAGATTTACTCCTAAAATCAAAGTTTAAAAAGTTTGGCCAATATTAAATGAGAAGGACTCAGAACGGTCACCATCATATTTTTTTATTGGCTTGGCAAATGAGAATACCAAGGGTCCCATGGGTGAGAACCATTGAATAGACACACCTACCGATGCTCGAATTCGATCCGGTGATGAATAATCACCAAGTCGGTCACAATAGCTAATACATTGCATTTGACTAAATCTGTCATAATCAAATTCAGTATCCCATACCGTACCAAAATCAATAAAGGCGGTGGTGCGAACTTGACGAATATAGGCTTCATCAAGGAACGGCGTTGGGAAGATAATTTCCGCAGAGCCTACAGCAATGGCGTTACCACCAACCGAGTCATTGGAGGCGGTGACATAAGCACTACCACTATTGTCTACTAAATACAAAGCCCGAGGGCCTACGGTATTAGAGCGAAAACCACGCAGTGAAGAATACCCACCGCCATAAAAGTTTTCAAAAAACGGAAGTATTTGTTCATTACCTTCTAACTCTCCATAACCATTACCGTAACCCACTTTGCCGCGAACAGAGAAGGCCCAGTCATGGTTACTGGTTATCGGGAAGAAATGCCGAGTATCAAAACTCATTTTAAAATACTGAACGTCTGAGCCCGGTATGGTGATCTTGGTATCGAAGCGCTGCGACGAGCCAGCAGTTGGCATGGTACCGTTATTTAACGTGTTTCTAGACCAACCCAAAGTGGTATCTAGAGACTGGAAGGTTAACGACCCATCATCATTACGGTGAGGAGAATAAATATCCCAAAACTGTTGAATCTGCGCGTAAGCATTTAACTGGGAAATTTTGTTTTGCTCTAAACCTAAGCTAATACTTAAACGATTGTCTTCATTAACTGGAAAACCTAAGGTACCACGCAAACCGATGGTTTCGTTGTTATAGTCAACAATATCTGCTTTAGAGGCTTCAAAGTCGGTGTAATAGAAGCGCCCACCGAAACTCACCCCATCTTTAGTAAAGTAGGGGTTAGTAAAGTTAATATCAAAGTTCTTTGAATATTTGTTAGTACTAACGTTAATCCCAGCACGGTTACCCGAACCTAGGAAGTTATCTTGTTGTACACCAGCAGACAGACTGAGGCCAGACTCTGTACCGTAGCCTACGCCGGCATTAAATGAACCAGAAGGCTGTTCTTTCACCACGAAGTTAACATCGACCTGGTCATCGGTACCGGGCAATTTAACCGTTTCAACATCTACAGTTTCAAAATAACCTAAACGACTCAATCTCGCTCGCGATTGTTCAACCAAGCGACTAGACAACCAAGTACCTTCCATCTGGCGCATTTCGCGGCGAATCACTTCGTCTTTAGTAATGGTATTACCGCTGATATTAATACGGCGCACATAAACGCGACTACCAGGGTCAATATTGATGTTTAATACTACGGTTTTATCTTCATCGTTAATTACTGGGAACACATTAACTTGAGGGTAAGCATAGCCATAGCGGCCTAAAAACTTAGCGATAAGATCTTCAGTTTGAGTCACTGCAGAACCACTATAAGTATCGCCTGGTTGAATTGAAACGAGTCCTTTAAGCTCTTCGCTCTTATCTAATAAATTACCCGACAACTCGACTTTTTCGATGTTGTATACTTCCCCTTCATCCACGTTAATGGTGATATAAATACCTTTTTTGTCCGGGGTTAAAGCAACTTGAGTGGAGTCGATATTAAAACGAATATAGCCTCGGTCATAATAAAAACTATTTATAATTTCTAAATCACCAGCCAGTTTTTGCTTTTGATACTTTTGATCGGCCAGCACATTCCACCAAGGAGCGCTGTCACTTAAACTCATTCGCTTGATCAATTCACCAGAAGAAAACTTTTCATTACCAATGATATTAATCTGTTCAATCTCAGCCGATAAACCTTCTTGGAAAGTGAACTTTAAATCAACTCGGTTACGAGGAAGTGGAGTAACAATAGAGCTAACCCTAGCGCTATACTTACCCACGCTGTAATAAAAATCCTCGAGGCTCTTTTCAATATTCCGTAGATTCGTTTTATCTAAAGGCTCACCGACCTTAATACCAGATGAACGCAGCGACTCTTCTAACTGCTCCGTCTTAATATCGTCGTTACCGGAGAATTCAATATTACTCACAGTGGGTCTTTCAAGAACCTTGAACACCAATCCATTACCATCGCGATAAACTTTAATGTCTTCAAAATTACCACTACGGTACAAGCGCTTTATACTGTCACTAATTTCGGCGGCATCAACTTCATCACCGACTCTTAGAGGAATTTGTAATAAAGCGGCCCCCAGAGAAACCCTTTGTAAACCTTCAATGCGAATATCTGCTACGGTAAAAGCTGAATCCGATTCAGCAAAACTAGCGCCGCTTACGCAGGCTACAAAAAGTCCAACAACCAACTGCTTTTTGAACATAAGAAAAAAGAACGTCCTATTTAATTGTTATAAGCGCATAAAATCATTAAAAATGGCTAAGCTCATTAGAGCCATCACCAATACTGCACCAATCCTAAATCCTATTTCTTGTACGCGTTCTGAAACAGGTTTGCCAGTAATGCCTTCTATAGCGAAGAAGACTAAGTGTCCGCCATCTAATACTGGCAACGGAAACAAGTTTATAATGCCTAAGTTAATACTGACTAAGGCAACAAAGCCCAAAAAATATACTAAGCCATAGTCGGCCGTTGCTCCGGCTCCCTTAGCTATGGATATTGGACCGCTAAGATTATCTAATGAAACCACCCCTGTCACCAATTTACCGATCATTGAGACCGTCAATTTGCTTAAATGCCAAGTTCGTTCCAATGATTTACCAACAGCGTCGAATAAACCGTAATGTAAATTGACTTGGTACTCTGCTGGGTAAGGTTCAACTTCAGGAGCAAGCCCCACATATCCAGTTGATTTACCTTGGTATTCCCGAGTTTCTGGACGCAAGTCCAATTGCAGCGACTGACCTTGACGCAGCAAGCTAAGTTGAATTACTTGTTCAGGCCTAGCTTGAACGTAACTAACAAAATCCTGCCAAGAGGCCAGCTCGTTACCATCTAAGGCTATTAACTGATCGCCAACTTGCACACCGGCTCTTTCTGCTGGCTTACCATCAACAACTTGGGCAACCGTAGTCAAAATGTCAGGGCTGTAAGCCTGTAAGCCAAGACTTAAAATGGGATTTTGCTGTTCGCTATCGAGCTGCCAGTTACGGATATCAAGCAGCTTGTTGCTTAATTGTTGAGTCTTAAGGTCTTTAACTTGCACATCCAGAGCTTGGTTGCCCAAGTGACTTACCAAGGCCAAATTAACCGCTTCCCAGTCAAGCGTGCGTTGCTCGTCAATGCGCACAATCTCTTGACCCGCACGCAGGCCGGCTTGCTCTGCGATACTGCCTTCAACTACACCACCTAACACCGGTTTTACCGAAGGGACACCAATAATAAACATCAGCCAAAAAGCAAAAATAGCCAAAATAAAATTGGCTAAAGGCCCCGCTGCCACGACCGCACTTCGCTGTGCCAAACTCTTATTATTGAACGCTTGAGAACGTAACTCCGCAGGTACCGGAGCCACTCTCTCATCTAACATTTTTACGTAACCGCCTAAAGGAATTAGAGCAACCACATACTCCGTTCCATCAGCCGCTGTTCTGCGCCATAAGGCCTTACCAAAACCGATAGAAAAACGCTCTACTTTAACCCCACATCGCCGAGCCACCCAAAAGTGACCGAACTCATGAACAGTAACTAAAATGCCAAGAGCGATAATAAAAAATGAGGTATTCCAAATCAGATCATTCATCCACAGATCCTCTTAACTACTGCGCTAGCTTGAACTCGAGCTCTTTGGTCGACCTCGAGCAATACCGAAAGTTCAGTTTCCGAGCCAAGATAATCCAGCCCATCTAAACAAGCGGCGACAACTTGAGCAATTTGAGTAAACTTTATTCGTCCGGCAAGAAAAGCCGCCACGGCGATTTCATTAGCCGCATTTAAACAGGTTGTGGCGGTTTGGCTATCATAACAGGCATCAATGGCTAGCTTAAGACAAGGGTAGCGGGAAAAATCAGGGGGATAAAACTCAATTCACCGAGACTAAAAAAGTCCAGCGGCTCTACCCCAGACGTAATTCTTTGCGGATAAGCCATAACATGAGCAATCGGCGTAGCCATATCTGGTTGCCCCATCTGCGCCAGCACCGACCCGTCACAATACTGTACCATTGAGTGAATAATTGACTGCGGGTGAATAATCACCTCAATTTGTTTTGGCTGAGTATTAAATAAGCGTTTCGCCTCAATATACTCCAGCCCCTTATTCATCATGGTGGCAGAATCAACCGAAATCTTTTGTCCCATAGACCAATTAGGGTGAGCGCATGCCTCTGCGGGGCTTACCACAGGTAAAGCATCAATAGAATGATAACGAAACGGCCCGCCTGAACCCGTCAACAGTATTTTGCTAACTCCCGCTTGTTGCAAATCACAATGCCCAAGAGCCTGCTGTATTGCTTGCGGCATACATTGAAAAATAGCGTTGTGTTCACTATCAACCGGTAAAATTTGTGCACCGCTGCGAGCGGCAGCATCCATGAAGATGGCCCCACTCATCACCAACGCTTCTTTGTTAGCCAGCAATACCGTTTTACCCGCTTCAACAGCTGCCAAAGTAGGTAGCAACCCCGCGGCTCCAACAATAGCCGCCATCACCAAGTCTACAGCTTCGGCTTTGGCTAACTCAGCAATCGCTTGTTCTCCAGCAAGAACTTCGGTGCTTAATTGCTCGTTGCGCAAAGCATCCATTAAGGCCATATTACTGGCAGGGTCGGCCATTACAGCATATTGCGGTGAAAACTCTCGACAAATATCCAGCATGGCTGCGACGTTACGAGCTCCCGTGACACCATATAAATCATAAGCTTCAGGATTATTGCGTAATACTTTTAAGGTACTGGCGCCAATCGAACCTGTAGCGCCAAGTATAAGCACTTGCCTACTCATAATGCTTTACATCCAATGAAGGTAGAAAAAAGCAAATACAGGCATAGCAGCAGTCAGACTATCAATACGGTCCAACAAGCCACCGTGACCGGGTAACAGAGTACCGCTATCCTTAATTCCGGCTTGTCGCTTAAACATACTTTCAACTAAATCCCCGACTACTGAGGCTAAAACAGTAAATACGCTGGCAACGATAAGCACCCACTCTTTACCTAGAGCAATAGGCATAAACAAGAAAGCACCAACAGTCACTAAGGCGGCCACACAAAAGCCCCCAAGCAAACCTTCGATAGTTTTTTTCGGGCTGACATTTTTCGCCAACTTATGCCGCCCAAAACGTCTACCCGCAAAATAAGCACCACTATCAGCAGCCCATACTAACAGCAGTACATAGAGCACCCAGGCCCCGCCAACACTAGGATGGTCAGGGTCAATAGCACGTAAGAAAATTAATGACCAAAAAAATGGCAGTAATACCACCAGGCCAACAATCAGTTTAAACAAGCTACTGTTATGCCAAAAGCGAGCAGCATTGGGATAAGTCGCTAACAAGTAAATACTGCCGCCCCATGCACATGCAGCTATACCAACAACTACGCTAAATACCGCTGAGCTGGCCAGTCCTTGCAATGGCATTAACCAGAAACTAAGACCAAAACTAAGCGCAAATACCAACAAAAAACCAACCCGCTTAGAATTAAGCTCGGAAACAACCCGAGCCCACTCCCGAGCGGCCAGCACTAGGACTAAAGCTAAAGCCAGGGCTAAGCCTGGCAGAGGCAGCATGAAAATAGCCGCGAGGGCCAAAGGTGCCAGTATAAGGGCAGTTAACACTCTTTGCTTAAGCAAAATGGTCCTCATTCTGTTGATTATTATTTAATAAAGCTTGTACCTGTTCACCGGTACAGCCAAAACGACGCTCGCGGCTAACAAATGCCGCAATGGCTTTGCCAAAAGCATCATCGTCAAAATCTGGCCACAGCACATCGCTAAAATAGAACTCTGCATACGCTGTTTGCCACAATAAAAAATTACTGATTCGATGATCGCCACCGGTGCGGATCAACAAATCGACATCTCCTACAGTATTCTCTTCCATTAACGTCGAAATATCTTGCTCAGTAATCTGTTGCTCATCAAGCGCTCCCGACTTAACTTGGCGACACAGCTGTTGGCATGCATTAAGCATATCCCATCGACCGCCGTAGTTAGCAGCGATATTCAGCACTAAACCGGTATTGTCTGCGGTTTCTTGTTGAGCGACGGCAATGCGTTGCTGTAGTTTCTCACTAAAACGAGAAGTATCTCCAATAATTCGCAGTTGTACATTATTGTTTTTTAGTTTTTTCACTTCACGTTGCAAAACTGTCAAAAACAAATTCATTAAGCTTGACACTTCTTCTTCAGGACGGCGCCAATTTTCACTACTAAAAGCAAATAAAGTTAACGATTGAATTCCAACTTGGGTGGCAAAGCTTACTGCTCTTCTTACTGACTTAACCCCAGCTTGATGGCCAAACATCCGCAATTTACCGCGTTGCTGAGCCCAACGCCCATTACCATCCATAATAATGGCAACGTGTTTAGGCATCGCTTCTTTAACAGCCGCTTGCTGTGCTTCGGGTAAGGTCATATTCACTACTCGTACTTACAAAAAAAAACCGTGTAACAAGACACGGCTATTCTTAAACATATTCTTTGCTTAAACTTCAAGCAACTCAGCTTCTTTAGCGGCTAAAGCCTCATCAACTTGCTTTACAGCTGCATCAGTGATTTTTTGAATATCATCCTGCGCGCGACGTTCGTCATCTTCGCCGATTTCTTTTTCTTTAAGCAACTCTTTTACGTCACCGTTGGCATCACGACGAATATTGCGGATAGCCACACGCGCTTGCTCAGCTTCTGCACGAACAATCTTAATTAGATCACGACGACGCTCTTCGGTTAGCATCGGTAAAGGAATGCGAATAAGAGTACCAGCAGAAGACGGATTTAAGCCTAGATCAGAGCTCATAATCGCCTTTTCAACAGCACTAATTAAACTAGCATCAAAAACGGTAACCGTTAAGGTTCTAGAATCTTCTGTAGAGACATTACCCACTTGTTTTAAAGGGGTATCAACACCGTAATACGGTACCATAATCCCGTCTAATAAACTGGTGTGAGCACGTCCAGTACGAACTTTTGACATTTGAGTTTTTAAAGACTCAATGCTTTTGCCCATGCGTATTTGAGCATCTTGTTTGATTTCGTTTATCACGATAACTATCCCTACTCTGTTTCTGTTTTATTCGATAAATGATGAATAGTAGTGCCTTCATCCACGCCCATTACTACATTTTTTAGGCTACCCGGTTTGTTCATGTTAAATACACGAATAGGCAGGCTATGGTCACGAGCCAAGGTGAAGGCCGCTAAATCCATCACTTTTAATTCTTTTTCTAATACTTCTTGATAATCAAGCTCACGGTATAATGTGGCAGCTGGATCTTTTACTGGGTCAGCGGTATATACGCCGTCTACTTTAGTGCCTTTTAATACCGCTTCGGCTTCAATCTCAATACCGCGTAAACAAGCGGCTGAATCAGTTGTAAAAAACGGATTCCCAGTACCAGCGGAGAAGATAACCACTTTACCAGCTTTTAAGTTGCTAATGGCATCAGCCCAATTATAAGAATCACATACGCCATTCAATTCAATTGCCGACATCAAACGCGCGTTAACAAAATTTCGATGCAGCGCATCACGCATAGCCAAACCGTTCATTACGGTCGCTAACATCCCCATGTGGTCGCCCACTACGCGATTCATACCTGCTTTAGCTAGGCCCTCACCACGAAACAAGTTACCACCACCAATAACTAAGCCAACTTGGATCCCTAGTTCTACCAACTCTTTAATTTCTAGAGCCATGCGGTCTAATACTTTAGGGTCAATACCAAAACCTTCGTCACCCATGAGGGCTTCACCTGAAAGTTTTAAAAGAATGCGACGATATGCAGGTTTAGGATTGGTGCTCATAGCAATGATGTTCTCTCAATAGTAAGAATTCAAGAAGGTTGCGGCATGATACCGCAACCTTTATAACAACTAAAATTACTTTTTAGCTGCAGCGATTTGTGCGGCTACTTCAGCAGCAAAATCTTCTTCTTTTTTCTCGATACCTTCACCCACTTCTAGGCGAATGAATCCAGCAACTGAAGCGCCTTTCTCTTTTAGCATAGCGCCTACAGTTTTCTTCGGCTCCATGATGAAAGGTTGACCAGTCAATGAGATCTCACCGGTGAATTTCTTCATACGGCCAGTCACCATTTTCTCAGCGATTTCAGCAGGCTTGCCTTCGTTCATAGCGATTTCGATCTGTAGTTTTTTCTCTTTTTCTACAACGTCAGCTGGTACGTCTTCAGGAGATAAAAACTCAGGCTTAGAGGCCGCTACGTGCATTGCTACATGCTTAAGTGTTTCAGCATCAGCGTCACCAGTTACGGCAACACCAATACGCTCACCGTGACGGTAAGATGCAATAGAAGCACCATCTAAGTATTCAACGCGACGAATAGAGATATTTTCACCAATTTTAGCAACTAGTTGAACACGCTCTTCTTCGAAGTTGGCTTTCAAAGTTTCGATGTCAGTTTTTTCAGCAGCGGCAGCTTCTGCAACTTTATTGGCAAATGCAGTAAAGCTTGCATCTTTAGCAACGAAGTCAGTTTGACAGTTAACTTCTAATAGGGCTGCAAAACCAGCACCTTCTTTGATGATAATTGCGCCTTCAGCAGCGATATTACCAGCTTTCTTAGCCGCTTTAGCAGCACCGCTTTTACGCATGTTTTCAATCGCCAACTCGATGTCACCATCAGTTTCAGTCAACGCTTTTTTACAATCCATCATGCCTGCGCCAGTACGTTCGCGCAGTTCTTTCACTAGGGCAGCAGTAATTGCCATTTGTTTGATCCTCGACTATTTATCGGATAAAACTCAGGGGACAAGCTTGTCCCCTGCTAATCATCAAGCTTCTCAGTATAGTGCAAAGGCACTAATTACTCAGCCGCTTCCTCTACGAAACCATCTTCTTCAGCTTGTACAACGATGTCGTCTTGACGACCTTCGATAACTGTATCAGCAGCTGCGCCTAGGTACAATTTGATTGCACGGATAGCATCGTCATTACCAGGAATGATGTAATCAACACCGTCTGGTGAAGAGTTAGTATCAACTACAGAAACAACAGGAATACCTAGGTTGTTTGCTTCGCGAATCGCGATGTGCTCGTGTTCAGCGTCAATAACAAACAATACGTCTGGTAGACCGCCCATGTTTTTGATACCGCCAAGGCTTTTCTCAAGCTTTTCCATTTCACGAGTACGCATAAGCGCTTCTTTCTTGGTTAGCTTGTCAAAAGTACCGTCTTGGCTTTGAGCTTCAAGATCTTTTAGACGCTTGATAGATTGACGAACTGTTTTCCAGTTAGTCAACATACCACCCAACCAGCGGTGGTTAACGTAGAATTGATCAGAACGAAGTGCTTCAGCTTTAACTGTGTCACCCGCAGCACGCTTAGTACCAACAAATAAAACTTTACCTTTCTTAGATGCAACTTTCTTAAGAACAGCCATTGCATCATTGAACATTGGTACAGTTTTTTCTAAGTTAATGATATGAACTTTATTACGAGCGCCAAAAATGAAAGGCTTCATTTTTGGGTTCCAGTAACGAGTTTGGTGACCGAAGTGTACGCCTGCTTGAAGCATATCGCGCATTGAAACGTTTGCCATTATAATTTCCTCAATTGGGGTTAGGCCTCCACACATCCCATTTTACCGACCAAATCAGTGATTCAGCACCCCGGAAAACGTGTCGATGTGTGTGTGTGTTTAAAATAAAGATATTTAGTTTACATAGGTATCAACAGCGTTCTAAAAACCCAGTAATAACCTACGGCGCGCTTTATACCACAAATAGCTTAAATGTTAAAGAAAAGCCTCGCTATTTCGTTAATTTTTCTAGCTACTACAACTCACCTCTGGCTTACGGTAAACTAGCGGCAAAACCACGGTAAGCACTCAACTATTTTAAACTCATGAGCATAGTAATAAAAACCCCAGAACAAATTGAAAAAATGCGCATTGCAGGCCGTTTGGCCGCTGATGTATTAGAAATGATCGCACCGTTTGTAAAAGTGGGGGTCAGCACTGAAGAGTTAGATAAACGTTGTCACGATTACATCGTTGAACAACAAGGTGCCATTCCGGCCCCACTAAACTACCATGGCTTTCCTAAATCCATTTGTACTTCAGTCAACGATGTAGTCTGTCACGGCATTCCTTCACCAACCCATATTCTTCAGGACGGTGATGTATTGAATATTGATATTACCGTTATCAAAGATGGTTATCATGGTGATACCTCTAAAATGTTCCTCTTAGGTAACACCAGCCCAGCCGACAAACTACTATGCAGAGTAACTCAACAAGCACTGTATCAAGGTATTAAAGCAGTGAAACCCGGGAATAAAGTGTCTGATATTGGCAATGCCATTCAGAAGTATCTCAAAAAAGGCAATTACCGTTACGGTATCGTCGATAACTTCTGTGGTCACGGCATCGGTGAAGGTTTCCATGAAGAGCCACAAATTATGCATTACCGCAATAGTGACCACACGGTATTAAAACCTGGCATGTGCTTTACTATTGAGCCAATGATCAACCAGGGTAAAAAGGGTAATTGGGTCGACGATAAGGACGGTTGGACAGCTCGAACCAATGACGGAAAAAACTCTGCCCAATGGGAACATACCTTGCTTGTTACCGATGACGGCGTTGAAGTTTTAACCTTACGCAACGAAGAAGATTTTCCACGTATTATCAAGAATTAATTCGCAAGGTTGTAGAGGTTTAGTCATGGAAACGACAGTAGCAGCGCCGCCTGTGCCTTGCATTAGTGATATATCGGTAAGTTGTTGCAAGCAATATCTCGATCAACTGCAGCAATATCTTGCCGAGCAGTTTGATTTAGGGGTGCATGTTGTAGAACTAGTGCAATTACGCTCACAACAAATGGATCGCCTTTTAACCGAGCTATGGCAACATTTTGGTTTAGCCGAGCAGGATGAGCTATCACTGCTTGCCGTGGGTGGTTATGGTCGCGGAGAACTACATCCACGCTCAGATATCGATATTCTCATTCTCAGCCAGCAGCAAGTTGCCCCGGCGGTAGCAGAAAAAATATCGGCTTTTATCACCTTGTTATGGGATATCCGCTTAGATGTAGGTCAGAGCGTGCGCACGCTAGACGAATGCCTAGAACTTGGCTTACAAGATATCACCATTGCCACCAACCTACAGGAATGCCGATTAATCTATGGCGACAAACAACTTTATAAAAAGCTGTGCCTCGCCGTTTGCGCCGATAGTTTCTGGCCTAGTGAAGCATTCTTTCGCGCCAAAAAGGAAGAGCAATTAGCTCGCCACCGCCAATACAAAGGTAACGCCTACTCACTTGAACCCGACATTAAAGCCAACCCTGGTGGGTTGCGTGATATACAAACTGTATGCTGGGTAGCGGGCCGCCATTTCGGCAGCAGTGATTTAGAAGAGCTGACTAAACAAAACTTCTTAACCCTTGCTGAGTGTCGTGAACTGCAAGACTGCCGCGATTTTTTGTGGCGAGTTCGTTTTGCTCTGCACATTCATCTAACCAAAAGCGATGATAGGCTATTATTTGATCGCCAACTCGCAGTGGCACAGTCTCTGGGTTATAGCGGAGAGCATAATGCGCCAGTCGAACGCTTAATGAAGCACTTTTTCCAAACGGTTCGTCGTATATCCGAACTCAACGAAATGCTGTTGCAGTTATTTGATGAAGCCATTCTAGGTAATACCGCCATGGATGTGCGAACCGTTGACGAGCACTTCATGCTGCGTGGAAACCTAATAGACACCAACAATGCCCAGCTGTTTTTAGAACAGCCGGAACAAATTTTGGTGATGTTTCTACATATTGCCGAAAACCCCAAGATCACTGGTATCTATTCGGCTACGCTACGTCAATTGCGCGAAGCCCGTCGTCGACTCACTCACTGGCTGCAAGATCTTCCCGAATGTCGCCGCCACTTCAAACGGCTCATTCAGCATCCTAATGTAACAGGCTTACCCCTTACCTTGATGCATCGTTATGGGGTTCTTTCAACTTACTTTCCGGCATGGAGTCGCATTGTTGGGCAAATGCAATTTGATTTATTCCACGCCTTTACAGTGGATGAGCACACCCATCGTCTAATCACTAAAATCCACTCTTTTAACTTTAAAGAAACCGAAGAAACCCACCCGCTTTGTTGCCAGGTCTATCCTCGCTTAGAACGTCCCGACTTATTAACCTTAGCCGCCGTGTTCCATGACATAGCGAAAGGACGCAAAGGCGACCACTCAACCTTAGGCGCAGTGGATGCTGAAGAGTTTTGTCTCGCTCACGGTTTTAGTAGCCCTTCGGCTCGTACCGTTGCTTGGTTGGTAAAACACCACTTATTGATGTCGGTAACAGCACAACGCCGCGATATTTACGACCCGGAAGTCATCACCAAGTTTGCGAAAACGGTTCGCGACCAACGTCACTTAGACATGTTGTTATGTTTAACCGTGGCCGACATTTGCGCGACTAACGACGATACTTGGAATAGCTGGAAGCGAACCCTAATTAGCGAACTTTACCATGCCACACAAAAAGCCCTGCGCCGTGGCTTGGAAACTCCCGTTGATGTGCGTGGCATGATCCGCGATAAACAGAAAAAGGCGATTGAGCGGCTCGAATTAAAAGGTTACTCGGAAGAGCAAATTCGTGGTTTATGGCAGCGTTTTAGAGCCGATTACTTCTTACGCCACACTCCCCAGCAAATCGCTTGGCACAGTGACAACCTATGGGGCCATAGTGAAGACCAACCACTGGTATTAGTGAGCCGTAGAGCGACTCGTGGCGGTACTGAAATATTTGTACATTGCCGGGATATTCCCCACCTCTTCGCTTCCGTGGCAGCCGAGCTCGATCAAAAGAACCTTAATATTCATGATGCGCAAATCATGTCCAGTCGCGACGGCTTTGTGCTCGATACCTTTGTGGTACTCGATCATGAAGGAGAGCCATTATCGCCAGAACGCGGCGTGTTACTTCAGCAAACACTGGCCACAAAACTGCATGTGGCTGCGCCAATTGATATTAAGCAGCGGCGCATTCCTAGACAAGTACAGCAATTTTCTATTAAACCCAGAGTCTCGTTCCTACCAACTAAAGGTAAACGCACCTTGATCGAGGTAGTCGCGTTGGATAAACCGGGATTATTGGCTAGAATAAGCGCCGTATTTCAGTCGTTCAACTATGCAATTCATGCCGCTAAAGTCACCACTATTGGCGAAAAAGCTGAAGATTTCTTTAGCATTAGTAATTGCGAACGCGAAAAGCTAAGCCCAGAACAAAAGCAACAGCTTAAACAGATTTTGGAACAAGCTCTCAAACAATAATATTCTGCAAGCTCAACTACTATTTGGAGACGAACATGTCAAAAGACTTTTTTAGTTACGCCGTTGGTGTGGGAAGTAAAAACGCAAATGGCCAATGGCTAGAAGTTTTTTACCCTGCCCCAGTATTAAACCCCACTGCAGCACAGGTTAGTGCGCTAACTAAAGGTTTAAATTACAACAACGCTAAACAAGACATAGAGTTAGACGACCAAGCGCTAAGCAGCTTAATCGAAAACGCGGAAGCCCTAGGTCTAAGCGAGCAAGTGAACGCTTACAAAGCCCTATTGGGAAGCAAACAGCCTCGAGTTTTATGTTTGCTCAATGAAGATAGTGCAGCAGCCTCTACTCCAGAAGCTTATCTTAAATTGCACTTACTATCTCATCGTTTAGTTAAACCCCATGGCACAGACTTAACTGGCATTTTTGCGGTACTGCCTAATGTAGCTTGGACCAACCAAGGTGCTATTGATTTAGCAGAGTTACCTGCTCGTCAATTAGAAGCGCGCGCTAAAGGCGAGTTGCTACAAGTCACCTCCGTTGACAAATTTCCTAAAATGGCTGATTACGTGGTACCAAGCGGCGTACGCATCGCTGCTACCTCTCGCGTACGTTTAGGTGCTTATCTTGGCGAAGGTACCACGGTAATGCATGAAGGCTTCTGTAATTTCAATGCTGGAACAGCTGGCACAAGTATGGTTGAAGGCCGTATTTCTGCAGGCGTATTCGTGGGCAAAGGCTCTGATCTTGGCGGTGGCTGTTCAACTATGGGCACACTTTCTGGTGGTGGCAATATGGTTATATCAGTAGGTGAAGAGTCACTGATTGGCGCCAATGCTGGAACAGGTATCCCCTTAGGAGACCGCTGCACCATTGAATCTGGCTTATATATTACCGCCGGTACCAAAGTGATTTTAATCGATGAAAACAAACAACAAGCAGGCACAATTAAAGCACGTGAATTAGCGGGTAAATCAGACCTATTATTCCGTCGCAACAGTATTAGCGGTGCAATCGAATGTTTAACTAATAAAACGGCGATTGCCTTAAACGAAGAGTTACACGCTCACAACTAAGCGCCACAACCCAAGTAGTGCCAACTACTTGGGTTTATCCCCACCCTACCGAACACTAAAAACTTTCCCAGTTCACACCGCTTCTATTTTTTCTGCGCTATGCTGCTAGTTACAGGCTCTGTAAATTAACAGAGGTCTCTGTTTCCAGCATAAAAACGAAGACTCACGATAGAGGGAAATCCATGTACAAAAACCTAAAAAGCATTGGCATCAACAATCCAAATGATATTGAACGTTACAGTCTTCGCCAAGAAGCTCACTCCGATACTTTAAAAATTTACTTTCACAAAGAAAAGGGCGACTTTCTCACTCGCAGTGTGAAGTTTAAGTACCCGCGGCAAAAGAAAACCGTACTGGTTGATGGCGGCCGAGGCACCTACAAAGATACCACCGAAATTAATACGAACTTACGTTTCATCGTCGAAGAACTAGATCAAATAACTCGTAGAGAGCAGCAAGAAAAAGATACCAAACAGCAAATATTGTCAGAGCTAAAACATCTAGAAAAAGTGGTGGCAAATAAAATTGCGGAAATTGAAACAAAGCTAGAACGCTTATAAAAACTGTAATAGAAAAGGAGGCTAAGCCTCCTTTTCTATTTAGAACAACAAACCATGGTTATAGTGTTTTTAAGTACACTTCCATATCGGTTTTTAAGTTGTCAGATTTAGTACCGAAGATAGCTTGAACACCTTGACCTGCAACAACAACACCCGCAGCACCTAGGCCTTTAAGCTTAGCTTGGTCAACTGATTCTACCGCTTTAACTTGAATACGTAAGCGGGTAATACAAGCATCAAGGCTAACGATGTTGTCTTTGCCACCAAACGCTTCAACTAAGTTTTTAGACATTTCATCTTCAGAAACAACGGCACCCGCAACTGCTTCTTCATCTTCACGACCAGGTGTTTTAAGGTCAAGCTTAGCAATAACAACACGGAATACAGTGTAGTAAATAGCGGCATAAGCCAAACCAATTACTGGGAACAACCACATTTTTTGAGCGTTGCTTGACAGTACAATGAAGTCAATCAAACCGTGCGAGAATGAAGTACCGTGCACCATACCTAAAGTATTAGTAATGACGAATGCCAAACCTGCTAATAGAGCGTGAATAACATATAGAACAGGTGCTACGAACAAGAACGCAAATTCAATGGGTTCAGTAATACCGGTTAAGAATGAAGTTAGAGCAGCAGAGATCATGATGCCGCCAACTTTAGCGCGATTCTCTGGCTTAGCAGAATGCCAAATAGCGATAGCAGCAGCTGGAAGGCCGTACATTTTAAACATGTAACCACCAGCTAGTTGACCAAAGCCAGAAGTGCTAGCTGCACGAGAAGCTTCATCAGCTGAAAGGTAACAGGTTAACACGCCATTTAATTGCTCACCGCTAGCACTTACACAAGAACCCGCTTCGAAGAAGAATGGTACGTTCCATACGTGGTGTAAACCGAATGGAATTAACGAACGCTCAACCACGCCGTAAATACCAAACGCTAGAGTTGGGTTTTGTTCAGCCGCCCAGTGAGAGAAAGTAGCAATACCGTTTCCGATAGGTGGCCAGATGATAGCTAACAAAACACCTAAGAAAATGGTTAAGAAACCAGTAATAATTGGCACACTTCGCTTACCAGCAAAGAAGCCAAGATAGGCTGGTAACTGAATACGGAAGAAGCGGTTAAAAGTCCAACCGGCTACACCACCGGCCAAAATACCGCCAAGTACACCTGTATCAATCTTATCAACGCCCATAACACCAGCCATAACGCCTAGTGTTGCAGTCATAATGCCATAACCAACGATAGCAGCTAATGCCGCTACACCATCGTTATTAGTAAAGCCGAGTGCTACACCAACAGCGAATAGTAGAGCCATTTGGCCGAACACCGAACCACCGGCATTTTCCATTAACGCTGAAATAATGCTAGGCATCCAGCTGAAGTCGGCCGCACCGACACCAAGCAAGATACCCGCAACCGGCAGCACTGATACGGGTAGCATCAGTGCTTTACCTACCTTTTGCGCTTGCGCGAACAAATTTTTAAACATAGTAAGCTCCTAGTGGGCTGATTGTGTACTAAATAAAGCCTTAATCACTTTCCTGTAAAAGGCCAATACTGAAACGACATAAATATAAATAATTTGAACTGCCGCTAAATTCGTTACCTAACGATTTATGGCGCTTAGTGTAGGCTGCTCGCTGCAATAAAAATGCGAGTTAGCACAAGTTAAACCGCTCTTTTTGTAACACTTTGTAACAAGCAATAACAAAATAGATAAAAACACTTTTTTACGTAACTAAGCCACATCATTAGAGCAAGTTTTAACCTACTCACAACAATCTGTTTCCTTACGCCAGAAAAGATTAAAAAACCATCATTAAAATGAAACTCAAAATTTAACTTTAAAAAACTAACAAATTTCAGACCATGGTATCGCTTTCACGAATTACTGTGACTGCGCTCACGAGACAAAATGAAAATCTACTGGCACAATGTTATCGACATAATGTTCCGTTGTAATCACAAATCACAGAATAGGATGCTTATCCATGTCAATGATTGGAACTTAATATAAATATACATAAGGTTTATGTAATTAAATTAAAAACACTTGCTATTGCTAGCACAGCTATCTCTTCTCAAGCGATGGCGGCAAGCCCAGAGTTTCACGGCTACATGCGCTCTGGTATCGGTGCAACAGGATCAGGTGGAGAACAAGCATGCTTCCAGGCTAACGGCTCTCCTTATAAACACCACTTAGGTAATGAGAGTGAAACTTATGCTGAAATAGCGCTTTCTGCTCCCTTATATGAAGAAGGCGATAAAGCTATGGCTGTTCATACCTTATTAGCTCACTCTGTAGACCAGCGTAATGATTGGGAAAAAAGCCCTTCATCCTCCGTGAAATGTATGTTTCAGGGCAAAACATGGTGCAGTCACTAAAAGCTTCAAATATCTGGGCTGGTATGCGCTTTTAGCAACGCCGTGATGTTCACCAAATTGACTACTACTAGTTAGCTAACGCTGGCGCAGGCGCTGGTATTGAAAACATCGATGTAGGCTTTGCCAAACTATTGGCGGCTTGGGTACGCAATACTTCTGAAGCTCTATATGATGCCAACGTCGCTGGTTCCGCTGGGATGATGGCTGACTTCTCCGGTAACAACATTGACTTACGTTTAGATGAAATTCGCACTAACAATAACGGTGAGCTAAGTTTGGTCGCCATTTACGGCACCTATTCTGAAGCGGCCGAGCAAGATTTCATTGTAGATAATCAAAAAGACAGCGGTCTGTTCTTTATTGCTGAGCATACTCAAGGTAACTTCTTCGGCGGCTTCAACAAGCTATCATTTAGCTACGCAACGGACGCAATGGCAGGTATTGGCGCTAATGGTCAACTTCGCGGTTTTGCTTATCAAGAAAACAACTCAGAACAACTTAAGGCCAATGATTACCTTGCTGAAAGCAACCACGGCACTTGGTATCGCATTATGGACTTTGGTTCAGTTAACTTAGGCGAGTCAGCAGCACTAAGCTATGTAATTAACTACGATAACGATGATAACAAAGGTTCTAGCTTGTTCACCGTGGGTGTTCGCCCGCAATACAACTGGAACAACAACCTCTCTACTATTTTAGATCTTGGTTACGACATGGTTGAATATCAAGATGCCGCAAAAGCCAATGGTGACCAAGATAACAAGTTGGCCAAAGTCACCTTGGCTAAACAGTGGCACGCTGGTCCAAATGTATTTGCTCGCCCAGTTATTCGCGCCTTTGCCCACTTACGCAAAGTCTGACAAATACATCTCTAGTGACTCTAGCTCTCAAGATGAAGAGACCTTCGGTTTCCAAGCAGAAGCTTGGTGGTAAGCTCAAAATTGATTTAATCAATCCCAATAAGGATTGACACATTGAAAACTGAAACGCCTGATGGATTGCATCAGGCGTTTTTTCTATTGTTATTACCCTGCACACCTTAGTTAAAGCACTGCGACAAAGTGCTATTCGCCAATACCACCACTAGCTATTCCTCCCTCCCCAGCAAAAGCTAACTTTGCATCTGCTTTATAAGTTTGATTTAGATTGCTCAAAGCCACACAAAGCCACAAATGAAAGCGAGCGGTAAAGCCATTGCTAAAGACGATGACTAAACATTGATATACAAAAATTTCAAATCAACTGCGCTAACCATAATGAGGAAGGTCGTAATGGTTCGGCCAACAGCAATCTCAGATTTAAAATAGAAAAAAGCCAGCTTTTGCTGGCTTAATCAGAAGTATCATTCAAGAAACTACTTATTCTTAACGGCTTCGATAAAGGCGCCTCTAGCGGTACGAGAACCTGCATATTCGGCTTCTTCAACCAACTTAAGCGCTTTTTCTACCTCGCCTTGCTTAACCATTTCAGCAATAAGCTTATTGTAAAAGCTTTCAGTTTCTTCAAGCATAGGCTTTTTCAAGCTACGATTACCTACTGGTGCAACTAAGGTTGGGCTAGATGCCTGCGCAGCCTGTGACGGTTGGACTTCTTCAACAATAGCTAAGCTTGGATCGGCGTTGGAGCTACCAAACCATGCCTCATCAGAAAAAAAACCTTTCGATAAATCAGGATTTAATGTCACATTAACTAAACCAAAAGCGGAATGAGGAATTAAGGGATCAGGAATCCCGGGATCAGCTTTCGCTTGCGCTTTTGCGCGTGAACGTTCGGGGTGGACAATTTGAGTGCTTTTTGAACGCGCCTCGTCGGTGGTATAGATCAGCATATAAGCATCTCGAGCTCGACCTTCTCGCTGTTCTGTATTGATACGAAAAGCCGCCGATAATTTATTACCAGAAAAACCTTTCAATTCATGGTACTGAAACGAACTTGCAGGAACTACGCGATTGACTTCAAAGCTATCACTCAATAAAGCTACAGTTGGCGCGAATACTGTTTCACCAATAACACTCTCTATCCTTACAGGAATATCGGTATTTAATGCGGGCAATTTATAAGCTAATACGAAACTTTTACCCGACTTAAATGTGAAAGCTTGATGCCGAGCATCTAATTCCTCTTCCGCATCATAATTATAAGAGATGGACTTATAAGATAACTGAGCAAGTTGCTCACAACATATGGGTGCGCTTTGCAAACTGGCTGCAGCTTCACTAGGCTCAACAAACAGATCTCGAGTATCACTAGACAGACTTAACATATCTCCAGAACTACAACCACCGAGCCCTAACAAGGAGGCAACAAAAACTACGGCTATTTTGTTTCGCACGTTATTCTCCGTAAAATCAAATAAAAAGACCCCCAAAATAATTCATTTTGAGGGCCTTGACTAGCAACAAATTTAGTTAACTAAATTTGTATGGCTTACCACCATGCTTCAACTTGAGCGCCGAACATAGTTTCAGATTTGTCAAATACGCCTGTGCCGTATCCACCCCACTCAGGGTTTTCTGTACCAGCTGCGCCATCCCACCACTGGTTGTCTTTGTCAGAACCGAAGAAATGAGTTGCAAAAATACGGATTTCAGGACGTGCCCAGAAACCGCCTTTTTCTTTGAGTGGAGACCAAGCTTGAGCAATTGTAACTTTCTTCAGGTCAGTTGATTCTGGCTCCCAAGGATCTTCTTGGTTGTAGTAGCCAAACTCAACTTGAGTGCTCATGGTATCATTCCACTTGAAGCGTGGACGAACGGTTGCACCAAAGCGCTTACCTTTCTCATCTGAACCAGGATTATCTAGTTGAGAATAAAATACAGAGTAACCCAAATCGAAGCTACGACCGAAGCTAGCAACACCATGGTCGATGATACGCCATGATTTACGACCTAACTGAGCATCACCACCGTTGTTATAGTTACCAATGTTGTATGAGTCACCTAGGTGGTTGTTCATGCCGTAACCAGACCAAGCGAAGCCTTCAGTATTGTACTGGGCAACTAACTTGTTAAAGCCACCACTAAAACCTAGAGCCCATTCAATAGTACCACTAAAGCCAGTTTTGTCATTGTATTGGCCGTCAGTAGCGCCTTCTTCTTGCGCGTCGCTAAGGTTTGCTTTACCTAGCATCGCAATAAAGTCTAAAGAGCCAAGACCAACATCAACACCTTTCCAACGTAAGTCAAGAATTGGAGTAGATGCCATGTTTTGTCTCATGTCTGCACCGCCAGACACATCATGCCATTTAGTATGACGCACAGCTACAGCTACTTGACCTAAGCCAACGTTGATATTGTCTACACCCACACCATAACCAGAACCATTTACATAGTACCAGTCATTGATGTGAACGTCTTTACGGCCGTAGTAACGGTTACCAGCCCAAAGCTCCATACCGCTAGACATAATATATTTCGCGTAGGCTTCACGGAAAGATAAGCGTTGACCTGACCATGGAGAACCAGCGGTCTCAGCACCAGCTTCAGGAGCTTCACCAGTTACACCTTGGAAAGAGTTACCACGAGTATCACGTGTTCCGGCAAAGCCGAACTCTTCATATGTACCATAAGCTACTAAAGTGTGAATAGAGAATTTTTCACCGGTAGGACGCTCTACCACGTTTTGGCTAAACGACAACTCAGCGTAAGTATCACATTCGTTACCTAAACGACCCACAACGTGAGCATCTGGACCACCGTTACCATAACAGAACTGTGAACCACCATCAGCATTCATACCAAAACCGGCACGGAAGTAACCGTTGAAATCAAGAGCGAAAGCGCTTGATGAAATTGTTGCTGCAGTGATTGCAACAGCAAGTGTTTTCAGTTTCATAATCCTTTCCTTTTCCATTAGAACTATTTAAGTCCCTTACCTTTTAAGTAAGAGCCAGCGGTGCATTTGTATGAGTGCTTATATCCGCTAACTGGGGTGGATTATAGGGAGCTGAACCCCATGCAACTTTGAACTAGCTCACAGATCAGTTTTTATGAAAATTGCTTGAAAACAAAGCTTTTACCAACAAAAACAAGGCTTAGATCACAGCCATGCCATACTTCAAAAGCCGCCTTGAAAATGCTTTCAATCACAAAGAAAACCCTTTCAGTAGGTAAATTACCAAAAAACCAGTAAAAACCAGCTAAAATTAACGATTCGACGATAAAAAAAGTAATAAATTTACAGAGACTTGAAAAGGCTTTCATGGTTCCATTTCAATGTTCAAATTGTGATCTAGATCATTAATAAAGAGTGAACTAATTCCAAGTCATTAATTGATATAAGCGTTTCCAACGGTCTGGCAAGGGACAATCAATTTCAATTGACTGCAACTTATATGGGTGGACAAAGCTCAAACGGTTAGAAAACAACCACAAACCAGAGTAACCCAAATCTCGAAACAAACGATTATGACGTCCGTCTCCGTAGGTGGTATCACCAATAATATGGTGACTTAAATGATGCATGTGACGTCGAAGCTGATGTTTTCTTCCAGTTTTAGGTTGCATCGCCACTAGGCTATAACGCGATGTAGGAAACTTTCCTGATGGATAAGGCAATTCTGCAGTTTGTAAACCTTGGTAGGCCGTTATCGCGCTTTGCGCCGGTTTATCCTCTCGCGCTTGTCGGTCAGTCATCTTATCTAGCTTTTCTTTCAAGGGTAGTCGAGAAGGTGCTCCCCTTCTACATAGCCCCTCACCACAGCTAAATAGTTTTTACCAACCTTATGTGAAGCAAACTGTTCAGCTAATTTACGTGCAGCTTCCGAAGACTTTGCCATCAGCAACACGCCACAAGTAGGTCTGTCTAACCGGTGTACCGGATAAACATATTGGCCCAATTGGTCGCGCAACATCTGTAACGCAAACAGGCTAGCCTCTTTTGCTATCCAGCTACGATGAACCAATAAGCCTGCTGGTTTATACACGGCAACATAGTGCTCATCTTCATATAACACTTCTAATCGAGCGCCAATTGCTTCTATTTGTTCAATATCTTCGCTAGATAAAAGCCCAGACTCATTCATTAGAAAAACTCGCGTCGAAGGATTTTAGAACCACTAATAACTCAGCTACATCAAACGACTCATGCTTTAATGCTTCTTCAGCGTAAGGGCTAATCGCTACAACCTTTGGCAAAGGTAAGTCATTCTCGATTAAGTGGTACATTTTAGGCAATAGTACAAACTGCAGCCATTGGGTGAATGAAAGGCTATCGATACAAAATGGTTGAGTGCTAGCTAAGGCCTGAGCCGACGGAGAGTTAAGCTGCCAGCACTGCGCTTGCTTTAAACAACGCTCAATTTGCTGGAGTTGTTCAAGGATAATTTGGGACATCAATTTTGTTCAGCTAAAGAGCGAATTATATCATCGCGCGCACCCTGCTCCCAAGCTTTCATCAACAATTGCCCTTGGCCTAATAAATGTGGATACTGACGGCAAAATTTGCAAAGAACAGCGAATAGTCGAAATGAAACAACTCTCTACTCTCAGTGAAATACTGCAGGCGTCGGGCAGCGAGCTACAAATTTACGAAATGGGCCGGCAAGTTCAAGTCATTAATAAACAAGATTTTTATCAAATGGAGATCGCTGCACTCCCCTATCCAGCTCCAATTAAGCAGCACGCTCGCTTTGCCGTTTGTTTCTGGCAAAAGCAACAGTCAAACACCCCCTATATTTGGTTCTTACAACTTCCCGTAGACGAGCAAGGGTTTATTCACTTAGGGGCTCGTGACCAATTTATTACGCTAGTGATTGATGCCATGGGTCAGCAACTTAATCAGCAACCCAGTGAACAGCAACAACAGGCATTAGCAAACAATCAATATATTTATAAACCGATTGAAGAAAAATTGGCTTTTTTTAACGCCATCTACAAACGTGATTGCCGATTACCACCGTCTGAACACTACACCGCGGTACGTCAGTATTTAGCCGATGAAACCCGCTGGGAACAATGGCAACAACTCGCGTTACAAGGCTTGGCAGACCTAGTCGCTCGCTTAGATAAGGAGGGTAACAGTAAATTACTCTGTGACGCCCTACCCAAGCTGCCCATAGAAGTCACGCAAAAAACCTTGGAGCTTTTAGAACACGTTCAACTGGACCAACAACTAAGCCATTGCATCGCCCAGTTACATCAAAGCCAATTGGAAAAAAATGAAGAGTTAGCCAGTGTCTATTTACGCGCCTTAAATGGTGCCCAAGTTAGCCAACTAACCAAAAAAGCCATCATATTACAGTTAGATGCTGCGAGTTCAGTCCACAGCTTCATTGCGATAGCCGGGCGTTTATGGCCACATTTAAGTGATCCGGACTTACTCAAGCACTTTTTTGAAGCGCTGGCCAAGCAACAAGACCAACAACTGTTTTATCAGATATTTAGCGATTTAGTGTTCATTCCTCAACTGCGCAGCTTTGTATTGGCACAGCTACGCGATCCCAACAACTCCCCTGCGCTGCAAGGGGCTGTCGCCCAATTGCTCCAGCTTTATCAGGCCAAACAAACTCATTAGGTAAGCTTATGTCTCAACAAATCGCCCTGCTCGCAATAAAATCACTGGTAAATGAAAATAAAGAACCCACCCTAGCGCTGGTTAAAAGTAGGCTCACCAGCCGAGTACCGATGCCGATTGTTATTGATGCGATTAAGGCATATAAACAAAATCCCGACATTCTTAAGCAACTCGCCACGCCTGCTGAAACCAAGCAAACTGAGCCCAAACACTCGCTTGAGCAACGCGTCACTGAGCTAGAAACGCAAGTTGCTCTATTACTCAAGCGCATCAAGCAATTAGAGGAAAGCCGCTAAGCATGTTCTTATATGAAGTTCGTTTCGAGTGCTACAGCGATACCACCATTAGCCAAGCCGAAAAAGCCATCAATGCCTTACTCGATTGCTGGCGCTACAATGGACAAATCATTGGCCGAGAGTTTCCTCTTGTACTAAAAGAGGCAGTTTTCGCTTGCCGAGTAGTTTCTCCCCTGCAAGATAGCTTGCTAGAAAAATACCAAAGTAACCAAGTAAAGAGGGCAAAACAGGGCTTACACGATGTCGGCTTACTGAGCCCCAAACTGAAGTTGCTCGGGCGTGATATAAACTCCGATGACAGTGATGAGTGCCATACGCCCAAATGGCAAGTACTCTATACCAACTACTTGCAAACCTGCTCGCCACTGCGTTGCGGTGAACACTTCACTCCCATTCCGCTGCATCGCTTGCCAGCGGTGGCCAATGGCGACCATAAACAACTGATTAAATGGCAAGAAGATTGGTCGGCTTGCGACCAGTTACAAATGAATGGCAGCATTCTCGAACACGGCGCACTAAACGAGATTAGCCAGATAAACAGTCGACTATTTCGCCGCGGCTATGACCTCTGTAAACGACTAGAATACCTCACCCAGGTTCCCACTTATTACTATCTATATCGTGTAGGTGGCGATAATTTAATGAGTGAACAAACTCGAAGCTGTCCAAGCTGTGGTGGTGATTGGCGTTTAGAGCATAGCGTCCACGATATTTTTGACTTCAAGTGCGACAACTGTCGATTAGTTTCAAACCTATCGTGGGACTTTAAGAGCTAAGCGGCCACAAGCAGCTTAGCCAAAAATTCATCTAAAGAAGCCGCTAGCACTTGTTCAATGCCTTTCCCTAACTGCTCAAGTACCACCTCACCACTGTCGTTATCGATACTCACCACTTTCATTTCATCGTCGGTAGTCGCAATAAACACGGTGGCCTGCTTTTTCAAGCGCCTTTGCATTAGCAGATGGCCAATAATGTTTTCCAATAAGATCTCAAAATCCTGCTCATTCCAAGCCTGCACTAACTCGATTCGATTCTGCTGGTAATCCATCACTAGGCCTGCAGAAAAATAGTCGCCATAAAAGGCTTTTATACTAGCGTGCAAGCGCAGTTCTAAGGCATGCTCTATGCCTGAAAAATCCCCTTGCTGCTCACGTAGAAACGGCTTCCATTGGATATTACCATTGCGTTGTTCACCCAATTGACAAGGCGATAACCAATCTGGATCGTAGTCGAGATGCGGATAACCGTTAATCTGCCAATCTTGTTCAAACTTAGCAAAAACTACAGAGAGAGGGGAGCTTATAAGCTGGTTCATAGATGTGTTTCGTTTCAAATTAAGATAGACTAAGCCTAACTAATTCGATGTAACAACACCATGAAAAAGCAATCCTTAGACACCTCTGAACAATTAAAAGACAGTTTAAGCCTTGGTAAACCCACTGAGTATGTCAGCCATTATTCCCCCAATTATTGCAAGGCGTACCTCGCAGCATAAATCGTCAACAAATCAAGCTTAATGAAAATCAAGCCCTACCTTTTAGTGGCTACGATTTGTGGAACCTTTATGAGCTGTCTTGGTTGAATAATTCAGGCTTACCGGTGGTAGCGGTAGCAGAAGTCAAAGTGGCTGCAGACTCGCGTTGTTTAATCGAATCAAAGTCTTTTAAACTATATTTAAATAGCTTCAATCAAAGCCACTTTGCTGACGCAGCAACAGTTGAACAAACCTTAGCGAAAGACTTGAAAAACTGTGCTGAAGGCGATGTTGAGGTGAGTCTAATTCCGATTGATAGCGCTTATAACAACAGTGCATTACCGGGCATAAATATCGACCAACAAGACATTTTCATTGATGAATACCAACTCAAACCCAGCCTGTTAGAAGCTGCGGCCAATCCGCAGCAGCAAGTCAGTGAAAAACTAAACAGTCACCTGCTTAAATCAAACTGTTTAATTACCAATCAACCTGACTGGGCTAGCCTTTATATCGATTACCAAGGGCCTAAAATTAATCGAGAGGCACTATTGCGCTACCTTGTTTCCTTCCGACAACATAATGAATTTCATGAACAATGTGTTGAACGAATATTTTGTGACATCATGCACTACTGTAAGCCCAACGAGTTAACCGTGTACGCTCGTTATACTCGGCGCGGCGGGCTTGATATCAACCCCATGCGCACCAACGCCGCAAACGCAGAGCAAAAGCTGGGCAATTGGCGTTTACTTCGTCAATAAAGGTTAGATAATTGAAAGTATCAGTGAAAGCCCTACGCTTACTTGCCCTACTCTGCTGTTTTATGAGTGGCAATCTAGTTGCTTATGAGCATGGCTTTATTCACGTCCCCAAAAACCTAGAACCCTTACGACAACTATTAATTTCCAACCCTAGGGCTTGCTTGCAAGAAATCGAGCAACCCCAGCGTAAAGCGATAAAACCCAAAGATCCGCAAGGTGAAGAAATACTCAGCAATCAACTTGCTGCGCTGTGTGCCTATCGCATATCCCACACCGAACAAGCCTTAGACTTTATTAATAGGGCAATTGAACAAGCCACCGAAAAACAATATCAAGCCTACTTAACCCAAGCCTATATCATCGCTGGACTGATACTAAGTGGCGATCCAAAGCAAGCAAGCGCTAGCTATCACTACATTCAATTGGCGCAACAAAGTTTAGACAAACTCAATGTCTTCCCATTACCCAATATGCGCTTCCAGTTAGAAAAAGTATTAGCTAATTATTATCAAAGCCAGGGCAAAAGTAGCGAAGCCAAAACTCACTTGCTTAAGGCGAAAGAAGAAGCCTACGCGGGTAAATCAGAAGTAGTTCGATCATGGTCAGAAAACTTACTAGCCGAATATTATCTAACTAACAATCAGCCAGAACTTGCTTTAAGTCACCTCAGTGAAGTCCAAATTAACCAGCGAGGGAAACCCAGTTCAGAAGCACTGTTACTCAGTAGCATAGTTAACGCCAATATAGCTAAGGTTTATTTGGATCAGGGTGAGCTGGCCATTGCTGAGCAATATCAACAAGAAGCAATTGCCAGTGCGGTGAAGTTAAATAACCCCGACATTCAAGCCAGAGAGATAGCCGCGCTGGGCGATATGGCAGAACTAGGCGGTGATATAGACGCCGCTTTAGTGCACTACCTTAATGCAAAAGACATTGCCAAAGCCAACCACAATAAGCCCTTGCTAGCAGATATTGAGCTTCGGCTTGGCAAGACTTATATGGAATTGTCTAACTACACACCGGCATTAGTGCACTTACAAATAGCAAGGCAGTTATTCAGCGAATTAAAACTCAACAACAAACTACTGCGGAGTTTATTGTTACTGGGCGAGTTGCATATTAATAACCATGAGAATGGTTTGGCCATTTTACAGTTAGAAAAAGCCGAAAAAATTGCCAATACCATGGGCTTAACCAGTAGCCATAGTAAGGTTTACAAATTGCTGACTCAGGCCTACGAACAAAACGGTAACTACGACTTAGCCTTAGAACAATTCAAGGTATATCATAACCTTAGCCAACAATATCAACAGATCAGAAACGAACTAAAACGCGAGCAATTTAAACAACACTACCAATACATAGAGCAGGCTCAACAGCTCTCAGAGCTAACCAAAGAAAAAGCCTTAATGATCCAGCAAAGCAATGTTCAACAGCTTGTATTGGTGTTGGTATGTGCGTTTGGCATTATGTTGCTATTCCTCTACTTAGTGACGCGGCAAAAGCTGCTCAGTAAAACCACCAGCTTAAGCCAACTCACTAAACAATTTACCTTGCACCCCATGACTGGCCTCCCTCAATTGGCCAATAGCGAAATCCCATTGTTATGTTTAGATGAAGCTCAATATCATCCCCAGTCGACTAGAACCTTGGCTCTTTTATCGATTGAATACCTAGGTTTCAGTGAGCATCAAACGCTAGGCTTTCAAACTCAACGCAACTTGCTCACTTGCCTAATCAGTGATTTAAAAGATAGTCTTGAGGGCGACTACAAGCTAGGTCATATCAATGACAAACAATTAATCCTTTGTATTGACCAAGCTAACACTTCGCCCCATCAGCTATGCCAACAACTAACGGCTTGTGCCAAACTGTCAGCAACTAAGCAAGAAATTGAATTGTCATTGGCGATTGGTTGCTGCAGCCAACCATTTTTAGTTAAAGCTAAAGACGCCATTGACGATAAAGGTATGACCGAAGTGCTTTGGCTTGCTTTAGAAGGTGCTCAACAACTTTGTGCGAAAACCAAGCAGAGTCAATGGGTGGAACTAAGCGCGATGAGTGGCTCTCACGCCGCATTTTTCTGCAGCAATATCACTGAAGATATTAAGCAAGCGATCGCCAAAGGTTTAGTTAAAGTTAACGCCTCTGCAGACAAGACACTGATAAATTGGTAAACAAAAACGAACACCTAAAAGAAAACAATTGCCGTAAAAGCAAGGGACTGTGGTTACCTAACGGCGAATGTTATGCTAAATTCAGTTAATATTTGGCACGCTAGGAAGTATTGGTTTAAACGATGAGCGACATCATCACTATTAAGAAGCGACTTGCGTTGGTGAGAAACGAAATAAACAGCTCCAACAACAATCCTTCAAACCAAGAAGCAAAGGTTAGAATGGAAAATAAAGCGATAAGCCAGCTCATTTCTCGCCTATCAAAAATTTGTTATGGCATAGATGAACAGCTCGACCAAAAATTGGAAAAACTAGTAAAAGAAGTTGAAACTAATTCTGATCTCTCGGTTATTTTTCAATACCAACATGAATTAGATGGACTTTTTAAACAACATAGTGAAACCCTAAAAAAACTGCTCGCTCACAACCAGCGAATTATTAAAACCTCTGGAGAATCACTTAAGCGTATTAACGGGCTTCCGCCTCAGCTGCGCCGCAAGCTTACCGATTTTCTTGAACAACCGCCTTCATATTCACATACAGATAATCAACAACGACTCGAACAATTACTTAACTACTATTATCAAGCTCTTATCAATAAACCCGTGGTAGGCGGCGCGAGCAGCTCAGATAACGTAGCAAACCTAAAGCCCAAAGAAAGCATTCTCGACAGTCGTTTACACAAGCGTATTTGCGATGACTTACAACGACTCATTACCGAGCTAGATTATGCCGGCGACGTAGGAACTCAGCTAACCCAAATTCGCTCAGAATTGCTCGTCGGTATCGAGCCAGAAGATCTACCTAATTTATGTATAAAAGTCATTCAACTGGTTATCGAAGGTAGTCGAGAAGAGCGCAAAGCATCGCAAGAGTTTCTCTACTCTCTAAACGAAAGCTTAGAGGGAGTACATGATAAATTCAGTGACTCACTGCATCAGTCTAAAATAAACCATAAAGATCAACGGCAACGTGACGGCCAACTAAAAACCCGCATACTAGAGCTAGGTGCTGAAGTTCGCTCTAGTGACAATTTAGATACCTTAAAAAGTTCGATTCAAAATCGCTTGATCCAAATTGCCGACGTCTTCAAAGAAAAAGAACAACTTGAGCAACGTACCAGTGAATTGCTTGATGAACTCAGTAAAGTCGAATTAAAGCTGCGTCTGGTGCGTGAAGAAACCAATGAATACAAAAAGCGCCTCAATGCTCATAAACATAAATTGTTTATCGATAGCTTAACTCAAGTCTACAACCGTGCTGCTTTAGATGAACGCTTAGAATTAGAATACAAACGTTGGAAGCGCTATGGCTACAACTTAGGTATGGCCATCATTGATATCGACCATTTCAAGTCTATAAATGATAAATTTGGCCATATGGCGGGCGATAAAGCCCTGAAAGTAATAGCTCGAGCGCTACAGAATAATCTTAGAGATACCGATTTTCTGGCACGCTTTGGCGGTGAAGAGTTTGTATTACTAATGCCCAACATTTCTCCTGACGCAGTAATGGTGCCATTAGACAATATACGCGAACAAATTAAAGCCCTGCCCTTTAGATTCAAAGACCAGCAAGTAACGGTCACGGTTTCCATTGGGGCGACCTTGTTCAAAGAAAACGACAAACCGCTTGATGCATTTGAACGCGCTGATCAGGCCTTGTATGAGTCCAAGAGCAGCGGCCGAGACAAAGTTAATATAATCAGCTAGTTAGTTTCAAAATTACTAAAAATAACCGCCCAAAATCAAACGCCTCGCGCTATACTGTAAATATAAAATTACACAATAAGTCGTGAGGTGTTAATGATTACCCATATCAATCCTGTCGGCAGCATGAATTTGCTGTCGAGACTCGAAGTCAATCAACTCACCCAAGCCGCCTCAGAAGACATCTATTTGTTGTATCGCAATTGCAGCCTAGCGGTACTAAATTCGGGCAGTAAAACAGACAGTAGCCGTGAAATACTAGAACGCTATAAAGACTTTGAAATCAATGTTCTCAGCCGTGAGCGGGGGTAAAATTAGAGCTGGCTAATGCACCTGAAGATGCCTTTGTCGACGGAGAGTTAATCCGCGGTATTCAAGAACACTTATTCAGCGTTTTACGCGATATTGTTTATGTGTCTAACGAAATTAAAGAACAAGTTAACCTCGACCTTAATCAATCTTCCCATATCACTAACCTAGTCTTTTCTATCTTACGTAACGCTCGGGTAATTCACCCCGGAACGGAACCCAATTTAGTTGTATGTTGGGGGGACACTCAATTAACGACGAGGAATATCAATATACTCGCGAAGTGGGTAGTCAGTTAGGTTTACGCGAGCTGAATATTTGCACCGGCTGTGGACCAGGGGCAATGGAAGGGCCAATGAAAGGCGCGGCGGTGGGGCACGCCAAACAACGGGTCAATGATGGGCGTTACATCGGTCTAACCGAGCCCAGTATCATTGCCGCTGAACCGCCCAACCCTATTGTCAATGAATTAATTATTTTGCCCGACATTGAAAAACGCCTTGAAGCCTTTGTCAGAATCGGCCACGCCATTGTAATTTTCCCCGGTGGAGCAGGCACCGCCGAAGAGCTCTTATATGTATTGGGCATCATGCTGCACCCAGAAAATGCACGCCAGCCTCTACCGATTGTGCTAACCGGTCCTAAGTCTAGTGAGCAGTACTTTAAAAGCATTGACGAGTTTATCGGTGCCACCCTAGGCCATGAAGCCCAACAACATTATCAAATTATCATTGATGACGCAGCTAGAGCAGCACAAACCATTAAACAGATGATGCCGAAGGTAAAAGACTACCGCCGCGCCATTGGAGACGCCTATTCGTTTAACTGGAGTTTAAAAATAGATGGGGATTTTCAACACCCATTTGAACCTTTGCACGAAAATGTAGAAAAGCTCAATCTGCATTTCGACCAGGCACCACAAGATCTAGCGGCTAATCTACGCCGAGCTTTTTCTGCCATTGTTAGCGGAAATGTAAAAGAAGAAGGGATAAAACAAATTGAGCAAAATGGACCTTTTCATATTGATGGCGACCCCAAAATAATGAAGATGTTAGACAAACTATTAGAAGATTTTGTCTCACAGCACCGCATGAAGCTGCCAGGAAGTCATTACGAACCTTGCTATAAAATAGGTAAATCTACTAAAAATGGTGATTAAACCCCAAAGCAAGCACTTGGTTATTATCGATGCCTTGAACCTTATCCGTCGACTGTTTGCCGTACAGCAACAACGGGCGGCAAGCGCATCGCTAAGTCTAGCCACAGAGCGGGCACTAAAAAGTGCCTGTAAACGGCTCACTTCATCACTGCAACCGAGCCATATTATCGCCGTATTTGACGGAGAGCACTGCGCTTGGCGAGAACAAATCGCTCCAGAATACAAAAAAAATCGCTCAGCCATGCCCAGCGAACTGGCTGAGCAATTAGAGCCGTTAAAAGATCTGTTGCTCGACATCGGCATAGACTCAATTTCCGCCCCTGAGCATGAAGCAGACGATATCTGTGCCACGCTTGCCACTAAGGCCGCCAGTGCCAATTATCCCGTCACTATCGTATCTACCGACCGGGGCTATTACTCCTTGTTAAATCAAGGCGTCCATCTATACGACTATTTTCGGCGAGAGTACATCACCGTGACAGAGGTCGAAGAGAAACTAGGGATAAAACTCGCCCAACTCAATGATTACTGGGCTTTAGTCGGCAATAGTAGTGTTAATGTAGCAGGCGTTACAGGCATAGGAGCAAAAAGCGCCCAAACACTACTTAAGCAATACCCTAATGCACAAGCCATATTGGCAGAACCGCAGCCACAAAAGCTTGCGAAAAAGGTACAAAATAATAGTCAACAGTTGCAACAAGCCCAACAGCTACTCAAATTAAAAACGGATTTAAAGCTGGGGTTTACCTTAAAACAATTACGCTACCAGCAGAATTAAAGTGACCTAAGACATTCCTTATAAAAAATAGGGAAAGACTTTTCACAATAGCCCAGGCTCTGTTATACCTAAATAACTAAGACCTAAGTCTTAAGCATTTAACTTTGAGTATAGCGTTAAAAAAATGTAAACTAGGTGTTGCCCAAACACCTGATATTTGGGTATTAACACGGAGTGTTACCTCCTCCCCCGATAATAAGAATGCCTACGAATTAGGAAGAGATATGTCAACGAGACGAATCACCGTCATACCTGGAGATGGTATTGGACCTAGTATTATCGAAAGTGCAATTGCAATCATGGATAAAGCCGGTTGTGGTTTCGAGTATGATTACGCCAACGCGGGGCTCGCGGCCCTAGAAAGTGATGGCAGCCTACTGCCTGAAAAATCACTGCAACTAATAGAACAAAATGGAATCGCCCTTAAAGGTCCATTGACCACTCCTGTTGGCACAGGTTTTACCTCAATTAACGTTTCTATGCGTAAGCATTTTGACCTTTACGCGAACCTGCGCCCAGTGCGCTCTTTTGTTGGCACTAAAGCTCGCTACGAAAACGTCGATATTATTACGGTTCGCGAGAATACCGAAGGCATGTACTCCGGTATTGGTCAAAAGCGCAGTGAAGATGGAAACAGTGCCGAAGCTATGAGCGTTATCACCAGAGATGGTGCCAAGCGGATCGTACAATTCGCTTACGAATTAGCTCGTCGAGAAGGTCGTAAAAAAGTGACCGCAGTACATAAAGCAAACATTATGAAATCCACATCAGGTTTGTTCTTAGAAGTGGCTCGCGAAGTCGCTAAGAACTACCCCGACATCGAATCAGAAGAGATGATCGTCGATGCAGCCTGTATGAATTTGGTGATGTATCCCGAGCGCTTTGATGTGATGGTGACCACCAACCTATTTGGAGACATCCTATCTGATTTATGTGCGGGCTTAGTGGGTGGCCTAGGTATGGCCCCAGGCGCTAATATCGGTGACCGGGCGGCAATATTTGAAGCAGTACACGGCAGCGCGCCGGATATTGCAGGACAAGACATTGCCAACCCTACCTCGGTGATCTTAGCCAGTATTCAAATGCTCGAATATCTAGGTATGGAAGACAAAGCTGCCAAAATCTTAAACGCAGTCAAAGATGTTATCGCCAGCGGTGACAGAACCACTCGCGATTTAGGTGGTAGCGCCGGAACTAAAGAATTCACCCAAGCGATTTTAGACCGCTTATAAAAATGCAACTCAATAAAAAAGCAGCGTTTACGCTGCTTTTTTATTTCACAACAGGCTAGCGGCTTACTCGCGCAAACACCGTCACCTCTTCTCTATCATGATACAAGTGTTTAGCCCTGACTTCGTGTTGCAAGCCCAATTCAGCCAAGCCCTCACGCAATAGGGTCAAATCTTGCTGAACCTCATTAAAACGCTGTTTCATAGGCAATTTCAAATTAAACATCGCATATTGACACCAGCCGTTAGCCAACCATTTCAACATCAACTTGGTGACCTTTGCCGGACGCTCCACCATGTCGCAGACCAACCAACTTACGTTGCTTCGCTCTGGCTGATACTTAAAACCGTCCTCTCGATAGTGTTGTACTTGCCCAGTTTCCATTAACGACTCGGCCATCGGGCCATTATCAATTGCCGCGACAAACATATTTCGCCGCACCAGTTGATAAGTCCACCCTCCCGGACAGGCACCTAAGTCAACCGCATGCTGGCCATTAACTAAGTACTGCTCTCGCTCTTGCTGATTAAGCAACACCATAAACGCTTCATCAAGTTTTAAAGTAGAGCGACTAGGTGCTTGCGAGGGAAACTTTAAGCGCAGGATGCCGTTGTGCTGGGGATTGCCATTACGGGTATCACTATAGCCAAGCCAACAGTGAGTACCACTGGTAAAAAACAGCTGCATGGCTGGCAATTTAGAATTAGCTTTGGCCGTTAACCAGTGATGTTTTATCAATGCCTTCTCTAGAGGACGCGAAAACTTTTTACAAAAGCTAGACAGCGCCTTGCCCTCGTTAGTATCAGGGTACTCTAAACGTAAACTGCCACATTTAGGCAGCTGTTGCTCAAGCGTCAAAATCGATGCTATTCGATTATTTTCATCTAACTGCAACTCTTCCAGCGCTAAAAACCAATGCCGAGCAAACACCAACTGACGAAAATCCAAAGACTGATACAGCGCTTGTGTATGCTCATGAGAATAACAATTAAACTCGACAAAACCACTGTCGGCTAGCGCTTTAGCATAACCAAAGTAAGCCAGTTGCTCGGCATGAAATTGAATTTCGGCGGCACAATCACTCTCAAAACCAGAGCGACAATATAAAATCACACTACTCATTTATTTTACTCTTTACTGACCAAGCCAAGCTTAACCAGCCAATAATCATTATTACTCCACCGATTGGGGTTATTGGACCAAACCATTTTGAGCCAAAGAAGGCTAAGCAATACAAGCTGCCAGCAAATAGCCAGCCCCCCACCAACCATAAGCAGGCGGTTAAACGGCGTTTTTCAAACAAACTTAATGCAGCAACAATATGAAGTAGCTGATAAAGCACTCCGGTTTCAACCCAAGATAATTGGCTCTCACTCAAGATGCGACTTAAACCATGAGCCGCTCCTGCGCCCATCACCACACAAAAAGCTCCCGATACCGCCAAAGCCACACGTAAGGCAACAGCCCCTTTACTGCTCATGCTATTCAACCTCCACTAGGCCTTCATGGACAAACTCTTGTTGTTCTTGCTCTACCAGTGAAATCATCCACTCGCGAAACGCTACCAGCTTACCTTGCTCGGCTTGGCTGGGTTTACATACCATGTAATAGGCATTTTTACTCAGCAAAACTTGCTCAAAAGGACACACTAAACGCCCTGCTTCAATTTCTGGCTTAGCTAAAACACTGTGGCCCAAGGCCACCCCTTGTCCATAAACAGCGGCCTGCAATACCATAGTTGAGTGTGAAAAGATCGGCCCATGGTTCACGTTCATCTGGCGCAAACCCACCAATTTAAACCACGCTTTCCAATCTCGTCTGGCGGTATCATGCAGCAGAGTGTGATATTGCAAATCTTCTGGTTTGGTTAGGGCCTTTTCTCCCACCAACAAGCTTGGTGAGCAAACCGGCAACAAATATTCGGTATGCAGTTTATCTGCGCGCAAACCAGACCAATTACCCCGGCCATAATAAATAGCCACGTCTACATCTTCAGTTAAGGAGCCTTCATAAAGATCAACCGCCTTAATTCGTACATCAATATCGGGATGCAGCTCACTAAACTGAGATAAACGTGGCACTAACCACTGAATAGCAAAACTGGGTTGCAAACTGACCGTAATGGTTCCCTTTGCTCCTCTGGCCAATAGGCGGTCAGTTGCTTCAGTCAGTGAGATAAAAATATCTTTGATGTCAAGGAAGTAGCCTTGGCCTTCCTCTGTTAAAAGTAATGCTCTGTTTTTTCTACGAAAAAGCTTTAAACCTAGAAACTCTTCTAAAGCCTTAATTTGGTGACTTACCGCTGCCTGAGTCACAAATAACTCTTCGGCAGCACGAGTAAAGCTTAAATGCCTAGCAGCCGCTTCAAAGGCTTTTAACGCATTTAGTGGAGGCAAACGACGCGCCATATTCACACCCTGTTAACGGATAAGTTTTTCTAATCTATGGGCATTATAAATTATCTGTTGTTGCTCGGCTAGTTGAAGCTTATTATGCCCCCGCAATCAGCTGAAGGGGTCTGACACAGCACCTAATATCAAGGTGTTATGTCAGGCCTCTTCAAGTCGTTACCGGATTTGTAGTGGCTGTGATTGCTATGTTGTGTTTGCATTTGTCAGCCTATTTGCTGGCTTCCCTGTTTCTTATTTTGACCCTGTCTGTCAAAAAGAATTTTAAGCCGCTGCCTTTGGCAGTGGCTTTTTTTTGCCTTAATTTCAGTAAGATACTTAATTCAGATAGAATTCGAGTAAACTGGCTTAACTTCAGC
This sequence comes from Agarivorans gilvus, assembly GCF_001420915.1. Taxonomy (NCBI): domain Bacteria; kingdom Pseudomonadati; phylum Pseudomonadota; class Gammaproteobacteria; order Alteromonadales; family Alteromonadaceae; genus Agarivorans; species Agarivorans gilvus. The sequence continues at coordinate 4,363,671 of NZ_CP013021.1, read as the reverse complement.
AATCATTAAAAAAATTAATCTTTGATTCAGCTCACTAAATACATCGAACAAGCACGCTCTTTCATCGAAGTTCCCTTTTATGTTGATATCCCAGGCAGGCTTAATATGCTCAAGAACATAAACACCGATCAAGACCAATCCTAGCATAAGTAGCAACTAAACCTTGCTAGCCCCAATTACCCTAGCTAAGGGTAAGCTGAGCATGGCGTTTGGGGTGCACTTATATGTAATTTAAAGCAGCCGTAAACTGGCAGTGTTTTAAGTCATTACTTTGCGGAGCAAATCACAAGGCGAAGCTTGCCAACGAGCAATTACTACACCCAAAAACAGATAATAAGTAGACTAACGGCGACTTTTATTAACAGGTGTATTTATGAAAATTAATGACCATGCGCCAGTTCTTCCTTATCAAGCCAGTAGTCAACGCTATGACAGCATGCCCTATCGTCGTGTTGGCAACAGTGGCGTTCAATTCCCCGCTTTATCTTTAGGGCTTTGGCATAACTTTGGTGAACACGATAACTTCAGCAATGCTCGCGCTATGTTGCGCACCGCCTTTGACTTAGGCATCACCCATTTCGATTTAGCCAATAACTACGGTCCTCCTTATGGGTCAGCAGAAAGCAACTTCGGTCGGATAATGACCATGGATTTTGCGCAACACCGTGATGAGCTGTTTATTTCATCGAAAGCTGGCTACGACATGTGGCCAGGCCCTTATGGCGTGGGCGGTTCTAGAAAATATTTAATATCTAGTCTCGACCAATCATTAAAACGAATGGGCTTAGATTATGTGGACTTGTTCTATCATCATTGCCCAGACGACGAAACACCGATTGAAGAAACCGTTGGAGCCTTAGACAGTCTAGTTCGTCAAGGCAAAGCGCTCTATGTTGGTATTTCCAATTACAGCGCGGAACAAACGCGGCAAGCGCTAAAACTGTTTAATGAACTAGGCACCCCCTGTCTGATCCATCAAGTGCGCTACTCTATGTTTGATCGCGCCGCCGAACATCAACTGATGCCCTTACTCGATGACAAAGGTGTAGGCCTGATCACCTTCTCACCGCTTGCTCAAGGCTTATTGAGTGACCGCTATCTAAATGGCATTCCCACGGATTCGCGCGCGGCCAATAGCAAGTCCTACTTACAGCAAGACAGCGTGAGCGAGCACTTAAGACAAATAAAGCAGCTTCATCACTTAGCACAGCAGCGCGGCCAAAGCCTGTCGCAAATGGCTCTAGCATGGATTTTAGAAAAACCCGAAGTTAGCTCGGTGTTGATCGGCGCGAGCTCTGCGCAGCAATTGATTGACAACGTTCAAGCGGTAGATAACTTGTCGTTTAGTGGTCAGGAACTCCAGACTATCGAGCAAATCTTAAGTCAATAGAGACTCACAAATCATTAAGGCGCCATGCTGGCGCCTTAAACGTCTTTAAAGAAACGAGTGTCTTTTTATAAACGGTGGCACCATTTTCCTCGGTGGCTCAACCACCAAACTCGACAGTATTTTACGAAGCCAGAGTCTTGGCTACCCGCTTAGTCAATTTAATGCATAACTCATAAGGAATGGTATCTAGGGCTTGGGCCACTCTTTCAATCGGTAATTGCCGCCCCCACAACTCAACGCTATCACCCACTTTATCGCTAGCATCAGCGCCTAAATCAACCGTTAGCATGTCCATCGATACTCGGCCCACAATGGGGACGATTCGACCATTAATATAAACCGGCGTACCGGCAGGTGCCGAGCGTGGATAACCATCTCCATAACCCATCGCCACCACGCCTACCAGAGTATCTTCACTGGCACGCCAAATTTCACCATAACCAATCGGTTCACCTTTACGGTGCTGGCGCACCGAAATTAACTTCGACTTTAAACTCATCACTGGCTTTAGCTGATAATCTTGACCAATAGATTGCTCACTAGGTGAAATACCGTACAAGGAGATCCCTGCTCGAACATAATCATACTGGGCATCGGGCCAAAACAAGACGCCAGCTGAATTGGCCAGCGTTTTAGGCCCGCTATAGGCCTTGGTTAATTCTTCGAATAAAGCGATCTGCCTCGCTGTGGTATCTGACTGTAAATCATCGGCACAACTTAAATGGCTAATAAAACCCAGCTCTCCGGCAAGGTTGCTTGAGCGCTGTAGCTGCTGCACAAACTCACAAAATTGCTCTCGCTCAATACCCACGCGGTGCATGCCGGTATCTAATTTAAGCCACACTTGGATCGGAGCAGGTAGCTGGGCCGAAGTAAACTGTTGCAATTGGAAGTCACTATGAACCACCGTATGAAAACGCTGTTCCGCCGCCAGCATGAGATCCTCAAGGCAAAAACAGCCTTCCAATAACAAAATGGGCGTCTCGATCCCCGCAGCACGCAATTCTAAGGCTTCCTCAATTCTAGCCACGGCAAACATATCAGCGCTAGTTAAGGTTTGGGCCACTCTCAGCGCACCATGCCCGTAAGCATCTCCTTTGATAACGGCAACCAACTGCTGCTGAGGGCAATGCTGCTTTAAGGTTTGATAATTGTGCTGTAAAGCCTGTAAATCGATCACAGCTTCTGCAGTGAGCATCCTTCCTCCTTAATGAGAAAACTGAAGATAGTCGTTGACCGGATTAGCCACCCGGTCAAACAAAGCTGGATAAATAAATTAAGATTCAGTGGCGGCATCATCGAGCGCTTGCTGCTGAGAAAAATAACGCTTGGTCAGCTTAAATACCACAGGGCTTAATACCGCCAATGCAATTAAGTTAGGTACCGCCATCAGAGCGTTGAGGGTATCACCCAACAGCCACACAAAATCTAATTCCATAATTGCGCCTACCGGCAAAGCAACAATAAACACCAAACGAAATGGCAGTACTGCTTTAGCGCCAAACAAATATTCAGCACAACGCTCGCCATATACAGACCAACCCACAATCGTGGTAAAAGCAAATATCGCCAAACTAATCGCCACCACGTAACCACCTACTCCCGGTAGAACTTGGTCAAAGGCAGCAGAAGTTAAGGCCGCTCCAGACTCACCTTCAGTCCAGGCCCCGGAAATCACAATCACCAAACCGGTAATACTACAGATAACTAAAGTATCGAGAAAAGTACCTAACATAGCGATTAAACCTTGGCGCACTGGCTCATCAGTTTGCGCGCTGGCGTGAGCAATCGGTGCCGAGCCCAAACCCGCCTCGTTTGAAAATACGCCACGTGCCACCCCAAAACGGATCGCCATCCAAACGGTAGCACCAGCAAAACCACCTTGAGCCGAGGCTGGCGTGAAGGCCAGTTCCAGAATAGTCATTATCGCCGGACCAATCTCACTCAAGTTCATCAGCAATATAACCAAGCCACATAGGATATAAGCCACCGCCATCACCGGTACTAAAGCACCGGCAAACTTACCGACTCGTTTCAAGCCGCCAAGAATCACACCACCCGCCAATAGCATAATGACGAGGCCAACAATTAAAGGGGAAAAAGAAAAATTAGAATAAAGCACCTGTGCAATCGAGTTTGACTGCACCGCATTGCCAATTCCAAAACAAGCCACCGCGCCGAATACAGCAAACAAGGTGCCTAACCAAGCCCATTTTTTGCCCATACCGTTTTTGATGTAATACATGGGGCCACCGACATAGGCACCATTTTCGTCTTTCTCACGATAATTTACCGCTAATACCGCTTCAGCATACTTGGTTGCCATCCCTAATAAGGCAGTCATCCACATCCAAAACAAGGCGCCAGGACCGCCAATGAAAACCGCTGTCGCTACACCGGCAATGTTACCAGTGCCCACAGTGGCAGACATAGCAGTCATAAGCGCTTGAAAAGGCGGAATTTCTCCCTTACCACTAGCACCCCGACCACTCCACATAAGCTTAAAAGCCGGCCCAACATTTAAAATTGGCATAAATTTCAGGCCAACGGTGAGAAAAATCCCAACGCCCAAAATCAATACCAGCATGGGTACCCCCCAAACGATGCCATTCAACTGGCCAATTAGCCCAGAGATAAAATCCATTTTTTAATACTCCCAAATTATATTTAATTAACTAAATGAAATAGCTTACAGCAAGTAGCAGACCAATCTCCCCAAAACATAAATAAAGGCCTGTTATTGCTGTCCTAAAGGCACCAAAAACTAACAAATGTTAAACATCAGCAACATTTATACCGCCCATCCCAGCGCCAGAGCAATGAGCCAAAACACAGCCAACACCAAAGAACAAAACACCACACAAGCAATATTTAATAGTTAGCTATATAAGAGACAAAATCACACATCCATATTGATACATCTTATTAACATTAGTCATATATTCGGACATTAAGCTAAAATCGCGACATGAATAGCACCAAATAAGTGCAAAACTATAAAATCACACCAAATAGGTGCAACTTGAATGACTTTTTAATCATGTTAATAGTTTTTCATATTAGTAATGAAAATAAAAAGTCACTTATGGCCAATTTAAATCGCAAGAAATTTTCAGAATATACAACCAAGATAAAGACATAAAAGCAAAATTATATAAAGCCAAGTTTCAGTGGCTATTGAGAAATTATTCTAAGCGCAAAACTCTTTTAGAAATTTATATCCAGAATAATTCAAAACACCAGTACTTTATAAAAAAGACGGCTCCACCGCAAACAGCCTAATTTAGCGGTTTACATGCGAGGTTATCAGCTCAAGCCAAGTATTTTTAACCACTATATTCACCAGTCACGAAATTTTGTCATGCTTTTTGCTAATGGTTTCATAACAACTAACAACAACGATGCTGCTGTAAGCAAAACAGAAACTCACCAGCAACACGTTTTACGGAGTAAAAAGTAATGGAACTAAAAAAACCTTATCTATTGTTTCTAGGCGATGCCGCCGATCAACTCGCAGCAAAAGTGGCCCAAGGCATCAAAACTTGGCATCCCGAATATTGTGTGGGTCAATTTCGCCTGCCAGCTTGTAATGCAGATTGTGACTTAGAAGACCTATCTATTGCTGCGGCAGCACAAGCGGGAGCGAAAACCTTAGTGATTGGCGTGGCCAATAGAGGTGGCATCATATCTGATGAGTGGATTGGAGTATTAGTAGAAGCCTTAGAATCAGGCCTTGATATTGCGGCTGGCCTGCATAACAAACTTAATGACATTCCCGAATTAGTCGCCTGTGCCCAAAAGCATGGTCGTCAATTGTTCGATGTACGCTACCCAAGCCAAGCCTACCCTGTTGCCAATGGTAAGAAACGTGCAGGTAAGCGCCTACTCACGGTAGGAACAGATTGCTCAGTAGGCAAAATGTACACCTCTTTAGCCATCGAGAAAGAAGCTCAGAAACAAGGCTTGAATGCAGACTTTAGAGCCACTGGCCAAACCGGTATTCTGATCTGTGGCGAAGGTGTAAGTGCAGACTGTGTGGTAGCCGACTTTATTGCTGGCGCCATTGAAACCATTGCCCCAGCCAATAGTGATGACCACTGGGATATTATTGAAGGTCAGGGATCCTTATTCCATCCTTCTTTTGCAGGCGTAACCACTGGTTTGATCCACGGCTCACAAGCCGATGCCTTAGTTCTATGCCATGAACCCACTCGCACTCATATGCGCGGCGTACCCGACTATTCACTGCCAGATATCGAGACTTGCATGCAAGCCAACTTGGCTACCGCCAGCCTCACCAACCCCAAGGTAAAATTTGTGGGTATTTCAGTGAATACTTCACAACTAGAAGAACAGCAGGCTCTTGATTACATGGCTCAACTTGAAGCTGAGTTTGGCCTGCCGGTGGTCGACCCATTCCGCCAAGGCGTGGGCCGCATTGTTGAACAATTGGCGGAGCTATAATGGAAGTTCGTTTATCTACTCAGAGTTGGCCGATCCGCGGACACTTCACTATTTCACGCGGGAGTAAGACTCAGGCCGACACCGTTATCGTGGAACTGGAAGAGCAAGGCCAAATTGGTCGTGGCGAATGCGTACCGTATGCCCGTTATCAAGAGTCGATAGAAAGCGTAATGGCTGAACTTAAAGGTATCTTACCGCGTTTACGCGAGGGCTTGTCGCGCCAAGAGCTACAGCTGTTGCTACCTTCAGGAGCCGCTCGTAACGCTGTTGACTGCGCCCTGTGGGATCTTGAATGCAAGCTGTCGGGGGAGTCTATTTGGCAACAACTAGCGGCAACTCCCGCGCCCCTCACCACCGCTTACACCTTGTCCTTGGATACACCGGAAAAAATGCAACAAGCGGCTAGCGACAACGCCTTTCGCCCGCTGCTTAAGCTAAAGCTAGGGGAGCCGAAGATTTACAACGGGTTGCCGCCGTTCGCCAAGGCGCACCGAATGCCAAGATCATTCTCGATGCCAACGAGGCCTGGACAGTAGATCTTTATCACTCACTGATCCCCGAATTAATTAAGTTAGATGTCGCGATGATCGAGCAGCCCTTCCCTGCCGCTGATGATGAGGCGCTTAGAAGCTTAGCTCGCCCCATTCCAATTTGTGCCGACGAGTCATGCCATGACCGCGCCAGTTTGCCCAGCATCATCGGCAAGTACGACATGATCAACATCAAAACCGATAAAACCGGCGGTTTAACTGAAGCTATGGCCTTAAAGGAACAAGCCGAACAAGCCGGTCTGCAAATCATGGTGGGTTGCATGCTCTCCAGCTCACTTAGCATGGCTCCAGCCTTTGTGGTGGCCCAAGGCTGCGAAGTGGTTGACCTTGATGGCCCACTGTTACTCAGTGAAGACATCGAACATGGCTTTGAATTTAATAATAATCAGATGTTGCCTTTCACAGCGAAGCTGTGGGGCTAAGAGGAAATTAACATGCAACGTATCGTGTATATAAATGGGGAATATGTTCCCGAGTCAGAAGCAAAAGTATCAATATTTGACCGTGGATTTTTATTCTCCGATGCGGTCTACGAAGTCACTGCGGTACTCGATGGAAAACTCATCGATAATGCTGGCCATTTAGCCCGTTTAGAGCGCTCATGCGCCGAACTCGAACTCACTTTGCCTGTAAGCGGCGACCAGCTTACCGAAATCCAACGCGAGCTGATTAAACGAAACGGGCTAACAGAAGGTGGTATTTATTTGCAGCTTAGCCGCGGCAATGCCGGTGATCGTGACTTTGCGTTTCCGGAAAACACCGCTCCCACCTTAGTCCTGTTCAGCCAAGCTCGCGCCTTAATCGACTGCCCTAAAGCCGCCAAAGGCATGAAAGTTATTTCCATCCCCGACATTCGTTGGAAGCGCCGAGACATCAAAACTGTGGGCTTACTTGCCCCCTGTCTGGCTAAACAGGCCGCATTGGCCGCAGGCGCCAGCGATGCATGGCTAATTGAAGAGGGTTATGTAACAGAAGGCAGTTCTAACAATGCTTACATCGTTACCGAACAAGGTAAAATTATCACTCGTCCCTTAAGTAATGACATCCTACATGGCATTACTCGCGCTAGCTTATTACAGCTCGCCGAAGATGCTCAGCTCGAAGTTGAAGAGCGTAACTTCACCATTGAAGAAGCTTACGCAGCCAAAGAAGCTTTTGTCAGCTCAGCCACCACTTTTGTCTGGCCGGTGATTGAAATTGATGGCCAAGCCATTGGCGAAGGAAAGCCGGGGCCAATAGCACAAAAACTGCGGGAAATTTATATCAAAGTAGCGCAAGCTGCGGCAGTCTAAGCCCAGAGCATCCTTCACTTGAAGCCCCAGGGCATAGAGTGAAGGATGAAATAACAACGCCCTCCGTCTCCTTCAGCAAATCAGCAGTTCACACAAGCAAACCCAAACGCTTGATACTAAGCACAACGCTAATCAAGCACTAATGCACACAAAAATTTAACTTATTTCTGAATTCCTTAAATAAGCCTTTACATTATGCCAAACTCAGGTACTATCGATGTCGCTCTGCTATTCAGAGTTATTAGTGAACCATCAAGTAAATGTAAACCTCAGAATTTCTTCGTTACTGTTGTTATCCTCAGTTTTCCCTTAGCTTTATCGTCACATTCAATAATTCAGTTTCAGCGCTCGCATTACTGCGATTACTTTATGAATTTTTAAAATATTAAGGGACAACACATGTCTAATAAAACAACTGGCTCAGTAAAATGGTTTAACGAAGACAAAGGTTTTGGTTTTATCACTCAAGACAACGGCGGCGCTGACGTATTCGTACATTTCCGCGCAATTGCTTCAGAAGGCTTTAAAACCCTCAATGAAGGCCAAAAAGTATCGTTTGAAGTAGAACAAGGTCAGAAAGGACCTCAAGCTGCTAACGTACAAGCTATATAATATGGCACCAGCGTAGATGCTACTTAGCATCTACGTCGCTTCAAACTCTTCTTCACTTATTTATACTATCACTTCGATCAACAGCACATTTAAGCTAGCTGTTTCCTGCTAGTGTTAGCAGTCACTTACTAACAAGTAAAACATCCACACTCTACTTAATTAAAAATAATTATAAGGACACTTATGTCTCGTTCAACCGGTCGACATCGTTTTTGGTTTCAACATTCACGCCAACAAAATAACAAACCCACTAAATAAAACATCAACTCCTAGTATCCGCATGTACTAATAACGGCAAATAGACACAGCCCTTGTTAAAACATGTGGTTATATAGTGCAGCTAGGCTAAGCGCAATATCGTGAAGGTTTCATTGCTATACAATAAGGTCTAGCAAAATCACTATGCTCATAGCTTCTTGCCTGTTCACATTTACAGTCTAACGTAGCCTACGCGCGGCGTTTTGTCTGCAGCACTACTCAGCCTTTCTTTCGCCTATGCTAAACACTGTTAGGGTGGCAGGCCCATTCATTACTATCTTAATCAGGCACTTGCTTGTATTGAACTCACAATCAACAACTTAAAGACAATGTTTAACAAAGCCTTGCCAATAACACGATACCAAAAAACTGAGCTTAAGGGCTCGTGGCACATAGTGAAAATCTAGGGTTGCGGCGAGTTAACCGGTTTCAGCTTGTTTAAATGAGCTCATTTGGGCGCACCAAGAATGCTTAGCCCCCATAAAAAATGCCAGTCAGTAATACTGACTGGCATTTCATTTATTTACTAAAGGCTTTATTAGCTATTTATGGCTAGCCCTACTCCCACTCAATCGTTGCTGGCGGCTTGCCTGAGATATCGTAAACCACACGTGAGATCCCGTCGATTTCGTTGATGATACGATTACTCACATTACCTAGGAAATCATAAGGTAGGTGTGCCCAATGCGCAGTCATAAAGTCGATAGTTTCAACGGCACGTAATGATACAACCCAGTCATACTTACGCGCATCGCCCATTACCCCAACCGAACGAACCGGTAAGAAAACGGTAAAGGCTTGGCTCACTTTGTGGTAAAGCTCAGCCTTATGTAATTCTTCAATGAAAATGGCATCGGCGCGACGTAGAAGATCACAGTACTCTTTCTTCACTTCGCCCAGTACCCGAACACCTAAGCCTGGGCCAGGGAAAGGATGGCGATACAACATGTCGTAAGGTAGGCCAAGTTCTAAGCCGATTTTACGCACTTCATCTTTAAACAGCTCTTTAAGCGGTTCAACCAAGCCCATTTCCATGTCATCAGGTAAACCACCTACATTATGGTGAGATTTAATCACATGAGCCTTACCGGTTTTGGCGCCAGCAGATTCAATCACATCTGGGTAAATAGTGCCTTGAGCCAACCACTTGGCATTTTTCAGTTTCTTCGACTCTTCATCGAAAACATCAATAAACACATGGCCAATAATTTTGCGTTTCTTTTCTGGATCGCTTTCACCCGCTAGGGCATCTAAGAAACGCTGCTCGGCATTCACATGCACAATGTTCAAACCAAAATGGTTACCAAACATATCCATCACTTGCTGGCCTTCGTTTAAACGAAGCAAGCCGTTATCCACAAATACACAGGTCAGTTTATCGCCAATGGCGCGCTGAATAAGCATTGCCACAACCGAAGAATCAACGCCACCGCTTAGGCCAAGAATCACTTCATCGTCGCCCACTTGCTGTTTGATTTGAGCAATCGCATTTTCAATGATTGATTCAGAGGTCCATAGCGTGTCACAGCCACAGATGTCTTTAACAAAATGCTCCAACATGCGCAGGCCTTGGCGAGTGTGCGTCACCTCTGGGTGAAACTGCACGCCATAGAAGTGCTTCTCTTTATTCATCATTGCCGCATAAGCACAGCTGGGTGTTTTAGCAACAGTAGTAAAACCTTCAGGAATGGCGGATACTTTATCGCCATGGCTCATCCACACATCAAGTAAGGCATTACCATTTGCGGCAACCGCATCTTCAATGGCTTGAAATAATGGTGAAGCAGCCACCACTTCTACCTGGGCGTAACCAAACTCGCGCTCACCTTCACCTTGAATAACCGCACCGCCTAATTGCTCAGACATAGTTTGCATGCCATAACAAATGCCCAGCACAGGAACGCCCGCCTGAAATACATATTCAGGAGCTCGAGGTGAGTCGTGCTCGGTAACACTCTCTGGGCCGCCAGCTAAGATAATCCCATTGGGGGCAAATTCTCGAATGTCTTGTTCTGCGACGTCCCAACCCCACAACTCACAATAAACACCAATTTCACGAATACGGCGGGCGATCAATTGGGTGTACTGAGAACCAAAATCTAAAATTAGAATACGATGTTCGTGGATATCTTTGCTCATAATCACTTACTTAAATAGGCTGATAGAACCAAGCGCCACAACGGCGCTTGGTATAAGTAAAACAAGTTTAATAGGCTTAGCCCATACGGTAGTTAGGTGCTTCCTTGGTAATCGTCACATCATGAACATGACTCTCACCCATACCTGCACTGGTCACTCGTACAAATTCAGCTTTAGTATTTAATTCACTAATGGTGGCACAACCGGTTAAACCCATACATGAGCGTAGTCCACCCATTTGCTGATGGATAATAGTTTTCACAGGCCCTTTATACGCCACGCGGCCTTCAATGCCTTCTGGTACTAATTTATCAGCAGCATTGTCAGTTTGGAAATAACGGTCTGATGAGCCCTGAGACATCGCCCCTAAAGAGCCCATGCCGCGATAAGACTTGTATGAACGGCCTTGATACAGCTCAATCTCACCCGGTGCTTCTTCAGTACCGGCAAACATACTACCCACCATCACACAGGAAGCCCCAGCCACTAGGGCCTTGGCGATGTCACCTGAAAAACGAATACCGCCGTCGGCAATAACCGGAATATCACGGCCTTTTAAGGCTTCAACCGCATCCGCTACCGCCGTAATCTGAGGAACACCCACACCGGTTACAATACGTGTAGTACAAATAGAACCTGGGCCAATACCCACTTTAACCGCGCTTACACCGGCATCGGCTAGGGCTAAGGCGCCAGCTGCTGTAGCAACGTTGCCGCCCACAATAGGTAAATCGGGGTACTTTTCGTGAGTCGCTTTAATACGGTCAAGCACACCTTGAGAGTGACCATGTGAAGAGTCGATAAGCAATACATCCACACCCGCTTCAACCAAGGCGTCGATACGAGCTTCATTGCCTTCACCAGCACCTACCGCAGCACCGACCCGCAAACGACCAAAACTGTCTTTACAGGCGTTCGGTTTACGTTCGGCTTTTTTAAAGTCTTTTACAGTAATTAAGCCGGTTAATTTAAAGTTATCGTCAACCACCAACATTTTTTCAATGCGGTGTTCATGCATTAATTTTTCAACTACATCACGTGAGGTGTCGGTTGTGGTCACCAAACGTTCTTTAGGTGTCATCACTTCAGAAACTGTCTTATTAAAATCAGTTTCAAAACGAAGGTCACGTCCGGTCACAATACCAACTAAATCGTTTGTTGCTGTTACCACAGGGAAACCAGCAAAACCATGTTGCTGACGTAATTCGGCAATTTGACCTAGGGTTAAATCTGGCGTAACAGTAATAGGTTCTAGTACCACACCAGCTTCAAATTTTTTCACGCGGCGCACTTCGGCAGCTTGCTGCTCAATGCTCATGTTTTTATGAATAAAACCAATACCACCTTCTTGGGCAAGTGCGATAGCAAAGTTTGCTTCGGTCACCGTATCCATAGCAGCCGATACCATCGGAATACTTAAGGCAATATCTTTGGTTAGACGTGTCGCCAAATTGGCGGTATTAGGAAGTACTTCTGAGTGTGCAGGAAGTAATAGTACATCATCGAAGGTTAAGGCTTCTTTGGAAATTCTCAACATAGCAACATTCGCCTAAATCAGTTAATAAAGGGGTAAAATATTGCGGATGGATTATAGGTATAAAGCTAGCCAAGGTAAATTGAAAAATGTTATTTTCTTACATTATTTTACACTCTTGTTAGATCAAGCCAATGCAGCGCAAGCAAATCGCCGGAAATATCCTTAGCGTAAGTCAATTAAACCAAGAAGTTAGAAGTTTACTAGAACATTCTCTCGGAATAGTCTGGTTAGAAGGTGAAATATCAAACTTTTCTCAACCTTTTTCTGGGCATTGGTATTTTAGCTTAAAAGATCATGCCGCTCAGGTGCGCTGTGCGATGTTTAAAAATGCTAATCGCAAGGTGGTTTTTAGCCCCGAGACAGGTATGCAAGTACTGGTAAAGGCAAGAGTGACCTTGTATGAACCGCGTGGCGATTATCAGCTAATTGTTGAGGCGATTCATCCCGCCGGCGATGGCGCAATGCAACAAGCCTACGAACAGTTAAAAATGAAGTTGGCCGCCGAAGGCTTATTTGCCCAAACGGCCAAACGAGCCTTGGTTGAGTACCCCAGCACGGTTGGTGTAGTAAGCTCGCTTAGCGGCGCCGCATTACAAGACATACTGTCGGTATTGGCGCGTCGAGCTCCAGCGATAAAAGTGATTGTTTATCCGGCTGCGGTGCAAGGTGAGCAAGCAGCCAGCCAATTAATCAATATGATCAACATCGCCAATCAACGTGATGAAGTGGATGTGCTTATCGTCACTCGAGGTGGCGGCTCCAAAGAAGATTTGTGGGTATTTAATGATGAACAACTAGCCCGCACTATATATCATTCAAACTTGCCAATCATTTCCGCCGTCGGCCATGAAGTGGATGACAGCATCAGCGATTTAGTGGCCGATCTTAGAGCCGCAACACCCTCGGCAGCAGCTGAAATAATTAGCCAGCAAGCCAGCCATATTCAACAGCGCCTCGATAGCCTGAAACATCAATTAAGTCAGACCGCTAGACACCAGTTTAATCAGTGGCAACTGCACCTTAACAAGCTACACCATCGCATCGAGGCCCAGTCACCACAACATCGCTTAGAGCAACAACAACAACGTTTTGATGAACTAAGTCACCGCTTAAATTTAGCCCTAGAGCAAGGGCTAAAGCACTATGAAAAACAGCAGCAAGAGCTCCAACAGCGACTAAACCTGCACGTTCTCAGTAAACGACTGATACAAGCTCAACAAGGTTTAGATAAACTCAGCCACAGCTTAATGCAAGCTCAGCACAGCCAACAGCTACAGCGCCAACAGCATTTAGCCAGTCTGTGTCGTCAACTAAATAGTTTAAGCCCGCTGAATGTGCTAGAGCGCGGTTTTAGCTTGGTCACTCACCAACAAAAAATCGTAAAATCGGCAACTATGTTAACAAAAGGTGATGATATAAGCCTAAGATTTGCCGATGGTACACGTAAGGCAACGATTACCCACTAATGATTAACCTTTTAAACGTCGACATCACAACTAATGAGCAATTAGTCAAATTTAATAGGATTTTAGTAAGTTCTGACATAAAATTGACCGAGCTATAAATAGCAGCTAATTATTTAGCAGTTTAGCCATAATAATGACCAAGCCTAAAAGGCATGGCGAATACCAAAAGCATTAGCAAGTAAGAGTTAACAGCAAAACTATGAACTCATCGGATAGCAGCAAGGATAGCAAGCTAACATGGGTCGATAATCAAGAACAGCTCATCGGTATGATCTACCGCTCTGCCGCTGAGCCTGAGCATTGGCCAGAACTGCTTGAATATCTATATCAAATACTCGCATATAAAGCTGTTGAAGAACCGACTTCGCAGCCCCAAAGCGACCTTCAGTTAGATGCTTTGTTACCCTCAGCTAAGCGACCAGTCGACTTGGAGCGCAAAAAGGTACTGCTCAAACATTTTAATCAAGCGCTCAGTATTGCTGAACGTATCGATTATTTAGAGCAGAAAAACCACTCGTTAAATTCACTGCTCAACCACATTCCTGTTGGCGTGATTCTATTAAATGCTGAAAGCGAAATATTGCTAACCAATGAGTTGGCAGAAGAAACGCTACAACTGAGGCAGGGACTAAGCCAACAAGCTAAGACCTTGGTGACTCAAGAAGAAGAGAGCACCTTACTACTACAGCAATACGTTCGTGAATTATCTGAACTGGGTGCAGAGGCCAGCAACAGCCGCGGTCTGCCAATAACATCAGCCGCTCCCAACGAACAGCAAAGCATGGTTATCCTAAGCCCAGTTAACCACTTAAATAACTCCGACCTAGAAAAAAGTGCCAGCGTAGTGCTGTTTATTTCGCCTTCACGTCCTGATATTGAATTAGATTTAAGCGCTTTTGCCGACGGCTACAAACTCACCCCAAAAGAACAACGCATCGTAAATTATATTGCCCAAGGCGTAGCCCCCCAGATATCGCCGACAAATTGTTTGTCAGTTACAACACGGTTCGAACTCAGCTTAAATCGGTTTTTAAGAAAACCGGAGTAAACAGTCAAAGTGAATTGGCCAGTCTAGTATTAACCGGCCCTTGGGGCATGCTGTCACAAAACAGCCGCCGCTGCGCTAAGGCTAAAGGCGACAGCACCACCACCCATTGCTTCACTCTGCCAGATACTCGCAAATTGTGTTATCAAGAGTATGGAGCGCCAAACGGAAAGCCTGTGATTTACTGCCACAGTATACTAGGCTGTCGATTAGAGAATTTTTATGACCAAGTAGATGTGGCAGCACAATTAGGCCTACGACTGATTATTATTGACCGGCCTGGTTTTGGCGGCTCTGACTATGCTAAAGGATATAGTTTTATAAGATGGTGCGAGGACTTACAAGCGCTGCTCGACCACCTACAACTTAGACAGGTTGAGATTGTCGGTTACGCCACTGGGGGCGTTTATGCCGCCTGTGCCGCAGCTACCATGCCCGAGCGTATCAGCCACCTAAGCTTGGTGAGTTCAGGCGATATGCTACGCTATGATAGCGACTACCAAGCGACCGCAAAATTCTACCGCATGCATATGAAGTTAGCACGAGACTACCCCAAATTACATCGCTTGTTTGCCGGGATCTTAGATAAAGGCCTGCAAAAAGACCCTAATAAATTATTCAAAGTATTAGCTCGAGATCTCCCGCCCAGTGACCTTAAGGTGCTACAAGATCCCTGTTTTAGAAGCAAATTTAGCCGCTATCTAAAGGAAGCCAAGATTCAAGGTAGCAATGCCTTCTCTAACGAAGTCTGTCAGGTCATGTCACCTTGGCCGTTTAAACCAGAGCAAATCGACGTGCCGACTACGCTATATCATGGCGCGCAAGACCGGCTTATCCCACTGGCTTTAACTAAGCGTTTTGCCGAGCAGGTAGCAGATAGCCAACTGCATGTATATGAAAACCAGGGACATTATCTAATCTACCAACAATGGCCCGAGATATTGCAAGACATCGCTAAACGTAAGCGATAAGCTCGGCAACAAAAAAGGTGGCCTTAGCCACCTTTTTATTTGCCAACAAACGTTTAGTCTATTCGCTCAAAACGTCGAATAACCACTCGTTTAGATTTAAGCTCGTTACAGCTATTACAAAAATAGTCCACCGCACCGCAGGCTTTTAACTTTTCCAGTTCGGCATCACACTTGTCACAATGCACTCGCTGTAAAAACTTGTGGTGGCAAGCACCACACAACCAATGGTCGTGTTCATGCTGTAATTGTCCATCGCATTCAGGGCAAGCAACTTCAATACTCATCGTCCTCTCCTAAGATTTCTTGTATTTACTCACATTCTGCATTTTCTTACGACGACGCTCTTGGGCCATAGTCAACTTAGACTTTTTATCTGAAAAGGGGTTATCCCCTTCCTTAAATTCGACGCGAATTGGCGTGCCCATGATTTCCAGCGCCTTACGATAATAGTTCATTAAATACCGTTTATAAGAATCAGGCAAGGAGTTCACCTGATTGCCATGAACCACAATGCGTGGGGGGTTGTAGCCACCGGCATGGGCATAACGTAACTTAACCCGACGACCACGAACCAATGGAGGTTGGTGATCATCCTGAGCCATTTGCATAATTCGCGTTAACATAGAGGTAGACACGCGTTTTGTTGCGCTAGTATAAGCTTCTTGTACAGACTCATATAAGTGGCCTACACCAGTACCATGCAGCGCTGAAATAAAATGCACACGAGCAAAATCGATGAAACCTAAGCGACGGTCCAATTCAGTTTTAATTCGCTCTTTGTAGTCGTTATCTAAACCATCCCACTTGTTTACCGCCAAAACCAAGGCGCGCCCAGCATTGAGCACAAAGCCCAGTAAGCTTAAGTCTTGATCAGAGATGCCTTCTCTAGCGTCAATCACCAGCATCACTACATTGGCGTCTTCGATAGCTTTTAAGGTTTTGATTACTGAAAATTTTTCAACAGTTTCCGTCACTTTACCACGCTTGCGCACACCGGCCGTATCAATCAAAATATAATCTTGATCTTCGCGCTGCATAGGAATGTAAATACTATCTCGAGTAGTACCTGGCATATCGTATACCACCACCCGTTCTTCACCCAAAATACGGTTAGTTAAGGTAGATTTACCCACATTGGGTCGACCAACAATCGCCAGTTTTATCGGTAAGTCGGCAAACTGCTGCGCTAGTTCATCTAACTCAGACTCGCTAAGCTCTTCAATTTCACTTACAGCCAGATCATTAGGTTCTTCTGGTAGTTCACTTTGCTCTTGAACAAAAGGACGTAGCGCTTGCTCTAGTAGCTGGTTTACTCCGCGGCCATGAGCCGCAGCGATATGGTGGATTTCACCTAAGGCTAAGGCATAAAATTCACCACAAGCCGCATCGGCATCAATGCCATCTGTTTTGTTAGCTACCAAGAAGACTTTCTTTTCTTGCTTGCGTAAGTGGTGGGCAATGGCTTCATCCGCCACTGTCATACCGGCGCGAGCATCCACCAAAAACAACACCGCATCGGCTTCTTCAATGGCTTGTAAGGATTGCTGAGCCATCATCGCATCGATGCCTTGCTCATCACCATCAATACCCCCGGTATCAATCACAATAAACTCTTGGTCGGCTATTTTGGCCTGTCCGTATTTACGGTCACGAGTCAGTCCAGGAAAATCAGCGACTAAGGCATCCCTGCTACGAGTAAGACGATTGAATAAGGTAGATTTGCCAACATTTGGGCGTCCCACTAAGGCGACAACAGGAAGCATAAGGGCCTCATTTTTTTAGAATTTATGACACGACAAAGGCTCATGGTTAATTAACCATGAGCCTTTGCTGAATAATTATAACAACTTAACTGCGATCTAGCGCATATAACTTGCCATTTCGAGCTTGAACAATAATTTTGTCAGAGCTGACCACAGGAGCGACATATAAGCCGCTTTTATCAACGAGTATTTTGCTGACAAATTCACCCGTATCGCGATTTAACCAGTACAGGTAGCCCTCACTATCACCAACGACAACATAATTACCATCAATGGCTGGAGCCGTCACTAAACGGTAAGACAGTAAGCTTTGGGTCCAACGCTCTACCCCGTTAGTTCGGTCAATACTGTATACGTTATCGCTAACATCGGTAACAAATAAGGTTAAACCAGCCGAAGCTAAATCCTGATAAGCAGAGTAGCTGCGTCGCCAAGCTTCTTCACCATTACGCAGATTGACTGACACCAAATTGCCATTGTAAGCCACGGCGTAAAGCTGCGAGCCGATCAATACCGGTTTACTGTCTACATCAACAATTCGATCAATTTCGGTAGAGCCTTTTGGCTGAGCCAACTTGCTTTCAAACAATAACTGACCATTGTTTAGCAGATACAAACCCACTTTACCGTCGCTACGCCCAAGAACGACCGCGCCGCTAGAAATAATCGGCGGAGCTTTACTGCGCAGTGATAAAGTAGGCTGATCTATCTTAATATCCCAGCGTTGCTCACCGCTATGAGCATCCAAAGCCACTAAATGGCCATTACTGGTGATAACCACAACAATGCTGTCTTCAACCGCCGGAGCAGCCAGTACTTCGCCGGCGACTTTAGCTTGCCATACAATCTCACCAGTATCAGCGCTTAAAGCAAATACGTCAGCGTTTTCAGTACCTAAATAAACCCGCTGATAAGCCGCTACCAAGCCCCCAGAAATACGCGCATTGGAAGTATTACCAGAAAAACGGTTATTACTTTCCACCTCGGAGAGGTCTTGCTTCCACAAGCGTTTACCATCTAGGCTCAAGGCTTCTACTTCACCAAAGCGTGCGGCCGCAAAGATGGTGTCGTAGGCGACCACCGGTGACAAAGTAGAGAAATAATCATCAACACCCTTACCTACGCGAGCCTGCCATTGCTGAGCAACCGTAAATTGGTTACTAAACTCTGGCACCGGTGCCATCTGTACAACATCTTCTTCAGAGTTGAACAAAGAACAAGCCGATAAGCTAGCGAGTAAACAGGCTAAGCCTAAGCCGCGCCATGCTTTAACCATTGGTAGCCTCAACTTGGCTTAAGTCATTCAATTTCAAGGTAACACTAGGGTCAAGCTCAGCTGCACCAGCCGTTACTGCCGCTTGATAAGCTTGGCGCGCCAGCTCTTGCTCGCCTTGTTGCAGGTAAATGTCACCTTTAATCAACTCCACCGAGCCTTGCAGTGCAGGCTCTTTAACCAGTTCTAGGCTAGCTAAGGCTTGAGTAAACTCAGCTTGCTGGGCCTGAACCCGAGCGAGGCGAGTATAGATCATGCCTTTAAGCTCTTCGGGGGCGCCTTGTAAGGCTAGATCAAGTTGGCTTTGCGCTTGAGCATAGTCTTCGTTTGCCACCAATTCTTTGGCTAACAACAGCGCCGCAAATACTGAATAGTTTTTATCGCCTTGATTAGCGGCAACAAAGTCGCTAAGAGTGCTTAACTCGTTTTCGCTACCTAGCTGAGAAACCACTTGCTGGTAAGCGTCTGAAGCAGCTTCTTGCTGCTGAATTTGATAATCGCCGTAGTAGCGCCAACCAAATACTGCGGCTAGGCCTAATACTGAACCACCAATAACTGATGTGCCGTTTTTCTTCCACCAGTCTTTGATGGCCTGAACTTGCTGTTCCTCTGTAGAATAAATCTCCACAGTGTCTCCTTAACTATACTAATACGTTTTTTAGCAATGCAGGCAACTCAGACTGAGCGATGCATTGCTGTTGAATGTCTTGACGTAGGTACTTAACGGTTACCTGTTGATTGGCTAGCTCATCTTCGCCGATGATAAGAGCCACTCTAGCGCCCGATTTATCGGCACGCTTAAATTGTTTTTTGAAGTTTCCGCCACCACAGTGACTCATCACCCGCACTGAGGGTAACGCATCTCGCAATTGTTCAGCTAATGAAAATGCCGCGCCAAGTGTTCCTTCTCCAGCATTGATCACATAAACGTCGGCGCTTGCTGGTAAATCACCCAACAATTCAAGCGTTTCCAGCAACAGCACTAAACGTTCCATGCCCATGGCAAAACCCACCGCAGGTGTGGCTTTGCCACCCAGCTGTTCCACCAAACCATCATAGCGACCGCCAGCACACACGGTGCCTTGAGACCCCAAACTAGTGGTTACCCATTCAAATACGGTACGGTTGTAGTAATCTAAACCACGCACTAAGCGAGGGTTTAGTTCGTAGGCGATGCCCGCGTTATCCAACAAGGCACATAACTGAGCAAAGTGCGCGCGGCTTTCGTCATCAAGATAATCACTTAAGCTAGGAGCGTTTTCTAGTGCCGCTTGCACCTCAGGATTTTTGCTATCCAATACCCGCAAAGGATTGTCGTACATTCTGCGCTTGGCATCGTCGTCTAAGCTGTCTTGATGCTGTTCAAGATAAGCAATTAGCGCATCTCGATAATTAGCGCGAGCTTCATTGGAACCTAGGCTATTGAGCTGCAAAGTGACATGTTTATCTAAACCAAAGGCCTTCCAGAAACGCGACGAAAGAATAATCACTTCGGCGTCGATGTCGGCGCTGGCAATACCAAAGGACTCTACGCCCACTTGGTGAAATTGACGATAACGGCCTTTTTGCGGGCGTTCGTGGCGGAACATCGGACCCATATACCATAGACGCTGCTCTTGGTTATACAACAACCCCGCTTGATTACCCGCACGAACACAGCATGCAGTACCTTCTGGGCGCAGAGTCAAGCTGTCGCCATTGCGGTCTTCAAAGGTATACATTTCTTTTTCAACAATATCGGTGACTTCACCAATAGAGCGCTTAAACAAATCTGTGCTTTCGACAATCGGCATGCGTATTTCGTTATAACCGTAAGCCGCAACAACCTCACGGATCACCGATTCCACTTTTTGCCAAGCTGGCGTTTCGCTTGGCAGACAATCATTCATGCCACGTATTGCTTGTATTTGTTTAGCCACATTAATCTCGAATAAAACTGGTCAATAACTACTAAAAGCCCTCGATTATAGGGCTTTTAACGATGGAGGTAAATTTAAATGCAGAAGCGCCTTAACTGATGTTTTTGATAGCAATCCGCGAGCGGATCTTCGCTTCTAAAGCGTCAACTAAGTTGTCATTATCGAAGCGTTCTTTTTGGCGAACCCCATCTTGATAAAAACCACTCTTTTTATTGCCGCCGGTAATCCCTAAATCAGAGATTAAGGCTTCGCCGGGGCCATTTACCACACAGCCAATAATCGATACATCCATTGGCTCTACAATGTCTTCCAAGCGCTGCTCTAGGGCGTTGACCGTAGCAATAACATCAAACTCTTGACGCGAACAGCTTGGGCAAGCGATGAAGTTAATACCACGTGAGCGGATCCGTAAGGACTTAAGAATATCAAAGCCAACTTTGATTTCTTCCACTGGGTCAGCAGCCAGCGATACACGTAAAGTATCACCAATGCCTTGTGACAATAACATGCCCAAACCCACTGCCGATTTAACCGAACCACTGCGTAATCCGCCAGCTTCTGTAATGCCAAGGTGTAGGGGTTGGTCAATACGCTTGGCTAAACCTTGGTAAGCCCCTACGGCTAAAAATACATCCGAAGCCTTAACGCTCACCTTAAACTGGTCAAAATTCAAACGGTCCAGTATGTCTACATGGCGCATCGCCGATTCAACTAAAGCCTCTGGCGTTGGCTCTCCGTATTTTTCCTGCAGATCTTTCTCTAAAGAGCCGCCGTTTACCCCGATACGAATCGGAATACCACGATCTTTAGCCGCATCCACAACTGAGCGAATGCGTTGTTCATTACCGATATTACCGGGATTAATCCGTAAACAGTCAGCGCCATATTCAGCCACTTTAAGGGCAATGCGGTAATCGAAGTGAATATCGGCCACCACCGGAATCGACACTTGTTGTTTGATTTGCTTGAAGGCCTCGGCTGCATCCATGGTAGGCACTGAAACCCGCACAATATCCCCACCCACGGCAGCAATTCGATTAATTTGTTCAACCGTAGCTGCCACGTCAGTGGTACGGGTATTGGTCATGGATTGTACTGAAATGGGGGCATCTCCCCGACAGGCACATTCCCCACCATGATTTGAGTCGATTTACGGCGGGTAATAGGAGTTGGTTGATTCATATTCAGCTAGGGTCTTAATTATTGGGGTATGGTCATGCGCACAACTTTACCGCGCTTAAATGACGATAAGTCGATTTCTTCTGTTCCATAAGTGACGCTTACACCTGCGTTGGTGCCAAGTACAATACTGTAGGGTGACGCCGCTGCCACAGTTAAGCTTTCACCGGGTTGTTTAATCGCCGCCACCAAACGCTTACCGTTGGCATCGCGGATTTCTACCCAGCACTCATTTTCAAAGCGCATGTTTAAGGGGGTAAATTCAGCACTGGGCTGATTAACTTGGCTATCTTCACTTGCGCTAATACTTGTATCTGCGCTTGGTTCAGCTACAGCTTGTGGGGGCTCACTCGCTTCTGCAGTGGTAGTATTGGCTTCGAGCAATTCAGCTTCGCTCGCTTGTGGCTGCGCCTCAGGTTCGGAATATAAGGCTTCGGCGTTAGCCTGCGCTTGCTCATCAGTACTTGCATCCACCTCAGCGGGATCAAGTGCCAGCGATGGCTCTTCACTCAAGCCCTCGTTGGCTTGAATAACCGGGCTTATCTCAGCTTCTAACTGGGACTGTTGATAATCGGCTTGGCTATTTTTATCCTGCCACCACCAAACAACCAGCAAAACCACGATCCCCAGAACGACTAAATAGGTAAATTTCATCAAGCGACTATCATGGGTTTCTTGCTTGATTCGCCTAGAAAAACTCTGCATTTCGGTGCGTTGTTCTTGAGCAACGTTGAGATGGGCGTAGCTTGATAGTACCAATTCTTCTGATACATTTAACAAGCGCGCATAAGCCCGTAAATAACCCTTGATGAAGGTATTTGACAGACCGCTATCAAAACTGTCTGCTTCGATGTCTTTCACCACCTGCAATCTAAGTTTTAAGCGCTCAGCGACTTGGTTTTGACTTAACTTGGCAGCGACTCGCGCGTCTTGCAGCATCTGCCCAGGGCTGACCACTTCGATGTCGTCACTCAATTCTGCTTGCTCTGATTCTGCTTTAGTAGTCATTTGCTATATATCGTTTTGTTTGTTCCGATTTAGGAAATTGTTGTTGCAGGGTCATCCCCCAGCGCGCTTCCTCAGCAAAGTTATCCGCAGCGCTTTCGAGGCGAACCCAAGCAAAGGCACTTTCTGCCGTTGTTTCAGCCATACTATCATACCGTTGCAGATATAAACGGGCCTGCTCAGGTTTATTTTTTTGTAAATAGACTTCTGCTGCACCGAGTAAAGACAAGGGGCGGCGAATATTATACGCCAAGGCGCTGGAGAAGTAATTGAGGGCTTTATCCAATTGTCCCGCATCAAGGGCACACAAGCCGGCATTTTCATTGGTTCCCGCCACCTGCACATATTCAGGATTTGCCAACGCTAAGTTAAACAGTTTTTCGGCTTCTTGATAATTCTTTTGCTGGCACAGCATCACCCCATAGTTATTTAATACATCACCATTTTTAGGGGCTATTGTGCGCGCCTTTTTATAAGCTTCGATGGCTCGTTCAGGCTGGCGAACACGTTGGTAGAAATGCGCTTGGGCAATATACACGTCAACAAAATTGGGGGCTAATTCTTGAGCCAGCTCCAAATTACGCTTGGCCTGCTCGGCGTCCCCAGCATCAAGGTAACGCAGGGCGAGACTAATTCGAGTTTTGGCGGCAGCTACTTTATCGAGCTGCCTTTCACCGGAGTTGACTTCTTGACCATTAATTCTGGTTTCAGTAACACATGCGGACAGTAAACAGACAGCGACAAGCAAGTACAAACAACGTTTCATATCCATCCTTCGATAAGCTTAGTTATTGAATTGTGACTGAAATTTCTTGTTGTTGCATCCGTTTTTTCATGGTTCTTTTAGTTCTGTCGACAACGTCACCTGCCAACTGGCCACAAGCTGCATCAATATCATCACCACGGGTTTTCCGCACTACCACAGTGAAGCCGTATTCCATTAGTACCTTACTAAAGCGGTCAACACGGCTATTACTTGGCTTAGTAAAAGGTGAACCTGGGTAAGGGTTAAACGGGATCAAGTTGATTTTACATGGCGTCTCTTTTAATACTTCGGCCAACTGGTGTGCCTGCTCCATGGAGTCATTAACGCCATTTAGTAATACATACTCCACGGTGACTTTGCCACGGTTGGCGTTGGATTTAGCCACATAACGTCTCACCCCAGCCAAAAAGGCTTCGATGTTGTATTTATCGTTAATCGGCATAATTTCACTACGCAACTCATCGGTAGGCGCGTGCAAGGAAATCGCTAAGGCTACATCAAGTTGGTCGCCTAGTTTATCCAAAGCGGGTACCACTCCTGATGTACTCACTGTAACCCGACGCTTACTCAAACCATAACCGTTATCATCCAACATTAACTCTAAGGCTGGGATTAAGTTATTTAAGTTTAATAATGGCTCGCCCATGCCCATCATCACCACATTGGTAATAGGTCGCTTACCTTCTATGCCTTTATGCCCAATAACCTGAGCGGCGCGCCACACTTGGCCAATAATATCCGATACTTTGAGGTTACGGTTAAAGCCCTGTTGCCCAGTAGAACAAAACGTACATTCCAAAGCACAACCTACTTGTGATGAAACACACAGCGTGGCACGGTCACCTTCTGGAATATATACCGTTTCTATCTCTTGGCCGGCCACCAACATCGCCCACTTAATGGTGCCGTCGGCACTGCGCTGTTCGGTACTGATTTCCGGCGCTTGTATGATGGCTCGTTGCTTAAGCTTCTCACGCAAGGCTTTATTGATATTGCTCATCTGGTCAAAATCGTCAACACCAAAGTGATAAATCCATTTCATCACTTGATCGGCCCGGAAAGATTTTTCGCCCATATCGGCAAAAAACTGGCGTAATCCAGCACGATTAAAATCAAGTAGATTGGTTTTTGTCTCACTCATCGCTTTACTCCACGACTGACCATTTAAAAAAAGCGCCGAATTGTACAAATAATAACTATAGAAAGCCAGCTAAACTCAGCTTTCAGCGGCCTTTTAGCTAATTCAACTGGCACTAAAGCCAGTGATAAAAAAAGAGGCCTTAGCCCCTTTTTGTTGATTAGCGAGGACAAATCTCATTGTCTTCAAAGAAATAGGCTATTTCTCTGGCCGCTGACTCCGGTGAATCGGAGCCATGTGTGCCATTAGGTGGCATTCCAGTTCCAAAATCATGACGCAAGGTGCCGGCGGCAGCTTCTGCCGGATTAGTGGCACCTAATAATTCTCGATAGCGCTGTACTGCATTTTCTGCTTCTAAGACTTGCACCATGATCGGCCCAGAAGTCATAAACTCAATCAAGGGCAAGTAAAAAGGCTTACCCTCGTGCTCAGCGTAAAAGCCCGCCGCCTGCTCTTGCGATAGGTGCAACATTTTTGCCGCAACGATACGTAAACCCGCCGCTTCCATTCGTGCATAAATTGCGCCTATTGCATCCTTGGCTACTACATCAGGTTTAAGTATAGAAAAAGTACGTTCTAAGGCCATTACATCGCTCCGTCGTAAGTTGTATTGGTAAAATCACTGCCATGATTGAAAATCATAAGTTAGCTAGCATCACATAACAAGCGTGCTAAGGTGCGCACGCCATGACCTTTAGCACCTGTCGCCCACAATCCATTGGCGGCTTTTTGATAAGAGCCAGAAAGATCAAAGTGCAGCCAGTTTTGCTCTGCCTGCTCCACAAAGTGAGCTAAGAACGCCGCGGCAGTTGACGCGCCCGCCATCCCTTCACCAGAAGAAATATTAGCGATATCGGCAAATGCAGAGCCTATTTGTCCCTTATGGAAGGGCTCTAAAGGCAAAGGCCAGGCTTTTTCGTACTCGGCTTTCGCCGCTTGTAATGCGTCATGTACCCGTTCATCAGCAAAACCAAACACGGCATTATAATCTCGGCCTAGGGCCATCTTAGCTGCGCCAGTTAGGGTGGCGGCATCGATGATCAAGCCCGGCTTGTCTTGGCTAGCGGCGATTAAGCCATCGGCTAACACTAAACGCCCTTCGGCGTCGGTATTAAGCACTTCTACTGAAACACCGTTTTTATAGCGAATCACGTCACCGAGTTTATAGGCGTCACCTGATACGAGGTTTTCAGCACAGCAAAGATAGAGCTTAACTCGCTTGTTTAAGCCAGAAGCAATCGCCAAAGCAAGCGCCCCGGTAACTGTAGCGGCGCCGCCCATATCACTTTTCATCATCGCCATACCATCGGAAGGCTTAAGGCTATAACCGCCGGAATCGAAAGTAATGCCTTTACCCACTAAGGCCACAGCGACCGGTTCATCAGCCTTGCCTGAAGGATTATAATCTAGCTCTAACATGGCAGGAGCCTGACTACTGCCTCGCCCCACTTGATAAATGCCCACCCATCCCTGTTCGAGTAAAGCCTCGCCAGAAATAATTCGGTGCTTAATATGTTCAGGCGCCAAGTTACTGAGTAAGGCCACTGCCGATTCACACAGGCTCATGGGGTAAATTTCGGCGGGGCCTAAATTAATAGTTTGCCGAGTCCAGTCAATTGCGCTTTTTAATGCCTCAAAGCGTTGTTGGTCGCTGCCAGTTAATCCATTGATAAGTAGTTGATTATCTTGCTTAGCGTTATAATAGCCTTGATAAAAGGCCCAACAGGCCTCTAGATCCCAGCCTTCTCCAGCGATGGCCAGCTGTTTTAAACCTTGCGCATCTAACTTTCTGGCCGCTTTTTGAATGTCTTGAAGACGCTGCACGCCTTCACCAGTTACATGAATATTGACCTGACTATTTTCAAAACTCACTAAGGCCTGCTCGCCCCAAACAGCGTCGGCAGGCTTAGCACATAAGACTAGTTCCAATACGGCAGTCATCGCTACGTCCTCATAATAAAAATTGACAACGAGACGGCCGTTTTAGTCAAGTTCATCCATCCAGGCTAAAATAATTGCTTCTAAAATACGCTCGTTGCTATGTTGTGGGTCGTCATCAAAATCATCTAATTGACACACCCACTGATGTAAATCGGTAAACCGAACTTGTTTCGGATCTTGCTCGGGAAATTGTTCGGCCAGTTCTATCGCAATTTGCTCTACATCTATCCAACGCAGTCCCATGAGCGCTCTCCTTAGTGCTGCTCAGACACCATATTAATCGTGTATTTAGGGATCTCTACCACTAAGTCTTCGTCGGCAACCACAGCTTGGCAGCTCAGTCGAGACTCGGGCTCTAAACCCCAGGCTTTATCTAACATATCGTCTTCTAATTCATCGCTCTCTTCTAAGGAATCAAATCCTTCACGAACGATCACGTGACAAGTAGTACAAGCGCAGGACTTTTCACAGGCATGTTCAATATCAATGCCATCTCGCAGCGCCACATTTAATACTGTTTCGCCTTCTTTGGCTTCTACTACCGCGCCTTCAGGACACAAGTCCTCATGAGGCAAGAAAATCACTTTAGGCATCTTAAATCCTATCTACTTGCTGACCGGTTAAGGCCTGTTTAATGGAATCATCCATTCGCCGCGCTGCGAAATCCTGGCTGACACTATCTAATTGTTTAATGGCTTGCTCAATCGCTGCCACTTTATCTCCTGCGGCCACTTGTTCCAAGTGCTGCATGGCTTGCTCAATAAGTTGGCGCTCCTCGGCACTTAACAAGCGTTCACCGCTTTCAGCCAAGGCAGTATTCATATCTTCAATAAAGCGCGCCGCTTCCACTTGTTGCTCACGCAACATTCGCATGCTGACATCCTCTTTGGCATGCGCTATCGAGTCTTTGAGCATTTGTGCCACCGCTTCGTCGGCTAGACCATAGGAAGGTTTCACTTCCACGGAAGCTTGCACGCCAGTGGATTTTTCCATTGCTGTCACCGATAACAAACCATCGGCATCCACTTGGAAGGTCACTCTAATATGCGCGGCACCAGCCGCTAAAGGCGGAATGTTTCGCAGAGTAAACTTAGCCAGCGAGCGACAATCATCTACCAATTCACGCTCACCTTGCACCACATGTACGGCCATCGCCGTTTGGCCATCTTTAAAAGTAGTAAACTCTTGCGCCCGCGCTACCGGAATAGTGGTATTACGAGGGATCACCTTCTCAACCAGGCCGCCCATGGTTTCTATGCCTAAAGACAGTGGGGTTACATCTAGCAACAACAGTTCGTCGTCTTTTTTGTTACCCACCAAGGTATCGGCTTGAATCGCTGCACCGATCGCCACTACTTGATCGGGGTCGATGCTGGTTAGCACCGGCTTTTTAAAGAAACTAGCCACATCTTCGCGAACTTTAGGAACCCTTGTTGAGCCTCCTACCATTACCACATTGCTAACTTCTTCTAAGTCCACTTCAGCATCACGCAGTGCTCTGCGGCAAGCTCGAATGGTGCGTTTAACCAAGTCATCAATCAGCTGTTCAAAAGACTCACGAGTAATAGAGCCTTGCCAATCAATGCCTTCAATAGCCAGTTCAACGCTAGTTTGCTGCCGTTCACTTAAGTCGATTTTAACTTGGTTGGCAATGCGCGATAATTCACGCTGTAACTGAGGCGAGCGAACGCCTTCAAGCTGGGCTTGCTCGGCAATCCACTCCACCAGAACATCATCGAAGTCATCGCCACCTAAAGCAGAATCACCGCCGGTGGCCAATACCTGAAATACCCCTTTAGACAAACGTAAAATAGAGATATCGAAGGTTCCGCCACCTAAGTCATAAATGGCAATCACGCCTTCATCGCCACTATCTAAACCATAAGCAATCGCAGCAGCGGTGGGTTCATTAAGTAAACGTAATACATGCAGGCCAGCTAGCTGAGCGGCATCTTTAGTGCCCTGACGCTGGGCGTCATCAAAATACGCAGGAACCGTAATCACCACGCCATCGGGCTCTCCTTGCAGAGATTCCTCGGCGCGTTTGGCTAAGCTTTTGAGAATTTCGGCCGACACCTGCACCGGATTAACGGCTCCCGCCACGGTATTAATTTGCGGCGACTCGCTTTTAGCAAAGTCATAAGGAAAAGTAGCAGCATCAATATCACTGCTGGCTTTACCTAATAAGCGTTTTACCGAAGTAATGGTATTATGCGGGTCGCTAACGGCATGGGCTTTTGCGGCTTGCCCAACCTCGATACCTGCTGAGTGATAACGCACCACCGAGGGCAGTAAATAACGACCATCATGGTCGGCCAGCGCCACAGCTTTACCGCTGCGCACAGTAGCAACCAATGAATTAGTGGTACCTAAGTCGATACCAACAGCGAGTTTATGTTGATGAGGAACAGCCGATTGCCCAGGCTCTGCAATTTGTAGTAATGCCATAGATTAATAATCTAGAATCTTCTCTTCGAGTTGCTGTAGCTGCTGTTGTAAACGAGCGTAAAATTTAAGCTTACGGACATGGTCAGCGGCTAAATCAAAATTTTGCTCATTGTAGGCTTTTTCAAAGCTAGAGCTCAAGTCACTTCGTTGCTGCTTAAGTAAGGTGGAAAAATCGTCGATGGCTTGCTCAGGGTCGGCAGCATTTTCGATTTCGGCCAACTGTTCTCGCAAGGCCATTTGGCTCATTAAGAAATCAATGTCGTTAATCGTTTGCTGTTCACCGCTTAAGTCTATGCCCTGCAAGCGTAGCAGGTATTGAGCTCGAGCTAAGGGGTCTTTGAGCGTTTGATAAGCATCGTTGATTTGCGCTGCCTTTTGCATAACCGCGGCTTGGTTATCTTGATTATCAGCGGCGAAGTTATCAGGATGGTATTGCTGTTGTAACTCTCGATAAGACTGAGCTAGACCTTGAAGGTCTAGCTGGAAAGAAGGACTTAGAGAGAACAATTCAAAATAATTCATAGCGTATTCCATTTAAACGCTAAAGCTCTCTCCGCAACCACATTCGCCGGAAACGTTGGGGTTGTTGAATACAAAGCCTTCGTTTAAACCTTCTTTAACAAAGTCTAATTCTGTGCCGTCGATGTAAAGTAAGCTTTTTTCGTCGACAATTACGTTCACACCGCAACTTTCAAAAACTTTGTCGTCTTCAGCCAACTCGTCAACAAACTCAAGAACATAGGCCATGCCCGAACATCCAGAGGTTTTAACACCAAGGCGCACACCTTTGCCGGCGCCTCGGTTAGCTAAAAACTGGCTTACATGGGCAGCAGCCGCTTCAGTTAGTGATACAGCCATCATCGGCTCCTTACTGTCTAAGCGTTTTTCTTTTTGTAGTCAGCAATTGCCGCTTTAATGGCATCTTCAGCCAAAATAGAACAGTGAATCTTCACTGGTGGCAAAGCTAACTCTTCCGCGATATCGGTATTTTTTAAAGCTTGTGCTTCTTCTAAGCTTTTACCTTTAACCCACTCGGTTACTAGCGAGCTAGAGGCAATAGCAGAACCACAACCATAAGTTTTAAAGCGTGCATCTTCAATCACACCTTGGTCATTCACTTTAAGTTGCAACTTCATTACGTCACCACATGCCGGAGCGCCTACCATACCGGTACCGATATGTACGTCGTCTTTATCTTCAAAGGCACCCACGTTGCGTGGATTCTCGTAGTGGTCGATTACTTTTTCACTGTAAGCCATGATATTTCTCCAAATCTCTTAGTTATTGTCTAGTGGTGCGCCCACTCTACTTGGCTTAGGTCTACGCCGTCTTTAAACATGTCCCATAATGGTGACATTTCGCGTAGCCGACCGATGCCTTCATTAATAACTTTAATGGCATAATCTACTTCTTCTTCGGTAGTAAAGCGACCAAAAGAAAAACGAATTGAACTGTGTGCTAGCTCGTCGTCTAAGCCCAAAGCACGTAGTACGTAAGAAGGCTCAAGACTCGCCGAAGTACAGGCAGAACCTGAAGATACAGCTAAATCTTTCAACGCCATAATTAACGACTCACCTTCTACATAGGCGAAGCTCACATTAAGGTTACCCGCCACTCGCTGCTCGAAGTCACCATTCACGTAGGTCTCTTCAATGTCTTTAATGCCGTTCCAGAAACGCTCACGTAAAGCACGAATATGCTCGTTATCTTTAGCCATTTCTTGTTTAGCAATGGCAAAAGCTTCACCCATCCCCACAATTTGGTGAGTAGGCAAAGTACCAGAGCGCATACCACGCTCATGACCACCGCCGTGCATCTGCGCTTCTAAACGAATACGAGGTTTGCGTTGCACATACAATGCGCCAATGCCTTTAGGGCCATACACTTTGTGCGCAGAAAACGACATCATGTCTACCGGTAAGGCTTGTAAATCAATGTCGATCTTACCGGCACTTTGCGCGGCATCAACATGGAATAAAATTTTGCGAGAGCGGCATAGTTCGCCAATCGCATTAATGTCTTGAATAACACCGATTTCGTTATTTACGTGCATGATTGACACCAAGATAGTGTCTTCGCGCATCGCTTCGGCCAGCTTATCCAAGTTGATAATACCGTTACTTTCGGGCTCAAGGTAAGTCACTTCAAAGCCTTCACGTTCTAACTGACGACAAGTATCGAGCACGGCTTTATGTTCGGTTTTACAAGTAATAAGGTGTTTACCTTTTTTAGCGTAAAAATGAGCCGCACCTTTAATCGCCAAGTTGTTCGATTCAGTTGCACCAGAGGTAAATACGATTTCACGCGGATCGGCGTTAACCAACTCAGCAATTTGATTACGAGCAATGTCCACAGCCTCTTCAGCTTGCCAGCCAAAGCGATGTGAACGTGAAGCAGGGTTACCGTAGATACCATCCACGCCAAGGTATTGCATCATCTTTTCAGCAACACGAGGGTCAACAGG
The DNA here is from genome assembly GCF_001420915.1 of Agarivorans gilvus. Taxonomy (NCBI): domain Bacteria; kingdom Pseudomonadati; phylum Pseudomonadota; class Gammaproteobacteria; order Alteromonadales; family Alteromonadaceae; genus Agarivorans; species Agarivorans gilvus. The sequence continues at coordinate 4,332,050 of NZ_CP013021.1, read as the reverse complement.
TGTGGTTGCAGAATAATCAAGATAAATTGGCAATTTCATAAAGTTCTCCATTACTACTCGACTAGAGCGAGCGTCATAAACTAATTTGTATCGTGTTGGTATCAACCTGCTTAAGTCGATCTTGTGTATGCGCAACGCTCACGATTTGCCGTTCGCGCATCAGCCCGCCTAAAGTGATATTGTCGAGGAAGTCAGCAATTCTTTCACTTAAATCATTCCATAGAGAATGAGTTAAGCAGGGTTTGCCGCCCTGGCAATCGGCTGCGCCATGGCAGCGGGTAGCATCAATAGACTCATCCACCGCATGAATGACCATACCTACTGCTATATCATCAGCGTCCATTCCTAAGCGGTAACCACCGCCAGGACCACGAACGCTACTTACTAAGCCGTGTTTACGTAGCTTTGAAAACAACTGCTCTAAATAGGACAAGGAAATGCCTTGTCTTTCTGAAATATCAGCAAGAGAGACCGGCCCTTCTTCCATATGAAGAGCAACATCTAACATCGCCGTCACTGCGTAGCGTCCCTTGGAAGTTAAGCGCATATCAATCAACCCATTATCGCGTGAACTTAATCACGATCTTTCCATATCCGACTATTTTAGTCAAGTATAAAACCCAGTAATTTACTCGGGTTTATTTTTCAGTTTTGGAAATGTGTTTATCAAATGAGGTTAAGATTCCACGCATAACATTAAGCTCTTGTTTTTCCATGCGAATTCGATTAAACATTCGTCGCACCTTCTCCATCACCTTACCTGGATGAGGTTTTATGATGAAGCCGCTATCGGCAATACTTTGCTCAAAATGCTGGTAAAATCGCTCCAAGTCTTCCGCATGAGGGTAAGCTTCTGGAGCGGCTTTAGGATGAGTATTTTGTTGCTCTAAAAATGCCATTCTCACTTCGTAACACAATAACTGTACCGCCATTGCAAGATTAAGTGAACTGTATTCAGGATTGGCAGGCACGCAAACATGGTAATGACACTGTTGAAGCTCTTCATTATTTAAGCCACTACTTTCGCGACCAAAAACAATCGCCACTTTGCCAGAGCACGCTTCAAAGGCCAATTTCTCGCCAGCCTCTCGACCATCTAACATCGGCCAATCTAAGGTACGTGAACGAGCACTCGCGCCAATAACCAGCTGACAATCGGCTACAGCCTCTGCCAATTGCTCTACTATAGTGGCACCGCCAAGCACATCCGATGCACCAGCCGATAAGGCAACAGATTTGCCATCAATTTCAGCTTCTGGGGCCACTAAACATAAGTCGCTTATTCCCATGGTTTTCATTGCTCGGGCAGCAGAACCAATGTTACCACTATGGCTAGTGCCCACTAAAACCACTCGAATATTTTCCAACATTTATATTACTTCACCCTAAAATTAATCCGCCGGATTGTAACATAGCCTTGGCCAAAGCAGCTAGATTGGAAAAAGTTTAAATCCCCCAGCTATAATCAATTGTGTTTGTTTTCTCTATTCTCTATAATCCGGCGGTTATTTTATGTTCTTTCTACAAATTGGTGGTTTTTCATGCATGCAATGCTAAACATTGCGATTCGCGCTGCGCGAAACGCAGGTAAGGTTGTAACTCAAGCTTACGCACAACTTGATAAAGTTGAAACAACAACAAAAGGCGCTAACGACTACGTGACCAACGTAGATAAAGCCGCTGAAAAAAGCATTATCGATACCATTCACAATGCGTTTCCTGATCACTCGATCATCGCTGAAGAAAGTGGATTAAATCAAGGCAAGGATGATGAATACCAATGGGTTGTTGACCCCTTGGATGGAACCACCAATTTTATCAAAGGTATTCCTCACTTCTCGATTTCGATTGCACTACGTATTCGCGGTAAAACCGAGCATGCGGTAGTTTACGATCCATTACGTAATGAATTATTTGCCGCTTCACGTGGTAAAGGCGCTCAGCTTAATGGCTATCGCTTACGTGTTTCTAAAGCGAAAGATTTAGACGGTACCATCATCGGTACGGGTTTTCCCTTCAAACGTAAACATTACATGGAAAGCTATTTGGCCATGTTTGGCTCGATTTTCGCCGAGTGTGGTGATGTTCGCCGTGCCGGTTCAGCAGCGCTTGATCTAGCTTATGTTGCAGCGGGTCGTTTAGACGGTTTCTTCGAGCTAAACCTAAAACCTTGGGACATTGCAGCGGGTGAATTGATTGCTCGTGAAGCGGGTGCAATTGTGACTGACTTCTCTGGCAATACCGAGTATTACCAAAGCGGTAACATTGTTTGTGCTAATCCTAAAGTCTTAAAAGCAATGCTGGCTAATATTCGCCCGCATTTAAACGATGCGCTTAAAAGCTAAGCCAATCCCATCATGTGAAGATTAAAGCGGGCCTTGCCCGCTTTGTTTTTATCCATCAAACGTCGACAAAGTGGTTATGCAAGCCTTAGCGCACGCCACATATGCTCGCTAGCCGCCTAAGTCAAAGTCGAGATGAGACATTTCTGCTCTTTCTAGCTGAAGCTCTAAAAAAGCGATCCGTTTGGTAAATTTGGCCAACAGAGCGTCTTTAATTTCCAGCAAGGTTGCCAAGGGTGTTGGCTCACCCCACATGGGCAGTTCACCGCGCAGTTCTGCTTCAGTAAAAGCCTGATTGGCAGCTTGCTCATCTAAAAAATAGTAGCTCTGTTCACCAACATCAAAGTAGTAAACCATATACTGTTCTGCGCTTGTCATCACTTTAGTCCTCTAGGGGATAACCTGCCTGCAACCAACCGCGGATCCCACCATCCATAGAGATAACATTACGATAGCCCATTTTCACTAGGTTATCGGCGCTTAAAGCCGAGCGAAAACCACCGCCGCAGTAGATAACAATCATCGCATCCAAATCGGGGATCGCCGTTTCAATATCGCGTTCCAATACCCCCCGCCCCATGTACTGTGCGCTAGGAATACGGTTCTTCGCCCACTCATCTTGCTCACGATTATCTATCAAGTTAAAAGCTAAACCTTGGTCTAACCATTGTTTTACCTGATGTACGTCGCACTCTTTTATACGACTTCGACAATCATCAACTAATGCTAAAAAACGAGGATTATGAGCCATCTTTGTTCTCCTTAACAAAAAACCCGCCGAAGCGGGTTTTAAACATTACGCAAGGGGTTCTTGGTCTGCGCCTTCTTTCTCTTCCAATTCTTTAGGCATAAAGTCTTCTTTCTTAATACCTAGGTACAGCGCCAGGGTACTGGCTACATAAATCGAAGAGTGAGTACCAATAAACACACCAAACAACAAGGCTGTTGCAAAGTTATGAATTAACTCGCCGCCTAAGGCAAACAAGGAAATTAATACGATGATGGTGGTTAACGAGGTTACGATAGTACGGTTAAAGGTTTGGGTTAACGATACATCGATAATCTCTTCAGGGTCACCCTTACGCAGTTTACGGAAGTTCTCACGGATCCTATCCGATACCACAATAGTATCGTTCAAGGAGTAACCCACTACCGTTAATAAGGCAGCAATAACGGTAAGGTCGAATTCCAACTGGAGGAAAGAAAACAACCCCAGAGTCGCTATTACGTCATGCGCCAAGGCCAGTACCGCGCCTAGTGCCATGCGCCATTCAAAACGCATTGCCACATAAAGCAGAATACAACCAAGCGCTGCAATAATCGCCAAGCCACCTTGCTCAGCCAGCTCGTTGCCCACAGTTGGCCCTACGTATTCAATGCGGCGCATTTCAACGTTGCTGTCCACTTGGTCTCTTAACAAGCCCATGATGCTATCGCCTAAGTGCTGGCTGTCCAGCCCTTCACGCGGCATCATTCTTAGTAACACTTGAGTTTGCGAACCAAAGTATTGGGCGACCATATCTGGATAACCATTGTTACCCATCACATCGCGAACCTGAGTTAAATCGGCAGGTTGAGAAAACTCAACTTCAATCAAGGTACCACCGGTAAAATCGAGGCCCCAATTGATTTTATTGATTGCCAAGCTAGCTACAGAAGCCACCATCAATAAAATGGTAAACCAAATAAATGGTTTACGGTGCGACATAAAACGCACGGTGTCTTTTGGTTTAAATAAATAAAACACGTCGTCGCTCCTAAATTGATAGCTTATCTATTTTCTTACCGCCCCATACCCAGTTAACAATCACTCGGGTACCGATAATAGCGGTAAACATAGAAGTGGCAATACCAATGGCTAATGTCACTGCGAAGCCTTTTACCGCACCAGTACCAATAGCAAATAAAATTAATGCCGTGATAAAGGTGGTAATGTTGGCGTCAGAAATAGTGGAAAGCGCATTGCTGTAGCCATAATGAATCGCCTGCTGCGGACTGCGTCCATCAGCCAATTCCTCACGAATACGCTCGAAAATAAGCACGTTTGCATCCACCGCCATACCTACAGTGAGCACGATGCCCGCCATACCAGGTAAGGTTAAGGTTGCTCCTGGGATCATCGACATGACACCAATAATCACCCCAACGTTAGCAATCAGAGCGATGTTTGCCACTAAACCAAATTTGCGGTAATACAAAGGCATAAATATCAGCAAGGCTAGCAAGCCCACCACAATTGCCAAGAAACCTTGATCGATATTGTCTTGACCTAAGCTTGGCCCAACGGTGCGTTCTTCCACAATCTGAATCGGCGCAATCAAGGCACCAGCACGTAACAATAAGGCTAGATTTTGCGCTTCTGAAGGAGAGTCAATACCGGTAATACGGAAGCTACGGCCCAAACGAGATTGGATAGTCGCAACGTTAATCACTTCTTCTTGACGCTCTAGCAGCGTTTTTCCATCAGCGTCTTTTTTACCGGTAGGTTTGTATTCGATGAACAAAGTTGCCATCGACTGACCTACGTTATCTTTGGTAAAGGCAGCCATTTTGCTACCACCTTGGCTATCAAGGCTAATATTAACTTGTGGACGGCTATATTCGTCGAAGCCCGACTGAGCCCCCACAATATGGTCGCCGGTTAAAATCACCTGATTGCGCAATACCACTGGAGAACCATCAGCACGCTTAGCTAATTGAGAACCTGGCGGAACTCGCCCAGCAGCGGCGGCACGCATGTCGGCATCGGTATTCACCATGCGGAATTCTAAAGTTGCTGTCGCACCCAAAATTTCTTTGGCGCGGGCAGTATCTTGAACCCCTGGTAGCTGCACCACAATACGGTCAGCACCCTGGCGCTGAACCTGCGGCTCGGCTACACCCAACTCATTTACCCGGTTACGGATAATGGTAATGTTCTGCTGAAGTGCGTATTCACGAGTTTCTTTTAGCTTCGCTTCAGTCATACGAGCACTAAGGCTAAACTGGTCGCCTTGGCTTTCGTTGGTAAACTGATATTCACTGTATTTACGATCGAGGAAGCTAATCGCCTTTTCCAAGGTAGCTTCATCACGAAAACGAACGACTACCGCATCACCCACACTTCTCACACCGGCATAACGCAATTTTTCTTCACGTAAGTCGCTACGAAAATCTTGAATCATGCCTTCTTGGGCTTTGCTAATTGCAGCATCCATGTCCACTTCCATTAGGAAGTGCACACCACCACGTAAATCTAGACCCAGTTTTAGCGGACCAGCACCAATGGCATCAAGCCATCCCGGTGTTGCGGGCGCTAAGTTCAACGCGACAATGTAATCATCACCAAGCATGTCATGTAACAGACTTTTTACTTTTAGTTGGTCGGCATCGTTACGCAAGCGAACTAATGCAAGCCCGTCTTCAAAAGCGACTGAGCGAAAATCGATGGATTGTTCGGTGAGGTGTTGGCGAATCTTATCTAATTGGGCAAGCTCTACTTGAGCGCCCCGAGTGCCTGAGACTTGTACGGCAGGATCCTCACCGTATAAGTTTGGCATGGCGTAAAGAAAACCGATGGCGATCAATAAGATCACCACCGTATTCTTCCACCAAGGGTATTTATTTAACAAAATCTTATCCCTTGTGACCGAGTTGCTACTATAGAGACTTCAACGTGCCCTTTGGCAATACCGCTGAAACAAAGTCCTTTTTAAGAGTAACGGTAGTATCGTCACTTAGGCTTAATTGGAAATATTCGTTCTCTTCAGAAATCTTAATGATTTTACCCACTAAACCACCAGTGGTTAATACCTCATCACCTTTAGACAATGAAGCCATTAAGTTTTTATGCTCTTTAACACGCTTCGATTGTGGGCGGTAAATCATGAAGTAAAAGATAACGGCGAAAATCGCCATCATGAAAATCAGTTCCATACCACCGCCAGCAGGAGCTGCTGCGCCGCCTTCGGCATAAGCTGGAGAAATAAATAAGCTCATTGTTACCCTCATTAAAAAATTAAAAACTTAAGATAATTAGTACAACTACCTTACTAAATGGAGACTAAGCAAGCAAAAACAAGGTTCTGCTTGCTCAATCGTGCATTATTCCGCCAAAGGGGGCACTTCTCGCCCCATTTTTGCGTAAAACTCTGCGACAAAATCGTCTAACTTACCGGCTGCAATGGCCCCACGTAACCCTTCCATCAACTGTTGATAGTGACGAAGGTTATGAATGGTATTCAAACGAGCGCCAAGGATTTCATTACACTTGTCCAAATGATGCAAGTAGGAACGGGAATAATTTTGACAGGTATAACAATCACATTCTTTATCTAGGGTGCTGGTATCATCGCGATGGCGAGCATTACGGATCTTAACCACCCCTTCACTGGTGAACAAATGACCATTGCGGGCATTACGAGTTGGCATCACGCAATCAAACATGTCAACGCCACGTCGAACCCCTTCCACCAAATCTTCAGGTTTACCCACGCCCATTAAGTAACGAGGTTTATCTTCAGGCACACGATGCGCAACATGGTCTAAAATGCGATGCATGTCTTCTTTCGGCTCACCTACGGCTAAACCACCAATCGCATACCCATCAAAACCAATGTTGGTTAAACCTTCTAAAGACACATCACGCAAGTGCTCGTAAACGCCACCTTGAATAATTCCAAATAAGGCATTTTTATTTGCTAACTCATCATGACGTTGGCGTGAACGGGCAGCCCAGCGCAAAGACATTTGCATGGACTTTTCGGCTTCCTCTTCGGTAGCGGGATAAGGCGTACACTCATCAAAAATCATCACAATGTCAGAGCCCAAGTCGTTTTGGATTTCCATCGACTTTTCAGGGGTTAAGAAGATCTTATCGCCATTCACCGGGTTACGGAAGTGCACACCCTCTTCGGTGATATTACGAATATCACCTAGGCTGAACACCTGAAAACCGCCCGAATCGGTTAAAATAGGGCCCTGCCAGTTCATAAAGTCATGCAAATCGCCGTGAGCACGCATCACTTCTTGACCAGGACGCAGCCAAAGGTGGAAGGTATTACCCAGTAATATTTCAGCTCCAGTCGCACTCACTTCTTCTGGCGTCATGCCCTTAACCGTACCGTAAGTCCCCACTGGCATAAAGGCTGGAGTTTCTACCGTACCGCGCTCAAATACTAAACGGCCGCGACGGGCCTTGCCGTCTTTAGCCAATAATTCATATTTCATTTGTCACCTCAGATCGGAAAAACAGTCCGATTCAAATTGAGTAATACAAGTGGCAGGCAAGTGCCCTCCACCCACTAAGATTTAGTCGTTTTTACGGGTTAAGAACATCGCATCACCGTAACTAAAAAAGCGATAGCGCTGTTCAATAGCCTGTTGGTAGGCTCGGCTAATGTTATCTTTACCGGCAAAGGCCGATACCAACATAATCAGCGTTGATTCGGGAAGGTGAAAATTAGTCACCATCGCGTCCACCACCTCAAACTGATAGCCGGGGTAAATAAAAATGTCGGTTTCTGCCGCATAGGCCTGTAGCTCGCAACCTTTGGCTTTGGCGTCTTTGGCTGCGCTCTCTAAAGAACGTACTGAGGTGGTGCCAATGGCAATCACTCGCCCGCCCGCCGCTTTAGCTTTGGCAATTTTAGCTACCACCTCGTCATTCACTTCGGCATATTCAGAGTGCATGACATGCTGGTCAACCGACTCCACTTTCACCGGTTGAAAAGTCCCCGCGCCAACATGCAGAGTCACAAAGGCGGTATCGGCACCTTTGTCTTTAATTTGTTGCATTAACTCTTGGTCGAAATGCAAGCCAGCAGTGGGGGCAGCTACCGCACCGGGCTTTTCGTTATATACGGTTTGGTAGCGCTCTTTATCGGCATCTTCATCGGGACGGTCGATATAAGGCGGCAATGGCATGTGGCCATAGCTCTCAAGCAGCTCTAAAACACTGCGAGAATCATCAAAACGCAGCTCAAATAAAGCATCATGGCGCGCTAGCATGGTGGCGTCAAAGGCCTCGGCTAAACGCAAACCAGTGCCAGGTTTGGGTGACTTAGAACAACGCACATGCGCTAACACACGGTGCTCATCTAGTACCCGCTCCACCAGCACCTCTAACTTACCGCCGCTGAGCTTTTGACCATAAAGCCGCGCGGGGATCACTCGAGTATTGTTAAATACCAATAAATCATTGGGCTGAATATACTCCAGTAAGTCGGGAAACTGCTGGTGTTTTATTTCCCCACTATTGCCATCAAGACACAATAAACGGCTATCACGACGTTGCTGTTTGGGGTAGCGAGCAATCAGCTCATCAGGAAGAACAAAAGAAAAATCGGCAACTCGCATTGGGTGAAAACTCTGTGAGGTAGTGAATAATTAACAAGGCCGCAATTTTAGTGATTGCGGCCTGTAATAGCAAGGATTAGCGAGCCTAAACTCGGTGCTGTAAACGGCGATGTAGCAACAGAGGAAACGCCAATAGCAACAAGTAAAAACTGGCTCCGCCGCTGCTCGAACTTGGGCTAGCTTCTGAGCATTGCAAGCTGCTATCTCCCGCTAAGCTGGCGGTATCGCTGATCCAAGTACACATCGAGCCCACATCCGCATACACGCCAGGACTGCCTTGACAAGACAGATTCCCCCAACTGACCAAGCCCAAGAGACGGTAGCCATCCCCTTCAGAGATAAATACCGGCCCACCACTGTCTCCACTACAGGCATCGGCATCGGTGCCAAAAGCACAAAACATCTGTTCACTAAGTTTGTCACTTGACCAAGCATTGGCGCACAACTCTGGCTGATATAAACTTAAATTCGCTTGTTGCAATACCGGGGGATACTCAGGATTTAAAGGGTCGTTATTGGTGCGGCCAAAGCCTATCAAGCGCATAAAGGCTCCGTAATTTACAGCACTGCTCACACCATTAGCGTTGAGTATAGGCGGGGCAATCTCTTGTGGCGTAGCCAAGCGTAACAGGCTGATATCATAGTCGTAATCTATTCCTGCCTGACCAGGCTCAACATAATTCGGATGCTGGTAGATTTCGCTCACCGCTAGCGCCCGTGAGTCATCTGGGCCCACCATGGAATACACCCCTAGTACCACACTGACCTGTGCTACCGGCAAATGTTTACTCTCGCTTGTCTCATCGTAAGTACAGTGGGCCGCAGTCAGCACCCAAGATGAGCCAATCAGTACGCCACCGCAGCGGTGGTCGCCCACAAACACCTGCGCCATCCATGGGTAATTTTGTGATGCGTCTTGCCCGCCCACCACATAGGGAACCGCCTGTTGTTCGGCCTGAGCCATGAGGCTTAAGCCGCCCAAACAAAAACATAAAATACGCAACAGCATAGGGGGGTCCTTCACTCACTCTCTGTAAGATTGTCGCGAATATTCACTTCTTCAGGTTCCCCTAAAAAATGCGGTTTCGCTTTTAATATATGTATATCAATTAAGGCTTTGGCCCGAGCCAGCACCTCGCGCAAACGGACTCGCCAATGAAACTCACTCGGCGCATCATCCACCACATAACCATAAGCTTTAATACCATAGTGATTAGCGATGTATAAGGCTCGCTCAACATGAAATTGCTGAGACACAATAATCATCGCTTGCTGGCCAAACACCTGTTTGGCTCTAACCACCGAATCAAAGGTACGAAAGCCCGCATAGTCTAAAGAAATATGTTCTCGCGGCACATCCAAGCGCAATACATCATTTAGCATGGTGATAGGTTCATTATAGTAGCGGGTGGCATTATCTCCGCTTAAAATCAGCGCTCTCACTTTGTTGGTATGATAAAGCTGGGCTGCGGCTTCTACTCTGAAGGTGTAATAGGTATTTAAACGCTTACCTACATACTTACTGGTGCCCAATACCAAAGCGACCGGCTGGGCGGGGAGCTGATCCATGTGGCGAAACCATTGCCCTGCCACCTGACTGGAAATATATCGGTCAATAGCCGCTAAAGCTAACAGCACTAACAGGCTAATCAGCACAATAATGCTAAAGAATTTCTTCAATGCTGTTCCCCGTCCTTTGCTGCAATGGCTCCATGCTAGCATAGCCAAATACGGCAACCCAATAAGCAAACACCATTCTGTTAAAAAGTTTACTCAACAAGGTCTTAGCTAAATATCTTGTAGCGTAAAAAAAAGTAAATGTCATTTACAAGTCATCTACAGGTGCTAACTTTTTCCTTACATACAGTAAGGACATATCCACGATGAATATTGTAAATAACAATCAACAATTTGGTTTAGTCAGTAAACTAATACATTGGCTTATGGCCACCCTATTTATCGCCATCATCGCGATTGCTTTATATATGGATGAGCTGCCACGTGGCGCAGAAAAATTTGAATGGGTAAGCTTACATAAAGCCTTCGGTGTATGTGCCTTAGCCGCCATTTTACTGCGTATAGCTTGGCATAGAATGACTAAAGCACCCACTCCCTTGGGTGAGGGCTGGCAACTCAAATTGGCTCATTTAGGCCATGTTGCCTTGTACCTATTAATGCTGCTCATGCCCATATCTGGTTTAATGATGTCATTAGCTGGCGGCCACGATGTAGCGGTATTTAACTGGTTTACCCTATCGGGCTTTAGTGAACAAAATGAAACCTTAAGCGGTATCGCGTCTTTCGTTCACCACAATGCCGCCAACTTACTCTACCTAGTCTTAGCCCTACATGTGGGGGCAGCGCTTCATCATCACTTCATCTTAAAAGATGAAACACTCAAGCGTATCACCTCTGCCTAGTATCACGTTAAAGCCACGCGTTTGCTGGCCTTTTTATAATAAACTCGCCAGCCGCTCCAAGCGGGTAACTCCCAACGCTTGGGTCCGGCTTTTCGGCCACCAGAATGATAGTGAGCAATTACCTGCTTAGTACGACTTAAGTACTCTATATCTAATTTCAAATCGGCTAATACTAAGAGCCTTGGATAACGCGCTTCGAAATCTGCGCGTAACCAACTGGGGATCCCAGCAAACTGTAAGTCCTGCGGCTCTAGCAACGACATATCATCGACTTGCTCTACCCCAAGCTCTTGCAAGCGCTCAAGCAGCCAAGCCTCAACTTCTAGCGGTTGACCTTCACCACCGCCGTGCTTTTCGCCCAAGCTCACCCACAAATTCCATGCTGCAATATCCTCAGCTACGTTCAATTCTTGGAAATCTGGCAGTTGCTTGGTTAATAACTGCTGCACTAAAGCCTGCCGACATTGCTCGGGACTCGCCCGATGCTGCTCAGTAGCGATTACTCTTCCGGCATAAACCCGCTGCATGCACTGGCGACCTTCACTGTCGAGTTCGCCAGTCGCCACTAATTCACCCACTTGCTTAGCCTGAAGTAAGGTGAAGCTTAACGGCGCCATGCACAGACCAATATTTTTTAACTGTTTATGGCCTCTACCCGGCAAACTATAGATATCGAATACCAGTGCTGCGGCTTGTTCATCTGCCAGCAAACTATCTCGCCCCAGTTCTATTTCGGTGTGGCCATTAGCCATGGCCTGTGGGCGTTTTTCCCTGCGCACATACACCAGCTCAGGAGCCTTCTCAATTAAACAGCCTAACAGTTTGTCGCGGTCGTAAGGCTGCGCTTCGGCTAAATCATCCTGCGCCATCACTGCTCGTAACTGCTCGGCCAGCTCTTGAGCCTGAGTTAAGGCTTGCTGATTGACATCTAGCTCTTCTGGCCAAGCCCGACCACGCAGCAAATCCAACAGCATCGTCATATCACAATGTAAGGGCTGCCAATGGCTCAACTGCTTTAAGGCATGCTCCCCACTGGGTTTTGACAACAATCGTTGGTTAATACTTAATGCCGCCGCAAGGTCAAGCATCGCCGCTTTCTCATTGGCCGAGCTAACCAACTCGACTAAGTGGGAAAAATAACTATCTATTGGCAACTTAAGCAAACGCTTACCATGTTCGCTCAAGCTATCTTCCCCGACTAAGGCCTGCATCGTTTGCAAGCGGGCTTTAGCCAGTTGCAGCGACTTATCGGGCAATGCTTCTAAAAACGTCAAACTCGCTAAGGCTTTGCCACAACTGGCAGCAAACAACATCGGTTCCAATAACTCCTCGCGCTGCATTTGCGGCGGAGTGGTGTTTTCTAAGGGTGCAAATTCTCCCCATAAGCGATAACAATGGCCAGCTTGTACTCGCCCAGCACGGCCACGGCGCTGCTCGGCGCTAGCGCGTGAAATGCGCGCTAAACTCAGCACCGTTCTACCAGCACGCTGTTGGGTTCGCCGCTCCAAGCCACTGTCAATCACCGCAGAAATACGCGGAATGGTTAAGCTGGTTTCGGCCACATTAGTGGCTAAAATCACCCGTCTAGGCCGCGGCTCATTGGATGAGTCCAAAATCGTTTGTCGCTGCTCGGCACTGATAGAAGCATGCAGCGCCAACACCTGCGCATCAAGCTTGCTTAAACTGTCCAAACAACGTTGAATCTCTCCCCGTCCCGGTAGAAAAACTAAGATATCCCTTGGTCTTTAGCCATAGCGATATTCAGCGCGGCCTTAACCGCTTCAAGCATATTTTGATTGTCGGGCAAGTGATGAGCTTCACGGGCAAGGTAACTCACCTCAACTGGAAACTCCCTTCCCTGAGCCTGCAACACTTTGGCTGGCAAGTAAGCCGCCAACCTATCCCCTGCAACGTCGCCGAGGTGACAACTATTCGCAGAGCGAGTGGTTTGACCAAGGCCAATAACAAATCTGAATCCCAACGGCGTTCGTGAAACTCATCGATAATCATCACCGCATAGTCCGCTAACTTACCCTCGGCCAACCAACGCAAAGCAATCCCCGGTGTCACAAAAGCAATGTCGGTGTGTTGCTCAACAGTGGAGTGAAAACGAATAGCGTAACCTACTCGGTAGGCTTTTCCCGCCGCGGCCAACTGTTGCGACACATAACTGGCTAAGGCTTCACAAGCAATTCGCCTAGGCTGAACCACCAACACCTTACCTAGGCTAGCGGCCCATACCGGTAAATGGGTTGATTTACCCGAGCCAGTAGCGGCTTCTACCACTAGATGATGTTGATTCAATTGCGCTAAAAAATCGGTTTTTAGCGCTTCGATGGGCAATGATGAGGCAGAACTCATAGTTAGCTAATGTTCCTCGGTTGGCTTAACTGGGCGATCTTACCGCGAGCCAGCCCGAGTCTCCAGCTTAAGACTTGGCTAATCAACGGCTGTAGAATAAGCTAGGGGATTGTCCACTTTTGTTTGGCTAATGGAATTAATATGGATTTTTCAATACTAGGTAGTAGTAATTTAAAGGTTTCTCGTATTTGCTTAGGCAGCATGACCTGGGGCTTACAAAACAATCAAAGTGATGCTAACCAACAAATTGACTTTGCTCTAGCCCAAGGCATTAACTTTATCGATACCGCCGAAATGTATGCGGTGCCCCCGTCTGCTGATACCTACGGCAAAACAGAAACCATTATCGGCAATTGGTTAGCGGCCAATCCACAGCGCCGCAAAGACATTATTTTAGCCACCAAAATTGCCGGTTCCGGCCTGCCTTGGGTGCGTGATGGCGGCCCAATTAACGCAGCCGCCGTTGTTGAAGCGGTAGACGCTTCATTGCAACGTTTGCAAACCGATTACATCGATCTTTACCAGTTACACTGGCCAAACCGAACCACCCCACACTTTGGTAAACATTGGCCTAACCAAATTCAACCCAGCGCGCTGGATGCCGCTGACCACCAAGCACAAATGTTAGATATTTTGCAGGGTTTGCAGCAGTGTGTTGAGGCCGGAAAAATTCGCCATTGTGGCTTATCAGATGATACGCCGTGGGGGATCAACACCTATTTGAAACTTAGCGAGCAACACAAGCTGCCACGCATGGTATCGATTCAAAATGAATTTAGCCTACTGCACGCCAAAGATTGGCCTTATTTAATTGAAAACTGTGTGCAAGAAAACGTGGCCTACCTACCTTGGTCGCCACTAGCGGGAGGCTTGCTCAGTGGTAAATATGCCAACGGCGCGCGCCCCGAAGGCAGCCGTTGGACCTACATGCAGCGCAATGGCATTTTCCGTGATACTCCACAAGCTCACGAGGCAGTGGCCGCCTATAGCGAGATTGCCGCCGGTTATGGTTATACCCCCGCACAGCTAGCCTTAGCTTGGTGTGATCAAGTTGATGGTGTTACTTCTACTATTATTGGCGCAACCTCGATGAGCCAACTCAAAGAAGACATCGACGCCTTTGCCAAACCGCTTAGCGAACGCGCCATGCAAGACATTGCCGAAGTATTTAACCGCTACCCTGCACCTTACTAAATCCTCAAGTCACCCAGCTAAATTAGCTGGGTGACTTAGCTTGCAGAGCCTGTTGTTTTTGTTCTGCTAACTTGGCCATATTTTTGGTCATCCCCCACAATAGCCAGCGATGCCAAGGCGCAAAGAAATACCAATAAACCAAACCCCAAAAACCCGCCGGATGCCAATACAAAGCCACTTCTAAACGCTGCTGCTGGCCATCAGGGTCAATGCTAATTTGCATGCCGCCACCGCCCGGTGCCTTCATGCCAAAACGCATTACCAACAAGGCCGCTTCTTCCACACTAAGGATTTCCCAAGAGTCGACCCTATCCCCCACCTTTAACTGACGAAAATCACTACGCCCGTGTTCTCGGCCAGGCCCACCCAGCAAAAAATCCATCCATTCTCGCAAGGCCCAAAGGCTATCAAAGTAAAAATAGCGCCGTCGCCCACCCAGCATATTAACCACCTGCCAAATGGCTTCTGCTGAGGCATTCACCCGTAGCGATTTCTTAGCACACTTAGCATAAAAACCATGTAAGGAAGAAAAATTGCGAAATCGTGGAACGCCATCACGCCAGCGCTTAGGGTAAGTTTCAACCTGTTCTTGTTTTAGTACCTCGGCAATCGCCTGCTCAACACTCAACAAGGGCTGAGGCAACAATTGGCGTAACTTATCGGGCTGCGCTTGCAAGGGCTCCGCCAAGCCATCAATCAAAGCCTTAGCCAATGCTTGCGGTACTGACGTAATCACGCCTAATACCGAGCATGCCAAACGCACCGGCAAACCCGGTAATACAATAATGTTAATCGAGCGCTTAAGTTGTTTGGCAATGCACAACATCAACTGGCGATAACTTAACCATTCTGGACCGGCCGCTTCAAATATTTGCCCAGCTGTGTGTGGCATTTCTGCCAACTTCACTAAGTAATAAATAATATTGTCTAAGGCAATGGGTGGAGCCTTTGTATCAATCGCCCTTGGCACCAAGGCTAAAGGCATGTGTCCAACTAAATCTCGCATCACCTCAAAGGCTGCCGAGCCCGGCGCAATGATGATCCCGGCGCGCAGCTCGGTCACCGGAACGGCGCCACGGGCCAAGGCTTCACCGGTGGCAATACGCGCTAACATATGGGCAGATTTAGGCTTGGGTGAAACTAAACTACCCATATAAATGATGCGTTTTACCCCTGCCTGCTCGGCGGCGTGGGCCAAGTTAGTGGCGACAGTGATCTCGGCCTCAGTGTGCGACTGACCATCACTCATGCCATGCATCAGGTAATAGACTAATTCGATCTCCTGTAACGCAGCAGGCAAGGTGTCGGGAACTAACAAATCGAGGGTATAACGCTGACAGCTTTGCTCTGGCCAAGGACAGGGCTTTTTTGGATCTCGCGAACTAATCGATACATCATGCCCCTCTTGCAACAAAGCCGGAACTAGCTTGCTGCCAATGGTTCCTAAGGCGCCTATGACCAATATTCGCATCACTATTCTCCCGTTAAAAGCCCATGTTTACTTGCCTAAAGCGTAGACGGCCATACTTAAAGCAGCGACCTGCCAGTTAAAATAAGACTAAGCATAACCACTAATCGAAAGACGACACTGTCTGGGTTGAGCGGCGAAAACGCCCCGGCGATAAACCCATCACTTGCTTAAACTTGGCACAAAAATACGCACTATCAGAAAAGTCACAAGCGTAGGCAATCTCAGCAACGCTTCGCTCGGTTTCGGTCAGTAAGTTAAGCGCGGTATTGATCTTACGTTTTAAAATGTAATCTTTGTAATTTTGCGCAAACAAAGACTTAAACACCCGCGAGAAGTGATATTTAGACATACCACAAATATCGGCAGCCTGCTGCAGGCTTAAGTGCACACTTTGCTGGTTCTCTAGATGTTGCAGCAAGGGAATAATTTTTGACAAACTTTTGCTTTTTAGTAAGTCCTGCTGGCTGGTTTGAGCATCAAAACACATCGTTTGCTGTTGGCTCGCCACAAATACCAACACGCTACGTAACAGGCTATGGGTTAGCATACGTTGCTGCTCGTCCTGTTCAATACTTTCCAGCCAAGCCAAGTGGCTAGATAAAAATGCCGTTTGCTGCGGCGACAATTGCATCACCAAGGTTTGTTGCAGCTGGGCATTTAGCTCCCATAGGTTTAGCTCTTGGAGCAACTGGCGTTGAAACTGAAACAGACTAAAGCGCCGCTCATCGCCGTCCATTTCCATTTCGTGAATGGCTAAGGAAGGAATGAATACCAGCAAGCCTTGGTTTAACTCTAGGCTTTGGCCGTCAATGCTGAGCTGACCCGCCATTTTCTCAAATAGCATAATCTCACCCAACATATGGAAATGGCTAGGGATGTGCAGCTTGGGTTCATTCAAAAAATGAAAGCGCCGCAAATAATAGGATTTTGCTTGCGGTAGGTGAATATTTTCAAAACTGAGAGGATGCGCAGCCATAGTAGCAATAATTTAATATTTATAACTGCTTAAGTTACATATCAGGTCCATTCAAAGCAATAAATTACAGAAAACCATTAGGAGTTCTTATGAAGACGATCACTAACCCCATCCTTTGCGGCTTCAGACCCGACCCGTCAATTGTACGTGTTGGCGACGACTACTATATTGCCACGTCTACCTTTGAATGGTTTCCCGGCATCATGCTGCACCATTCAAAAGATCTACAAAACTGGCGCATCATAGGTCATGTACTAAACACTCAAGAACACTTAGATATGCGCGGAATGGATAATTCCGAAGGTGTTTATGCCCCTACCTTGAGTTATGCAGATGGTAAGTTTTGGTGTTGTTTTGCCAATGTTCACTCTTGCCGCGGTGGCACTTGGATGTCTACCCCCGCTTATGTGACCTGCGCCGAACAGATTACCGGCCCCTGGAGTAAACCGGTTTCTATTGGCAACTACGGCTTTGACCCATCTTTATTTCATGATGACGACGGCAGAAAATACATGGTGAACATGGTCTGGGATGGCCGTAAAAATAAAGACTTCTTTGGCGGCATTCTCGCTCAAGAGTTTGACGCCGAAGCAGGCCAATTAGTCGGCCAGCCCAAGATCATCTTCGAAGGTACCGAGCTAGGCTGCACCGAAGGCCCACAGATCATGAAAAAAGATGGCTGGTACTATTTGATTACCGCCGAGGGAGGCACCAGTTATGAACATGCCGTTACGGTGTGCCGCTCTAAAAATGTCTGGGGGCCTTACCAAGTTCACCCAGAAAACCCCTTACTCAGCTCCAACCACCAACAACAGGCGGAGTTACAGCGCGCAGGCCACGGCTTTTTAGTGGAAACGCAACAAGGCGAGTGGTTTTTATCCCACCTTTGCGGCAGACCGATATTTAACCCAGAGCAAGAGCAAGCCCAAATCAAACAAACCCATGGTCGCTGCATTCTTGGCAGAGAAACTGCTCTGCAAAATATTGAATGGCGCGATGACTGGCCGTGGGTAGTTGGCGGGCGAGTACCGCAATTAACCATTAAAGCGCCGCAACTGCCAATCCATGTTTGGCCACAAAGCGCCCCTCGCGATGACTTCAAAGAAACCACGCTCGATGTCAAATACCAATCGCTAACAGAGCCCTTTGATGAGTCATGGATATCCTTAAGCCAACGCCCCGGCTATTTGCGTTTGGCTGGCCGGGATTATCTCTACTCTCGCTACCATCAAAGCATGTTAGCCCAGCGCATCACCCACTTCGATTGTGCCACCGAAACCGCTGTTGAATTTGCAGCACAATCACCACGGCAAATGGCCGGCTTAGTGGCTTATTATGCGCGCAATGGTCACTACTTTTTGAAAAAAACAGTCAATGACCAAGGTCAAGCGGTTCTGCAGGTAGTGGGTCATATCAACGATGAATATCTCGAATTTAGCCAAGAGCAAGTGATAAACGACGCCCAAGCTGTGTATATGCGCTTGCAACTCAATAGCCACTGGTATCAATTTAGCTACTCGTTAGATGGACAAAACTGGCTCAAGATTGGCCCCCCACTCAACGCCACCCATCTTTCAGACGAAGGTAGTGGTGAGATATTCCGCTTTACCGGAAGTTTAGTGGGTCTTTATGCCTGCGATCTAACAGGGCAACAACTGGCGGCTGACTTCGAGTATTTCGAATATCAAAATTTTAAGTGAATATATGATTTAAATCATTAACTTAAGCACTAAGTCCTGGGGCTTAGTGCGATCAGCCTCTTATTTTTTTTGATAGGGGCTGATAAAAATTAGCTGTTTTGATTTAAATCAGTATTTTAGATACCAATCAACGCCAAACTCGCTGCATCTTTTTTAACCAAGTGGTTATGTATTATGCGCTCACCGATACGTTACTTGCTAGCCCCCACTAGTCTATGTCTAGTACTGAGTGCCGCTCACTTTATTCATGCTCATCAGCATATTTACGCCACCCTTTGCATCATGGGCTTCATCAGCTTAATGATCCGCCACCCCATTTGTTTACGCCTCAACCAAGTAGCCATGGTTTTACTCAGCGCCGAATGGCTGCATAGCCTTATTGAAGGCTATCAAGAGCGAGCCACAGACGAACAAGCCTGGCCGCAAATGGCGTTATTGATGGTCTTGGTAGCAATAGTGCATTTAAGCTGCGCAATCCTGCTGCAACATCATCGTATACGCCACTACTTCGGTTATCCACGTCAGTATCTTTTTCGCTAATTGGCGTAATCTAACTTGTGACAGTCCCGCCACCGGCCAACTCAATCAGCCACGGCAGTAAAGCTTGGTATTCATTGCAAAATTACTAATAAGAACATGATTAAAACAGTAAAACGAGATAATGTTAAGCCTAGCTAGGATCGCTATGTGGGCTTGCCAATGTTCGGACTATTTATTCTTCAAGTCAGCTTATTTTCTATTTTCCCCCTGTATTTCACTGCGCTGAAAGGCCCACAACGCAAAGTCGCATTTTATATTTATCTCGCTTTGGTATTACTCATCGGCGGCTTTTTTGGCAATGTGTATTCAATACCGATCACTCCCGAGATGAACGTCTCAGGTGGTAATTTATGCTACGGCGCCTTCATGATGAGCTCGGTGTTATTTGTGCTGGTAGAAAGAGATGTATTTATCTTAAGGCATGTGCTTAAGCTATTGATTTTTGTCGACTTATTTAACGTGCTATTTTCGTCTTTGGCTGCCACCACCCTGCAAAGTGACGGTGTAATCAACCCGCACAATACCTCCTCGGCACTATTCGAGCTATCAACGCCGTTCATTATATTGGGAGGGGTGCTGATTATTTTAGAATTACTCACCCTACTGTTCTGCTTTGAAAAGCTAAAAAACTTAACCTTCCGGCGCTGCTCACTGGTGTCTTGTACATTGCGTTGTTTGTGCTGGTTCTTTGCCTCGATGGCATCTTGTTCCCGCTAATCGCCTTTGGTTTTAGCCCAGAGATTATTGCCATTGTATTAGGAGGACTAAATGGCAAGTTGTTAGCCGCCAGCTCGTTTGCCCTACCTCTGCTATTGTTTATTGCTATTAAGCATCAATCCTTCGTTAACTATCTAGAAGCCGAAGATGTTCGCTGGCGTTTACTATTTACCACCAGCAATCAGCTAATGAAGGAGCTCTCTGCTAAAGATTACGGTTTAGAGCAAGCGGCCACGGTATTTGAAAATGCCAGCGAAGGCTTGGCCATTGTTAATGCTCAAGGACTACTGCTTCAGGCCAACGATACCTTCTGCGAGATGTTAAAACTGAATAAAGCCCTGCTAAACCAACAAACTTATATGATTAACACGCTGTTTCAACACAACGGCTTACAGCTACATCACGCGCAAATCTTATCCGCTCACTGGCGTGGAGAAGTCACCTTTGGTGAGCGTTATCGCCATCAAGGCTTGCTGGCGGTCAATCGAGTGAAGTCTGAACAACAGCAAGCACAAAGTTATGTGTTTTCGCTAGTAAATATCGACGAGCAAAAAAGCGTACAACGACGCCTAAACCATTTAGCTCGCCACGACCAACTCACCCAATTGCCCAATCGGCGAGTATTAGACGAACAACTTGCGGCCCTAGATAAAACCGCCACCACCCTGCTGGTAATAGACCTCGACCACTTCAAGGATGTGAACGACAGTTTCGGCCACGCTGCTGGTGACGAAGTATTACAAGCTGTATCAACTCGGCTACTGATCATCCAAAATGCCCATAGTGAGCATATCGGTATTTTAAGTCGCACCGGTGGTGATGAATTTGCTCTATTAATCAAAAGCTATGATGTAGATTTAAGTAAACAGCTTATTCACGAGATCCAACAGCAGCTAAAAAAAGTCATTTTGATCAGTGGCAACAATGAGATTTATATCTCGGCCACCATTGGCGCCAGCTTGCAAAAAGTTGGAGAGCAGCGCAACCTGCTACAAGAAGCCGATGCCGCCCTTTACGAGGCCAAACGCACCCAACGAGGCTCCTACGGCTTTTATGAAGACCGACTCACTCAAGAGAGCCAGCGTAAACTCAGCTTAAGTGCCAAGCTCAAACTCGCCTTAGAAAACCAAGATTTATTGGTTTATTACCAACCTCAATACTGCGCTAAAAATGGTCAAGTTCGTGGTGTAGAAGCGCTAGCGCGCTGGCATGATGAAGACTTAGGTTGGGTCTCACCGGGAGAGTTTATTCCGGTAGCAGAAGCCACCGGTATCATTGACCGGCTGGGTGACTACGTACTAGAAAAAGCCTGTAATGATGCGGCCAGTTGGCTTAAGCAAGGCCTGCCGCCCATCACTATGTCGGTCAACGTATCGGCTCATCAATTACGTTTTGGTCAGTTTATTCAACGATTAAGTGAGTGCCTAAACCGCAGCCAGCTTCCCCAACACTTACTGGAGT
Organism: Agarivorans gilvus; assembly: GCF_001420915.1. Lineage (NCBI taxonomy): Bacteria > Pseudomonadati > Pseudomonadota > Gammaproteobacteria > Alteromonadales > Alteromonadaceae > Agarivorans > Agarivorans gilvus. The sequence continues at coordinate 4,310,532 of NZ_CP013021.1, read as the reverse complement.
TAGAGCTTACCGAATCAGTTTTTATTGAACGGGAAAACGAAGCCATTCCCTTATTAAAACAAATCAAACAATTAGGCGTAAATTTAGCCATAGATGACTTTGGCACCGGCTATTCTTCGCTGTCTTATTTGTCGAAGATCCCTTGGGATACCTTAAAAATAGACCGCAGTTTTATTAGCCAAATCCCCGATGACCAAGAGCAATGCCAGCTCACCGCCACCATTATCAAGATGGCGCATAACCTAAACCTCAACGTGGTGGTAGAGGGCGTAGAGACCCAAGCCCAACTGGACTTTGTTAGCCAGCGCGGCAGCCAAATTATTCAAGGTTTTTATTATTCACCGGCCATTGAAAAAGACCAATTAGAGGCGCTGTTAGCCGCGCAAAGCTCAGCATAATCAGCAATGGCTAAGGGCTATTCAATTTATTCGCGCGCGTTAAGCCTAGGCTAACGCTGCCAGCTAGGCAGCAACAACAGGGTTTAGCTGCATAGCAGGTGTAGAGCAAAGATAGTCTTCCCCCCAGCGCTTGGTTATACTGGCGTTTTGTCCTTACAGATCCCTCTTGTGAACCGTTTTTTACAACTTTATGCCCAGCGCAAAGCCGCTGCCACCACTGAGTTTAAGGGGCGAGGCGCCCGCCGTGCTCGCTGTAGCCGCTGCCAAATGCCTCAACAACACTGCTTTTGTGAGCAAGCAATACTGCAAAACAGTGCTTGTGGTTTTGTGTTATTGATGCACAACATGGAAGTACTACGCCCCAGCAATACCGGCCGCTTTGTTGCCGATTTAATCCCCGATACCTACGCCTACATATGGAGCCGCACCGAGCCAAATACAGAGCTACTGGCGCTTTGCCAACAAGACCAGTGGCAACCCTACGTGGTGTTTCCCGCTGCCTTTAGCCCCAGTGAACGAGTAAAACATAAGGTGGAATTAGCGCACGGCAAAAAGCCCTTATTTATACTGCTGGATGGCAGCTGGCGAGAGGCGCGAAAAATGTTCCACCAAAGCCCCTGGCTAGATAAGTTTCCAGTAATATCGGTTGCCGCAGACCAAGCTTCGCAATATGGCTTGCGTTCACGACCCATTAAAGGCCAGTGGGCGACCGCAGAAGTGGCCGCACAACTGCTAGCCATGAGTGGCGAAACTAACAACGCACTATTATTGGAGCAACGTTTTCGGCAATTCACCCAGCAAACCTTGGCGGGAAGAAGCCATTAAATGACACAGATCACACAACTATCGATGTTGAAGAATGTTTTTAAGCGAATCTTTCGTGAACTGCATCACGACATTGAAAACGTTATCAAGCAAAAGCTTATTTGCGGCTTGCTGTCGCTATGCCGAGCCCTAAGTTGTTGTTATGATGTGTCCGCTTGAAAAAAGACAGCGCATAGTTTATCCAAATTACCAAGCCCTGCAAAAAGCCAAGCAAATTAAATTAGAGTAATATTTCAATCGTTTCAGGAGACACAATGTCTAAAAGCACTGGTACCGTTAAGTGGTTTAACGAAAAAAAAGGTTTTGGTTTTATTTCTCAGGAATCTGGCGCTGATGTGTTTGTTCACTTTCGTGCAATTCTAGGTACTGGGTTTAAATCACTTGAAGAAGGCCAGAAAGTCGCGTTTGACGTTGAAGACGGTCAAAAAGGCCCACAAGCGGCCAATGTTGAAGTTATCTAACTTCAAATTGTGAAGCATAATCTTAGGTTATGCTTCCATTCTCCTCCTGTTCTAGCCCCTCAAGCTAAAGTTTTAACATAAATATGCTGAGGTCCAGCCGGGCCGCCCAAATACAATACCCCACTATCGCTAAAATCTGTCGCTAAATATAAACCTTGAGCCGCCTTATTTCGGCAGTTAACAGTAAGCGCTAGATGTTTAAAACGTTTAAAACCACCTTGTAAGGCTAACACAGCAGGCAGCTGCGCCAAGGCTTGTTTAGCGTAACCACGCCCCTGATAGGCTTGGCCAATATAGAACGAACGTAATAACGCCACATCATGTAAGTCGAGCTCGCGAGCATAAGGGTAATCGCTATCAATGATGAAAAAGCCCACCAGTTGCTGCCGGCAACGTATTACATAAGCGCGTTGCGCAGGGCTAATAGCCGCCAAAATCTCGCTTATGGGCTTAACAAATGCGCTTTGCTCTGGGGCAAGGCTTAGCGCCATTAAGGCGGGTATGTCAGCCTCATCCAAGGCTTGTAAACTCACGCTACTCATTCTTCCCTCTGCTTTAATTGGGCTTCGCGTCCCATCATCAATTGTTTACGTGACAAGCCCCAGCGATAACCGCCCAGCGCGCCGTTACTGCGGATCACTCGATGGCAAGGAATAATATAAGCGATGGGGTTTTTCGCCACTGCGCTAGCCACCGCCCGAGTGGCCTTAGCCGAGCTAACATGTTCGGCCAAAAATTGATAAGAACATACATGGCCATAGGGAATATTTAACAAGGCCTGCCATACCTGAAGCTGAAAATTAGTGCCTTTTAGCCACAACGATAGGGGTTTGGCTGGCAGCTGTTGCTGACTAAACACTTGCTTAAGTAAGCTTTGAGCCTGGCTCTGATCGGCAAGCAACTCGGCCTTGGGCCATGCCAGTTTAAGCTCTTGCAAGGCGCTATCTGCTTGCTCACTTTCGCAAAAGCTTAACTGGCAAATGCCTCTGCTGGTACTGGCAATAAAGGCGCAGCCAAAGGGCGTATGGCCCCAGCCATAGTGAATCACCAAGCCTTCACCTTGCATCTTCGCCTCTCCCGGCGTGACCGCCTGCACCGACACAAACAAATCATACAAGCGGCCAGCGCTAGATAAGCCCAGTTGCTGAGACAAATCCAGCACCGAACTTGAATACTGTAATTGTTGCTGGGCTTGCTGCAAGGTTAAGTACTGCAAGAAGCGTTTTGGCGATACGCCCACCCATTGGCTAAACAAACGCTGCATATGGGTTTCGCTATAACCGATGACCTTGGCCAGCTCACTCAGCTCGGGTTGTTGCTGCTGATGTTGCAGCAAATAATCCATTGCATGAGCAATAATTTGATATTCATGATGCGAGGGCAAACTAGCAACGTCCATAAAGCCTCCGAAGTGGTTTAAGCACAATGTAACCGAAAAATCGCAACAGCTCGACCCGATAATTGCGAAGTAATAATTAATCTAAAATTAGTCATTTCAGGCCGTGCTAAGTCTTGGTTATTAATGGAGAACCGCTATAATGCCGCCTTAATGTCGTAGTAGGTTAAGTAGTGTGATAAAACCAAAGGCAGCCAGCTGGATCAGCTTATATTTTTCAGGATTATTTTTCGCTTGGGGTGTTTTCCTACCCTTCTGGGCGCTATGGCTAGAAAGTGAAGGGCTAAACCCCAGCCAAATTGGCCTTTTATTAGCGTGTAGTATGCTAGCCCGTTTCTTGGGTAACGTGCTACTGATTCCCCGCATCAAGGGTGCCGCCCAGCTGCTACCTGGCCTGCGCTGGTGTAGCTTTGCCAGCGTCATGGTGCTTACCAGCCTATGCTGGCTAAAGGGTTACTTTTGGCTTACCGTGCTCACCCTCGCCGCCAACTTCTTTATTGCCACGCTGATCCCGTTAGGCGACGCCATTGCCACCAAATGGGTCAGCCAGCTCAAGCTAGACTATGGCCGAGTCCGAGTGTTTGGCTCAGTGGCCTTTATTATTTCATCCACCTTAATTGGCATTGGTCTAACTCACTTTTCTCACTCGCTGATCTTATATGCCACCTTAGGCTCGTTGTTGGCAATGTGGGGCCTAAGCCTGTTAACGCCAGCCTCTCCGCTACAAGATGAAGAAAGCACTGAACCCCACAGCAGCCGCCTATGGCCAGTACTCAAACAACCTTACGCACTTAAGTTTGTGGCGGTAACCGCGCTAATTCAAGGCTCGCATGCCGCCTACTACGCCTACTCCACCCTGTACTGGAAAAGCATCGACTACCCCGAATCCACCATTGGTTATTTATGGTCGATTGGCGTAGCGCTGGAAATGAGCATTCTTATTTTTGGCAGCAAATGGTTTAAGCGTTGGAATGCCAATCAAATGTTTTTGCTAGCGGCCTTTGGTGCGGTACTGCGCTGGGGCATTTTTGGTAGCACCGAACTGCTGCCATTGATGGCTTTATCGCAAGGTTTGCATGCCCTCACCTTCGCTCTTACCCAGCTAGCGGCGATTAAATACATCGCCACCGAGGCGCCGAAGCATCAGGCGATTCCGCTACAGGCGCTGTATTCGGCGATAGCCTTAAACATGGGCACCGCCCTGCTGACCTTTTTAAGCAGTAGCCTATATGAAAGCATAGGTAGTGGAATTTTCTTAATCATGGCGGGGTTATCGGCATTGGCGATTCCGTTGTTGTTGGTGAAGCCTAAGAACTAAGGGTGAGTTAAGAGGTTTAGCCGTGCGATTATTGAGACGGTTAAACTCACGTTCCGTTCGTTTGGGTTTTGTTTTGGTATTGAGTTGGTAGTGATGATTTCATGCTGACGGTGGCGCTTTAAGTTTTTAAGATCAAAAGCTTTCGCCTTCGGCGACGTCATTTTTCTTTCGCGAGCAAAGAAAAACGAAGCAAAAAGAAAGCTCGCCCTGCATTATCTTCATCCTGCGCGACTTGTTTTCAAGCGCGCCTGCGCAACTCGCTTCGCTCAAACAGTGCTCGGCGTCATCGCTTGTAAACGGCGTTGCTCGGCGATAATGAAGGGATTGAAAAGCCAACCTTGACTTTCCAGAATGTGAAACGTTTTTGGCCCCCTTCTCCCTCAAAACTACTCTTAATAAACCTATCTTCTCTTAATGTTTCTAGTTTTGTGGACAAAGCACTGCAATTATTCCCATCTAAATTGTGATTCCTTCTTTTCACAAAGGCTTGCATTTTTTTGTACTGATGTTTTTGTTATTTTTCGAGCTAGATTGCTGATGTCACTTAGGAAAGGTGATAATCTAAGCTTTATCAAATGTATAACAAGAGGAAAAACCCTTGTTTAAACAAGGAATTTTTCCTCTTAATAAGCTGTTAGGCATTTTATTTACATCCACAGTAAAACGAGACAATCATGAGCGACTGGGATTTCTTACACGATATGCACAATGAAGGTTATAGTCCTGATCAAATCGCAGATGCAGCGGCTTGTGGATATAACCCATATGATACCTCAATCAATCTTGAAGAATTTGGCTTTAGTTCTGATGAATGGGAAACATTAGATTATTCAGAGTTAACAGATGAAAATCAAAATGTTAACCCTGAACTAATAAAGGTTTTTGAAGACCTTGTTCATAATGCTGAGGTATTTCATTCATTAACGAATCGTTATCTACAAATTTGGGGTGAGTTGGGAGAACTTTTTGGTGAAATTCACTATGGTATTAAGCGGCATAAACCGCATACCAAAGGTTCTGATGGCAAACTCGGTAATGACTTTATTGAAATAAAAACAATTTCTCCAGAAAAAGGTGTGGATGAAGTAAGAGTTAAGCGCTCTGGAAACTTTAATAAACTGTTAATAGTTAAAATAAACGAAGACTTCTCTTTTGAAAGTCAGATAATTGCAAGGAAAAATCTTCCTAAAGGCAATGGCACACATGTTCGTGCGTCATGGAAGCAGAATCCAGCAAAAAATGCCTAACAAGCAATTGAAGCGGGACAAGTTTTTAGATGTTATGTGATTATTGGAGCCTGGGTTATGAACAAGGTAGAGGTTGTATATTCTCTATTGGAAAAAGTTGTATCGGAGCTAAATCGACAAGCAGTCGTAATTACTCTGAATCAACAAGTTAAAACTAAAAAGCACATGAGTTTGAGTGGTGCGAATGGAAGATTATGGATATCCCCATCCCAGTATGGTTATGACGTTTCTCTCAGTGGGCTTTCATTAGAGAAACAGCTTGAACCAACTCTGACATCGTATTTTGGTCGTGAATGTGATGGATATAAACAATTAAATGGGAATAAGGGGTTTAAACGTCAACCATTTTGGCGAACTGATAATTTCCGTGATGTTGAAGTTGTATGTGAAATGTATGCGAAGACTGGTAAGTAAAAATTACTTAACAAGGTGCTCAAGACGGACTGTTAACGCTTGGCGGTTTTGATTCAAATCGGTTGGTGTGTTTACGGTGACTATTGTAGGCTTCGTGGGTTAGCGTTACACCTACAAATCCCAATCTGAATATCACCAAATAGAGTTTTTACACTACAACAAGGTTCTGTCCAATCTTAAGTTACCCCTATGCACTACAAACAACTCAGGCTTGTCCTTGCCCACGAACTCGGTGTAAGTCACTTCTATAACCAATATCAAGCACTTCGCTTGAAAAGCGGGCTGTAAACCCTGATATAGTAGGCAGTACCCATTAATTAAACGCCGCTATTTATGAGCCCATCCCGATTATCGCGCTTAGGCGCTAAAGCCGACGAGCTGGCTAAACTCAGCATGGACAAACAACTGCGCCTTGCCGTTACCGGTTTAAGTGGTGCGGGGAAAACGGCGTTTATTACCTCGCTGGTGAATCAGCTGCTATTGGGCGCAGAGAACCACCAGCTGCCGCTGTGGACGCTGGCGCGTAAGCAGGGCTTTTTGGGGGCCAAGCGGGTGCCTCAGCCGCATTTGCATTTAGCCAGTTTCGACTATCTTGGCGGCATGCAGGCGCTGCAAAGTCAGCCGCCGCGCTGGCCTTCGCCCACCGATGGGGTGAGCGAACTACGCTTAAAACTGCGTTATAGCCCACAATCGCTTATCTGGCGCAAGCTTAGCCATACCGCCACACTCAACTTAGACATCGTAGATTACCCCGGTGAATGGCTATTGGATTTACCACTGTTAAACATGACTTATCAACAGTGGTGTGAGCATATCGCCAACAACTTGCAGCCTGCGCGTAAGGCCGAATTAGCCAAGAACTGGCAAGATTTACTGCTGAATATAGATATTCATAGCCCAGCTGATGAAAACACCTTGGCCGACATTGCCAAGGCCTACACCGAGTATTTGCATCGTTGTAAAGACGAACTCGGCCTACATCATATTCAACCGGGGCGTTTTGTATTACCGGGGGAACTGGCCGGTGCGCCAATACTGGCATTCTTCCCGCTGCCGCCAGCTCTATTAAGCGAACCCAGCGGCAGCCGTAAAGCCCAGAAAAGCAGTTATTTAGGGCTATTAGAGCAACGTTTTGAATATTACAAAGAGCACGTTGTAAAGCAGTTCTACCGCCAGCACTTTGTTAAATTTGACCGGCAAATAGTGCTGGTAGATTGCTTAAGCCCGCTGAACAGCGGCCACCAAAGTTTTTGTGATATGCAATTGGCGATAAACCAAATTCTGCACAGTTTTAACTACGGTCAAACCAGCCTACTGCGCCGCCTGTTTGCACCGAAAATCGATAAACTGGTATTTGCCGCTAGCAAGGCCGACCATGTCACTCCCGAGCAACACGACAAACTGGTACAACTGCTGAGCCAGCTGATTGCCGAGGGCAAACGCCATGTGAAATTTGAAGGCATTAGCACCCAAACCATGGCGCTGGCCTCCATCAAGGCCACTCAAAGCGGTAAGGTACAAATCAATAGCCAGTCTTTCAGCGCCTTAAAAGGCATATTGCAAAGTGATGCCGACAGCCAAAAAGTGACTACGGTATTTCCCGGTGAAGTGCCCGCCAGCCTGCCCAAGCCAGAGTTTTGGCAGCAGCAAGGTTTTGAGTTCAGTCCTTTTCAGGCGCCTCAGGCCAATAGCTTTGAAGCCCTGCCGCATATTCGCATCGACCAAGCCATCGAGTTTTTACTAGGAGACAAATTTAAATGAGCACTCCACTAAAACAACGCCAAGAATTCACCGATGAACAACTCGCTGAGCAACTGTTAGAGCAAGCCAGTCAAGCGCAGCCCAATAAGCTGGCGGCGAAACAAGTGGCCGATGAGAGCGAACAGTGGCAAGCCGATGCCGACGATGAGCAGCCGCCGATAAACCTAGAGCTACAACCCAAACGCAGCAATCCTTGGCTTAAATACGGCTTAATTGCCGCCTTAGTGATTGCTTTAGGCGAACTGGGTTTAAGCCTAGTTGAGCTATGGCAAAGCTCGCCGCTACGTGCGGCTATTTACAGCGCGGTAGTGGCCAGTTTAGGCATTGGTTCGCTGGTGTTTGGCCTAAAAGAATTACGCCGCTTACGCCGCTTAAAACGCTACCATCAGCAGCAGCAACACGGCCAAGAGCTAATGCAAATTCAGCAACTCGACAACGGCCAAGCCCAGCGCTACTGCGAGCAAATTGCCAAGCTACAAGGGATTAACGACACCGAGGAATACCTTAAGTGGCAGCAATGGTTAAACGACAGCCACAGCAGCCAAGAAATAGTTAACCTGTATAGCGAAACCGTATTAAGCCCGATGGATCTGCGCGCAAAACAAGCCATTGCTAAGTGGTCCAGCGAGGCGGCCATTTTGGTGGCCATTAGCCCACTGGCGCTGGTCGACATGCTGATTATGTTTTGGCGTAACCTTAAGATGATTGAAGAGCTAGCCAAAATTTATGGCATAGAACTGGGTTACCTAAGCCGCATCCGCCTCACTAAAAGCGTGTTTGCCAACATGATTTATGCCGCCGCCAGTGAAGTAGTGAGCGACTTAGGCAGTGATTTATTAGGCGCCGAGCTGACCGCCAAATTATCCAGCAAAGCTGCCCAAGGCATTGGCGCAGGCCTACTTACTGCAAGGCTGGGTTTTAAAGCCATAGAGCAATGTCGACCGATCCCATGGACGTCCAATAACCGGCCCAAAACCAAGCAACTTAAAGCCATGTTACTGGAAAAAGTAAAACAAAAACTCAGCACAAAAACTGAAGCGAACTAGTGCTAATGCCATGGCCAGTCAACTGTCGACCAATTCCATGGACGCAAAACAACCGGCCCAAAACCAAGCAACTTAAAGCCATGTTACTGGAAAAAGTAAAACAAAAACTCAGCACAAAAAGCTAAGCACTAAAGCGCGAAGCCCTCGCGCTTATTTATAGCTTTAAGCTCATCAGCCAGTCGTCCATCGCATAGCCTCCAATACCATGGACACCAACTGCCGTCCGATCCCATGGACGCAAAACAATCGGCCCAAAACCAAGTAACTTAAAGCCTGCTATTAGATATAGGTTAAACAAAAACTTACCGCTTAACTGATTAATCCATAGTAGATTTAAGCTAAATTTAGTGAAAGCCCAATACCAATATTGACAAATATAACAACAATGCTTTATTTTGTTGCCACAATTAATCACATAAAAGCGTATATGAGAGTTATTCTAAGCTTAATCACCCTTAGCCTTATACTCGGTTCATCTAAATATCAAGCTCCCGAAAAAAGCTACGCTGAAATACATAAACCCTTTCTAAGTGTTAGTTGCATAGACAAAGTGAACCAAGAAGAAATGGACACTTGCACTCAAAATGCTATTACCTTCCTTAAAAAAGAAATGCAAATAGACTTAAATCACTTAATAGAGTCCAGTGAAGATAAAAAATACATCAAACTACTAAGAAACTCTCAAGCCTACTGGGAAGATTATGTTGAGACTAACTGTAAAATCGAAACCTACGAATCCAAAGACGGAAGTGGATACTTCTCCATCTTCAATGCTTGTTTAGAAACCCAAATAATCGAGAGAATAAGCTATTTACGCTGGCTAAAAACCAATATTTAAGGATGTAAGTAATGAGTGTATTACTCCCTAACCTTGGAAGGTTAACCTTTGAAGCAGAAGGAAACGAAAAAGGACCTTACCATAGTCGAATACTGCATGTACCCAGCCCGTTTTCAGGACTGACCTTAGGTAGAGGGTACGATATGAAAAATAAAACAGCATTTAAGATAAACCAAGATCTCATCAAAGCAGGACTTAAACCTACAGATGCCAAAACTTTATCAAGAGCTGCTGGACTATTTGGTACTTCAGCTAAAAACTTCATTTCAAATGAGAAGCTAGGAAACTTCGAAATTACCCATCAACAGCAAGTAAAATTATTTGAAATAACTTATAAAGAGGAAGAATCTGAAACCAAGCGCTTATGCATGAAATCAGATGTAACTGCTCGATATGGGAAGTGTAATTGGCAAAAAATTCACCCTGCGATAAAACAACTACTTGTCGATTTAAAATTTAGAGGCGATTACACCGGAGGTACAAGAAAGTTCATCCAACAACATGTAGTAGCTAATGATCCCACTGGTTTTTTAAATGCCTTATCTAATAAAAGCAACTGGACTAAACAACGAGTGCCTAGAGACCGATTTCAACAACGTATTGAGTTTTTCAAAAACAGCATAAAAAACACTCCTTAAAACTGAAACAACCAAAGCCATGCTGCTGGAAAAAGTAAAACAAAAACTCAGCACAAAAAGCTAAGCGAACTAGCGCAAAACTCTGGCGCTTATAGCCTTAAGCTCATCAGCCAGTCGTCCATCACATAGCCGCCGCCAATGTCGGCGCATTGCTCGCCGGTTTTCACAAAACCCAGCTTTAAATAGGCGGCGATAGTGTCGTGGTTATCGCGGTTCACGGTGAGATTAATTTCACTTAAACCGCGTTGCTTGGCAAAGTCTTTAATAAAGGCCATGGCCTGTTTGCCCAGGCCCTTGCCGCGAGCAGCACGGTGAATATACAGTTTACTTAAAAACAACGCGCCATCCTTGGGCTGCACACCCACATAGCCCAGCGCTTGGCCCTGCTCTTCCAACAAGTAATATGCGTAATCTTGCGCGGCGATTTGCTCGCTAATAATGGCCAAAGAATGGTAGTGCGCTAACATGTACTCCACCTGAGTGCGGCCAATAATCGGTGTAAAGTGCTCTAACCAAATCTCTCTGGCCAAATCTGCCAAACGCTGTTGTTCTAAGGGCTTAATAACTGGACAAAATTCCATTCAGGCTCCGTTTATCTCGGTTTATATTGAGGCGCGTCGCTATAAAATATCATTGTGCCAGATGAAAAATAGCATGGTGTTTAGCCTGATCTAAACAACACAGCGCTCACACTTTTAGTGTAAAATTGCCGCAAAACGCCCACGCTCAGCTCGGCTCACTGTTAAGCCCAGCTCATCAATATGAAAGGTTTTCGCTGAAATGATTAAACTTATCGCCCTAGATATGGACGGCACGCTGCTCAATGAAGAGAAAAAAATCACCCCGCGCACCCACCAAGCCATTCAACAGGCTAAACAAGCTGGAGTAAAAGTGGTCTTGGCTTCAGGCCGCCCACTGCAAGGTCTGGTTCCTTACCTAGAGCAATTAGAGTTAACCAGCGATGAAGACTTTGTGATTTCTTACAACGGCTCATTGGTGCAACGCGTAGGCAATAGCGAAATCATTCATAAAACCACACTAAATGGTAAAGACGGCAGCGAGCTACTAAAAGTAGCCGAGCAACTTGGTGTATATATTCATGCCTTCTCTGCTGAACATGGCCTCATTACCCAGCAGCACAACCCTTGGACCGACATTGAGTCTTCAATAAATGGCATCGATGTGAACGAATTCGACTTCGCCCAACTGTCTGCCGACGACGCCCTAGTTAAAATCATGTTTGTTGCCGAAGAAAGCGTACTCGACCAAGCCATTGCCAACTTACCCGCTGAACTGCGCGAGCAATACACGGTGTGTCGTAGTGCCCCCTTCTTCCTAGAATTTTTACATCGCGACAGCAACAAAGGCGTGGGTGTAGCGCAACTGGCGGCTATTCTTGGCCTCAGTGCTGAGCAAGTGATGTGTGCAGGTGATGCCGAAAACGACCTACAAATGCTGCAATACGCGGGCCTTGCGGTAGCCATGGACAACGCCGACCCAGAGCTAAAAGCAATTGCCAATTACATCGCTCCTAGCAATAAACAAGATGGAGTGGCGGTAGCCATTGAAGAAAAAGTGCTGAACAGCTTGTGTGTTGAAAGCGCAAACAATTAATGCAGACGGCCAACGGCAATCATAAGCGTCCTTATGATTGCCGCTTTCTCAAGTTGTAACTCAAGAACAGTCCACCGCTACACTTAAATGGCAGATTAGCTTAAAAATAGTAACTAAAGCTAATCCAACCTACCGTATCTTTATCAGAGATTTTATTTTCAACGGTGTGCTCTAGCTTAAGCCCCAGGGAACTATTTTCGCTAAGCATGTAACCCGCGCCTACTTCCAACTGCGGAACAAACTCTTTAGCACGAGCCACATAACTTGCCTTAGGGTTGGCATATAACCAGTGGCCACCATCAAAAGCATACATCGCATACAAACCCGCTTGCGCTATCGCCGAATTTTTAAAGCTATCGCGCCCTTCAACCTCAATGGCATGTTTACTGTCTAAGTATCCACCGTACAGCATAGGAAATACCGACACTTTATCGCTCAGTTGAAACTTATACATTCCCCCGGCCAGCGTAGTGGTGGAGTCAGCATTACCCACCACATCTAAAGAATATCCCAAGCCATCATTCACTTTGAAATAACGCAAACGATAGTCATAATCGAGCTTGTCTTCAGCCGTTCTTTTATCACCCAAACCGAGATCGACAAACACCATATTGCCTTCACCCCAGCCAACCACTCCATTTAGTTGAGTACGATCAGATGAACGAGAAACGCCGCCCATAGTAAATTGCGCAGTAGGATCGCCATAGTTAACGCTTTGCTCAGCCATAGCAGTTCCCGCTAATAACAACATTGGTAAACCGATTAAAATCTTTTTCATTTTCATTTCTCTTTAAGTGCGGCATGCGCCGCCAACATTAGCCAGTTAAACAGGTGGATTAAGGGTTTTAACCACTGTGACCAAGTCACAATTGAACCCACCTTGCCGAAGATCCTTCACCGCCTTGTCTTGCTTTCAGTACAAAAATTCTTGGCTGTTTGAACGAATCAAAGGCATTTTAATAAGGATTAGGTGTAAAAAATAATCGCATTGAACACCCTAAAGATGTTTATAATTGAGGCAGTGTTTATTCTTGAGCGCGGGAGAAAGCAATGAATTACTCACTAAGCCAACTGCAAGCCTTTGTTGCCACCATGGATGAAGGCAGCTTCAAAATGGCTGCACTAAGCCTAAATAAGCGCCCCCAAGTGGTGGCTAAGTTGGTCGCCACCTTAGAAGATGTCACCAATATTCAATTGTTTGAGCGAGAAGTTCGCCAACTTATTCCCACCCAGCACGGCAAAATGCTCTACCGCTATGCCAAACGCTTGGTGCAAGATAGCGAGATTTTTGAGGGACAATTAAAGTCGCTAGACCAAACGACTCCCAGCGAATTTAAAGTCGCCATCGACAGCAGTATTGCCAATCCCGCGCTAACGGCCTGTTATCTTGAGGTATTAAAGCAGTTCCCCACTATAGAACTGGAAGTAATGACCGGCGGCACCTCTCAGGTACTGGAATGGTTACGCACCGGGCAAGCCGAGCTGGCAGTGGTATTTTCGCCAATGCTGGAGCTAAAAGGTTTTAACCAAGTGGATGTATTTAACTTTGCGGTGGCCGAGGTAGCAGCACCAAACTTGGTTCGCCATGGCTCGATTATGGATAAAAGTGAACTGGCCGATCTGAGCCAAATAGTGCCACGTTTTATCTACGAGTTTGGCCATCAAGATTTGTATGTTGCTAGCCCACGCCAAATCATCTGCAACAATATGATAGAGAGCATTCAAATGATGCGTGCGGGTGTAGGCTGGTGCCGCATTCCCCGCTATTTAGCCGAACCGCTAATTAAACGGGGAGAATTACACGAGTTTTCCATGTCGGGCACCACCCAAATCCTCTGGTATGCCTGTGCCGTTTATCCTGAAAATAAGGAGTTAACTTGGGCAGGCGATGTGTTTTTAGAACAAGCCATGAAACTAGAAGACTATCTATAAACACAACAAAGCTATAAACAAAAGCGGGCTTATTCGCCAGCCTCAGCCGCCGCCAATTTTTTCATGGCGCGTTGATAACTTTCGATTTTCTCTATCTGCTGCATGTAGCGTTTAATCTGCGAATAAGGCGACATATCACAGCGCTGCGCGGCCAGTTGCAGTACCAGCATCATTTGAAAATCCGCCCCCGACAGCTGCTCACCGGCAAACCAAGTGTGCTTAGCCAAGTGCTGCTCTACCTGCTGTAACTGCGGCACAATGCGCGGCTCAATAAACATGTTATTTAAGCCATCAACAAACTTACGGATGATCGGCTTGGCAAAAAACGGCATCGGCTTTTCTAGGGATTTGTTTAATACCAAGCGCATCACCAATAGAGGCATCATCGAGCCTTCGGCAAAGTGCAGCCAGTAGCGGTAATCTAATAAAGCCTGACCATCTTTAGGGCGAAATTGCTGCTGCTCGTCATAATTATCAATTAAGTACTCGATAATCGCCCCCGATTCAGCAATCACCAGCTCACCATCACTTATCACTGGCGCTTTGCCTAAGGGCGACACCTGCTTCAAACTCTCTGGCGCCCCATAGGTTTTAGAGTCTCGCTGATAGACGGTAATTTGATAAGGCTGTTGCAATGCTTCTAATAACCAAGCGATACGGTTAGAGCGGGATTGAACCAAATGGTGCAGAGTAATCATGGGCGTCCTTGTTAGTGCTATTAGATCTAGCCACTAATCTAAAGCAATCCTCAAACAGGTCAAATTTAAATCCTCAACAAGCGAACAGCACCCAACAACCTGCTCACTTTGTAAGCAAATTGCCATAAATAAGTCACCAAACTGACATGTCTAGATAAGCTCACTGTCATATTTCCCGCCTAAGTTAGAGTGCAAAACAACGGCAGGATGAAACGATGAGCCAGCAAGTTATTTCGGTACAACAACTGAACAAACACTTTGCGAATAACCACGCGCTTAAGAATGTAGAGCTGAGCGTGACTCAAGGTGAAATGGTGGCTCTATTGGGCCCTTCTGGTTCGGGTAAATCCACTTTGCTGCGCCACTTAAATGGTCTAGTTTGCAGCGACAAGTCTGCCAAGGGCTACGTTGAAGTATTAGGCATCCCAGTACAAAAAAACGGTAAATATTGCGCCAGCGTTCGCCAAAGCCGTAGCCAAACTGGTTACATTTTTCAGCAATTTAACTTAGTGACGCGGCTCAGCGTATTACACAATGTACTCATTGGCGCGCTTAGCCGCACCCCCAGCTGGCGCAGCCTTAGCGCGCGTTTTAGCTTAAGCCAAAAACGCCAAGCCTTGGCCGCACTAAAGCGGGTGGGCTTAGAGCAATTTGCCCTGCAACGGGTCTCTACTTTATCTGGCGGCCAGCAGCAACGGGTGGCGATTGCCCGCGCGCTAATGCAACAGGCCAAAATTATTCTGGCCGATGAACCCATCGCCTCTTTAGACCCCGAATCATCACGCATCGTGATGGAAATTCTGCGCGATATTAACCAGCAAGAAGGCATCGCGGTGGTGGTCACCCTGCATCAAGTGGATTACGCCAAACGTTATTGCCCGCGCGTAGTGGCGCTAAAACAAGGTGAAGTGTTTTACGACGGCCCCAGCGAACAGCTAGGCGATAACAGCTTGGCTGCCTTATATGGCAGCCAAAGCGAACAAGATTCACCCCAACAAACACCCCAAACAGTTCCACAACTATGGCCACAGACGGCCTAACCCATTCAAGGAGATAGATGCATGTTAAAGCTTATTAAGCAAACAGCCTTTGCTGGCACGCTAGTAGCTGCTGCGCTTAGTTCAAGCATGGTCACCGCGGCGGAAAAAGCCATGGAAACCATCAACTTTGGGATTATTTCTACTGAATCTCAGCAAAATTTAAAAACCACTTGGATCCCTTTCTTAGAGGCCATGGAACAAAAAACCGGCTATAAGGTAAAGGCCTTCTTCGCCCCTGATTACGCCGGCATCATTCAAGGCATGCGTTTCGACAAAGTAGACGTAGCCTGGTATGGCAACAAATCGGCCATGGAAGCGGTAGACCGCGCCGGTGGTGAAATTTTCGCCCAAACCGTAGATGTCACCGGCAATCCCGGTTACTGGAGCGTATTAGTCACCCACAAAGACAGCCCGCTAAACAGCTTAGACGACGTGATTGCCAAGCGCAGCCAGCTCACCTTTGGTAATGGCGATCCCAACTCCACTTCGGGTTTCTTGGTGCCTTCTTACTACGTATTTGCCCAAAACAACATCTCGGTGTCTGACTTTAAACGCAGCATGAACTCGGGCCACGAAGCCAATGCCCTCGCCGCAGCCGCCAAGCAAGTAGACGTGGCCACCGGCAATACCGAAAACATGGATCGTCTAAAAGTCACTGCGCCTGACAAATTTGCTCAGTTAAAAGTGATTTGGAAATCACCGTTAATTCCATCCGATCCCATCGTCTGGCGTAAAAACCTACCAGAAAGCGTAAAAGGCAAGGTTTACGACTTCTTCATGAACTACGGCAAATCGGGTGACCCGCAAGAGCTGGCTATTTTAGAAAAATTGCAATGGGCCCCCTTCAAAGCCTCTAGCGACCTACAACTACTGCCTATTCGCCAATTGGTGTTGTTTAAAAACCGCATCAATACCGAAAACGACAGCAAGCTATCTAAAGCAGAAAAAGCCGCTGAGTTAGCGGTTATCGATGCGCAATTGGCCGACTTAAACCGCCAACAAAGTGCCATTACTGCCATGGCGCAATAAGCACGATTAGCTGGGTTTCGACCCAGCTTTTGTAATCACCACTTATCTAGACAAGTTGGATACGCACATGACCAGCGACACCACCATTCTCGAACAACACAGCAAGCCTTCTTGGTTAAGCCTGTTTGCCTGGGCTATTGCTCTAGCAGGCTTGGTATGGAGTTGGCAGGGTGCTGAAATTGCTCCGCTAAAACTCTACCAAGACGCAGGCAACATGGCTGAACTCGCCAGCGACTTCTTTCCTCCCGATTTTAGTGACCTTCGCTACTACTTGGAGGAAATGCTGATCACCCTGCACATCGCTATTTGGGGCACCATATTCTCGATTATTTTATCGGTGCCCTTTGGCCTAATGTGCGCCGAGAACATGGTGCCAGCTTGGGTCTACCAACCGATGCGCCGGCTGATGGACGCCGCCCGAGCGATTAACGAAATGGTGTTTGCCATGTTATTTGTGGTGAGTGTCGGCCTTGGCCCCTTCGCTGGGGTAATGGCGCTATTCATTCACACCACCGGGGTGCTAGCCAAACTGTTTTCCGAGGCGGTGGAAGCCATCGACCCCGGCCAAGTGGAAGGGGTTCGAGCCACTGGCGCCAACAAGTTGGAAGAAATTGTTTATGGGGTGATCCCGCAAGTATTGCCCTTGTGGATTTCCTTCTCGCTATACCGCTTTGAATCCAATGTTCGCTCCGCCACGGTGGTGGGCATGGTGGGCGCAGGCGGCATTGGGGTGATTCTTTGGGAGAGCATTCGCGACTTTATGTTCCCGCAAACCTGTGCGGTGATGATCATCATCGTTGGCACCGTCAGTTTACTCGATTTCGCCTCACAGCGCGTGCGTAAACTGTTTATCTAAGAGAGCCACACGATGCCGCGTTACCAAGAAATTGCGCTTAATCTGGAACAGCAAATCAGCCAAGGCTATCAGGCTGGCCAGTACCTGCCACCGGAGCAACGCCTCGCCGAGCACTATCAGGTGAACCGCCATAC
Organism: Agarivorans gilvus; assembly: GCF_001420915.1. Taxonomy (NCBI): domain Bacteria; kingdom Pseudomonadati; phylum Pseudomonadota; class Gammaproteobacteria; order Alteromonadales; family Alteromonadaceae; genus Agarivorans; species Agarivorans gilvus. The sequence goes on along the minus strand of NZ_CP013021.1, from coordinate 4,292,887 downwards.
CCTGCGCCGCGCCATCGACGAACTGGTACTTAAAGGCTGGCTGTTACGCCAACAAGGTAAGGGAGTAATGGTATTAAGCAAGCCAATGCGCTACCCGCTGCATTCGGGCTCTAAGTTTACCGACAACCTATTAAATGCCGGTGTTAAACCCAATAGCCGTTTGCTCAGCTTAAGCCGCATTCAAGCCAACGCTCAGGTGGCCAAAGGCCTTAACTTAAGCCTTGGGGATACGGTGATTCAATTAAAAACCTTACGTTTTATTAACCAAGTACCAGTAAGCATCGTATTTCACCACCTACAACTAGGCGAGCATGAAGCCAGCTTAAATCTGTATCGGCAAGGCTCATTACACGCTTTTTTACAGCAATATCACGCCATTAAGCTGCGCCGCCACCACACCGTTGTGGGCGCTCAGCTAGCCAATGCAGAAGACTGCGCCTGCTTGCAAATTTGCGCAGCAACACCACTACTCACCCTGCAAACAGTGAATGTAGATCAACATCAACAGCCCTTTGAATTCTCGCTCTCGCATATTCGAGCAGAACTCGTAGAACTCAGTTTGGAGCATCCTTTATGAACACCGCGTCACCCGCCACGCCTAACATCCAAACTCGCCAACATTGGATGTCGATACTGGCTACCGCCCCCTATAACGAGTTACTCACGCGCTGGCAACAACTGCAACTTGACCCTCCCTGCGAGGTGATCCGCCAACCCGAAGTGGGCCTCGCTCGCCTGCAAGGGCGCATCGGCGGTAGCGGTCAACGCTTTAACTTTGCCGATACCACCATTACTCGCGCCGCTGTGCGTCTGGAAGATGGCACTCTGGGTTATGGCTATTTACAAGGCCGAGCCAAACAGCACGCCCTATTGGCAGCCATCATCGATGCCTTACTAGTGCAAGGCGAACATGCCCCCAGCCTACAAGAAACGGTGATTCAGCCATTGGCAGAGCAACGCAAACAGGCGCAGCAGCACATTGCCCAGCGAGCCGCCCAATCTAAAGTAGATTTCTTCACCCTAGTCAGAGGAGAAGACTAATGCAGCACATTAGCAATGGCTTTAGCCAACCGGTTCAGCATGCTCAGCAATGTTTTCGGCAAATACTCAAGGCCCTGAGTGAGCCCGGCACCAAGGTGACACTGCAACACCACGCAGGCTTTGCCCCACTCAATGCCGCAGCTAGCCAAATTCTGCTCAGCCTGTGTGACCAAGATACCAGCCTTTATCTGAGCCCAGAGCTGACTACAACAGAGTCAGACTTAAGCTCAGCGTGGCAAAACTTGGCCTTTCATAATGGCATCAAAGCCAGCAACGCTGAGCTGGCCGACTTTGTGGTGCTTAACCAGCAGTGCAACATCAAGCTTAACCAGCTAAAAGCCGGAACAGAATTAAGCCCAGAACAAAGCGCCACCGTTATCGTGCAAAGCAATAGTTTTAGCAGCGGCCCACGCCTAAAACTGAGTGGCCCCGGCATTGCGGATAGCCGCGAACTGCAATTGGGTGAGTTAAACGAAGGCCTACTCAATTACCTAGTCAAACCCAGCCAGCGCTTTCCCCTAGGGCTGGACTTTATGTTTTGTCATCAAGACAGCTTAATCGCCGTTTCTCGTACTACCCAGCTGGAGTTAAGTTAATGTATGTAGCAGTTAAAGGCGGTGAAAAAGCCATTGCCACCGCACATCGCTTACAAGCGCAGCGCCGTCGTGGCGACCAGTCGCTGGCCGAACTCAGCGTAGCGCAAATTAGTGAACAACTGAGTCTTGCGGTAGAACGCGTGATGAGCGAGGGCGGCATCTACGACCGTGAATTAGCCGCGCTGGCGCTAAAACAAGCTAGCGGTGACCAAGTAGAAGCTATATTTTTACTGCGCGCCTATCGCACTACCCTGCCAATGTTGCTCAGCTGTGAGCCCTTGGATACCGAAAAGATGCGGGTACAACGACGCATCTCAGCCAGTTTTAAAGATCTTCCCGGCGGCCAGCAATTAGGTCCCACTTACGACTATAGCCACCGCTTGTTGGATTTTAGTCTGCTGGCCGAACAGCAAGCCGAGCAGCCTGCTGCGCCAACAGCCAGCAACCCACAACAAAGCGCCACTAAAGCAGAGCAGCAAACAAGCGAAACCTTTAGCAAGGTATTTTCACTGCTGGAACAGCAGGGCCTAGCCCAGGCCGAACTCGATAATGGCGAAGTCCCCGCCGATATTACCCAGCAAGCCATCAGCTACCCTTGCTCACGCGCCGCGAAACTGCAGCAACTGAGCCGCGGCGACGAAGGCTTTTTGCTATCGCTGGCCTACTCCACCCAGCGCGGCTATGGGCGCAACCACCCCTTTGCCGGAGAAATTCGCAGTGGTGAAGTAGCCCTTGAAGTCTGCCCCGAAGAGCTCGGTTTCAATATCGAAATTGGAGCCGTGCTGCTTACCGAATGTGAAATGGTCAATGGCTTTGTTAAACCCCAAAATCAAGATCCTCACTTTACTCGAGGCTATGGCTTATCCTTTGGCTTTAGTGAGCGCAAGGCCATGGCGGTAGCTTTGTTAGACCGCGCCTTACAAGCCAAACGCTACAACGAGCCAGTAACAAGCCCAGCCCAGGATGAAGAATTTGTATTAGCCCATGCCGACAACGTAGAGGCGGCGGGTTTTGTCTCTCACCTAAAACTGCCCCACTACGTCGACTTTCAATCGGAATTAGAACTACTGCGAAAAATGCGTCAACAAGGAGAAGCCAATGAAAAGCTTTAGCCAACAAGCGGCAGACATAGAGCAGGCCAGCCCCGCCTACAACTTTGGCTATTTAGACGAGCAAACCAAACGAATGATCCGCCGCGCCATTCTAAAAGGAGTAGCCATTCCCGGTTATCAGGTGCCCTTTGGCGGACGCGAAATGCCCATGCCTTATGGTTGGGGTACCGGAGGCATTATGCTAAGCGCCTCTCTACTCGGTCAAGATGACGTATTTAAGGTGATCGACCAAGGGGCCGACGATACCACCAATGCGGTGTCGATCCGCCAGTTTTTTAGCAAGGTTTGTGAGCTAACAACCACCGAGCGCACCACAGACGCCAGCGTCATTCAAACTCGCCACCGAATTCCCGAGCAGCCCTTAGAGCACGGCCAAATTCTAGTCTTTCAGGTGCCCATTCCCGAGCCCTTACGCTTTATAGAACCACGGGAAACCGAAACCAAGAAGATGCACGCCTTAGAAGAATACGGCTCGATGCAGGTGAAGCTGTATGAAGACATCGTCAACTACGGCTACATCGCCACCAGCTATGCCTATCCGGTGATGGTGCAGCAGCGTTATTTAATGGATCCTTCGCCGATCCCTAAATTCGACAATCCCAAGCTGCACCGCTCACCCGCGCTGATGTTATTTGGCGCAGGGCGGGAAAAACGCATTTACTGCATTCCGCCTTATACCGAAGTGAAGAGCCTCGATTTTGACGACCACCCCTTCGCCATTCAACACTGGGAGCATGCCTGTAGCCTTTGTGGCAGTGAACACACCTTTCTGGATGAAGTGCTGATGGATGACCAAGGCCAACGCATGTTTATTTGCTCTGATACTGACTATTGCCAACAACAAGCCACGCGCGCAGGAGTAGCACATGACTAACTTAGCGACCCAACTCCCCCCAACTAAGCAAGCGCTGCTGCTGGAACAACATGAAGCCTTACTTGAAGCCTGCAACTTAAGCATGCTCTATGCGCCGGGGAAAGGCTTTGAAGCGCTCAATTTACAACTCTATCGCGGCGAAGTATTGGCTATTGTGGGTGAATCAGGCTCGGGTAAAACCACCCTATTAAAAGCCTTATCTGGGCGCCTCACACCACAAAGTGGCTCGGTCACATTTAGCTCCGAGCAACACAGCGTCGACCTTTATCAGCTCTCAGAAGCCCAGCGCCGCCGTTTAATTCGAGAGCATTTTGGCATCGTGCATCAGCACCCCTTAGACGGGCTACGGCCAATGGTATCGGCTGGCGGTAACATTGGAGAACGCTTAATGGAGGCCGGTTGTCGCCACTACGGCGACATCCGCAAGCAGGCGCTTAACTGGCTAAAGGCAGTAGAAATAGATAGTAGCCGAATCGACGATCTGCCCATTACCTTCTCCGGCGGTATGCAGCAGCGCTTACAAATTGCCCGCAACCTTGTCACCCATCCGCAGCTGGTATTTATGGATGAGCCCACCGGTGGCCTAGATGTATCGGTACAGGCGCGATTACTAGATTTGCTGCGCAAGCTGGTGAGTGAACTCCAACTGGCGGTGGTGATTGTGACCCACGACTTAGCCGTAGCACGGCTACTGGCCGACCGCATCATGGTGATGAAACAAGGCCAAGTGGTGGAAAGCGGGCTATGTGACCAAGTCTTAGATGACCCTCACCATGCTTATACCCAGCTGCTGGTTTCTTCAGTACTACAACAATAATTGCCGCGATAGGGATTTATCATGCAAGCACTCATGATCGCCAAGAACATCGACAAAACCTTCATTTTGCACAACCAAGGCGCCGCTCGCCTACCGGTATTACGGCAACAAAATTTAGAAATTTTTGCTGGCGAATGTGTGGTACTCAACGGTAGCTCTGGCTCGGGTAAATCCAGCCTGCTGCGCTCACTATATGGTAACTATCAGGTGGATAGTGGTGAACTGCTACTGCGCCAGGGCGAACAATGGCTCGATTTAGCCAGCGCCTCGCCACGGCAGATTATTGCGCTGCGCCGCTCCACCATTGGCTGGGTAAGCCAATTTTTGCGAGTTATTCCACGCCTCTCAGCCTTAGACATCGTGATGCAACCAATGCTGGAAAATGGCTTTAGCGAAGCTGCCGCCAAGGCCAAGGCGCAAACCTTGCTAAGCCAGCTAAATGTGCCAGAGCGCTTATGGCCACTGGCTCCGGCCACCTTCTCTGGCGGCGAACAGCAACGCGTCAACATCGCCCGTGGTTTTGCCCTCGACTACCCGATTTTATTACTCGACGAACCCACTGCATCACTCGACAAACATAACGCCCAACAGGTGGTAGAACTGATCCTTACAGCCAAACAAGGTGGCGCCGCCATTGTGGGAATTTTTCACGATGTGTGGGTGCGCGAACTCGTCGCCGACCGTCTACATAACATGCAAGCCCTTAGCGCAAACGCAGGATAGCCCTTAGCCAAATAAAGGATAGCTCGATGATAATTACCAATGTAAAAATGATCCTTGAACAGGAAATCGTTAACGGCTCTTTAGAAGTGAGAGAAGGGCGCATCGTTGCGCTAAGCGATACTCAAAGTCGCCATAGCAGCGCCATTAACGGCCAAGGTGCGTATTTACTTCCCGGCTTGGTAGAACTGCATACCGACAACTTAGAAAAGTTTTTTACCCCTCGCCCCAAGGTAAACTGGCCGGGTGGCTCGGCCATGGCCAGCCATGATGCCTTGATGATCTCCAGCGGTATTACCACCGTACTCGATGCCATTGCGCTGGGTTACATCAACGACCAAGGCACCCGCTTAGCCAATCTTGAGCGTATGCTCAACACCATAGTAAGCAGCCAACAGCGTGGCCTTAACCGCGCCGAGCACATGCTGCACCTGCGCTGCGAATTACCCAATGCCGATACCGCCAGCACCTTTGAAACGCTGGTAGAGCAAGGCCCGGTGGCGATGGTCTCGTTAATGGATCACACCCCCGGTCAGCGCCAGTTTATCGACAGTGAAAAATACCGCACCTACTACATGGGCAAATACGGCCTTAACGAAGCCGAAATGGCCAAGTTTGAAGCCGAGCAAACCGCCGCCTCGGAAAAGTGGTCTGACGCCAATCGCCAGCAAATTGCTCAATCTGCACGCCAGCGAGGTATTGCTTTAGCCAGCCACGACGACGCCACCGTAGAACACGCCCTAGAATCATCAGCATTAGGCTGCGCGGTAGCCGAATTTCCTACCACCGTAGCCGCCGCTAAGGCCTCGCATGAGGCCGGACTAAAAGTAATGATGGGTGCACCTAATATCGTGCGCGGTGGTTCCCACTCTGGCAATGTGGCTGCCGCAGAGTTAGCCCGCCACGGCGTGTTAGATATTCTCTCCTCTGATTACTATCCTGCTAGCTTGTTGGACGCGGCTTATCAGCTCGCCAACATGCCCGATAACCACTACGATCTGTGCCAGGCGATCAAGATGGTTAGCTTAAGTCCAGCACAAACACTAGGATTAACAGATAGGGGTAGTATCAGCGAAGGCAAGCGAGCCGATTTAGTATTAGCCGCAGCTTGTGATGAGCGCTTGCAGGTGCAGCAGGTATGGCGCCAAGGAGAGCGAGTATTTTGAACATCGAGCTAAGTCAAGACCAAGTGCTAAGCGGTGAAGCGAAACTGTTTTATCTAGTGGGGCCCTCTGGCTCAGGTAAGGACAGCGTTATTAATGGCCTACGCGACAAACTTCAGGCTAACAGCAGTGTACTCATTGCCCATCGTTACATCACCCGCTGTAACGATAACAGTGCCGAAAACCATATTGCGCTAAGCGTACCGGAGTTTACTCAGCGTAAGCGCAGCGGTCTGTTTGCCATGGACTGGCAAGCTAATGGCTGCAATTATGCGGTGGGTAATGAAGTGAACAGCTGGCTAAGTATGGGCTTTTCAGTATTGTTTAATGGCTCGCGCCAACAAATCCCGCTGGCTCGAGAGCTATTTGCGGAACGCCTACGCGTGATTGCACTAGATGTTGAACCAGAAATCTTAGCCGAGCGCCTACGCCAGCGTGGCCGTGAGCAAGAACATGACATTCTGGCGCGGCTACGCCGCAGCGAGCACTATCAAGCGCAACTGCCCAAATATTGCTGGCATTTAGATAATAATCGCAGCCTAGAGAAAACCGTGAATAGCTTACTAAAATACATAGAGGAGCAAACCACGGAGTACTACTTACAATGAAGCTCACCTTAGTCGGCACTGGCAATGTACAAGCCAGCCCTCTCTATGGCTGCGAGTGTTTGGCCTGCCAACGCGCTCGCAAGTACCCTAGCTATGCCAGAAAGCTTTGCTCGGCGCTGCTTGAAAGCGAGGGTAAACAGTGGCTAATCGATGCCAATCACCCACAATGGGCGAGCCGCTTTCCAGCGCATTCCTTAAGTGGCATTTTTCTTACTCACTATCATATGGATCATGTGCAGGCCTTGTTTAATATGCGCTGGGCGATTCACCCTAGGCTTCCGGTTTACCAACCAGACGACCCTAAGGGCTGCGATGACCTGTTTAAACACCCCGGCATCCTCGACTTTCAGCCACCACTTAAAGCCAACCAAGCGATACAAGTTGAACACTTACGAGTGATTCCGCTGGCCCTAAACCACTCCAAACCTTGCTTGGGTTATTTGTTCTGTGTAGCACAAGGGCGAATTGCCTATTTAACCGATACCAAAGGCATTCCCGACAGCAGTTGGCAGCAATTGTTACGCCAACCGCCTAAATACGTGGTGATAGACTGTAGCAATCCGCCATCTAGTAAGGCCAAAAACCATAACAATCTCAGTGAGGTATTAGAGCTGGCCCATGCTCTGCCCGACAGCCATTGGCTGCTCACACACATAGGCCATGAGCTTGACGAATATTTACTGGAGCATCCCGATTGTTTAAGCCCTAATGTTAGCGTCGCCCACGATGAACAATGTTTAATCCTCTAAATGAACAAAGCCAAGGAAGCCCAAATGGCAGTAGTAAAGCCCGGAAATAAACTCAGTTCTCATCCTTCGGTAGCCAACAGCAGTCATATTAGCAGCAGTCAACTCGGCCAATGGACCGAGATAGGCGAACGCTGTTTGTTGGATAATGTGCAGTTTGGTGATTACAGCTACGTTCAAGATGACGTTGACATTGCACTAAGTGAAGTGGGCAAATTTGTCTCCATCGCCTCGAAAGTGAGGATTAACCCCAGTAATCACCCTTGGTGGCGAGCCGGCCAGCACCACTTTAGCTATCGTCCGCAAAAATATGGTTTAGCCGGATCCGTCGACGCCGAAGTATTTAACTGGCGCGCCGAGCACAAGGTAAAGATTGGTCATGATGTGTGGATTGGACATGGCGCGATTATTATGCCCGGGGTGAACATTGGCAATGGCGCGATTATTGGCTCTGGCAGTGTGGTCACCAAAGACGTGCCCGCTTGGCACATAGTGGTGGGCAACCCTGCCAAGCTATTACGCCCACGCTTTAATGATCCCGAACTGGGAAAACGCTTAGAAAAACTAGCCTGGTGGGATTGGTCGCAACAGCAACTGGCAGAAGCGCTACCTTTATTTCAACAAGACTGCCTCGCCTTTGTAGAGCATTACGAGCAACAGTTAAGCCCCACCGTGTAAACTGAATAAACACCAGGCCGAAGTTAAGCTGGCTTTGTGCTAACGCCGTTCAAGCTTTAGTCGGCCAAATCACCACACAGGCGGTTTGTTTTTGCTTACCAAAACCAACAATTTGCGCCAACATAGACTTGCCCACCGGAACAAAGGCCGAAGACACCACATCGCTCTGCTGTTCTACGTGAGGATCATGAATGTAGAAAAATTTATCACTCATACCACTGAGCACTATCCAGTGCGGCCCTTTTTCGCCAGTAAAACGATAGGTGCTAATCAGCAGCAATACCGCCGCGCCTTGCTCTATCCAAGTTTCTAATTGGCTAATCGACGGTGCGCGATTGTGATCTTCAATACCTTTAGCGGCGAGCTGAGCCACAAAGTCTTGGTGGACTAACTCAATCACCTGTTTTTTATTGGGGTCACGCACGCTATCAATAAACGGGGTGGAGCGTGATTGGGTCCAAAGCTCGATGGGATAACCGCGTCGCACTGCCGCCAAAGCCAAACCCTGAGCACTGCATCCGCCATGTCCGGCGGCCATAAAAATGGTGGTGGCTTCGCGCCATAGTTGCAGCTCTTCGGTGCGGCTGGGCACATGGCCACTGAGGCAGCTAAAGCTCATTAGCAAACACGCGGCACCGCAGGTAAAGGGCGTAGTTTGAATGTACAAGGGCATCGGCAGCTGTACTCTAGGCCCCTGCGGTGACAAGCGTTTTTGCATGCGCCGACCATCGCAAAGGTCGTCGTAATAATGCACCAGAAACTTAAGCAGCTGATAGCCCATTTTTTGATAAAAATTAATCGCCAACGTATTGTCTTCACGCACTTCTAGTCGTAATGTATTGACGCCTTGATCAAGAGCTGCACGCTCGCATTGCCCTAGCAAACTTTGGGCAATTCCACGTCCTCGGAAATCTGGTTTAACAGCAATTGAGTACAACCTCGAAAGCTGAGTACCTTGGTGAAATAGCAATAGCGCATAACCTGCCAAACCTTTACCACTGTCGGCCACAAACAACATGGCCTGGGAAGAGTGCAAGAAGCGCTTCATTTGCCGTGGCGATATGCGATCCCCAGCAAATAACTGTTGTTCCAATGTATTTAGTTCGGCGAGATCGGAACTGTTCGCTAAACGAAAGTCCATACGATTTCCTGATAGGTAAGCCCAATTGCTTGGCAATAATAGACCTAAAAAATCAGGAAAAATATAGCGATGGCAAATCTTTTAATCGTTACCGACCAAGCCAGTGACTGGAGCCAATATTTTCCGTCGGAGCAGGTAGTCAGTGTCGACCACTATCTCAATACCGACTGGAAAAGCACCGGCCAAAAAAACGTTCAAGTGGTTAACCTGTGTCGCGATTATGACTACATGAGTAGCGGCTACTATTGTTCGCTAATGGCCGAAGCTCGGGGCCATAGGGTAATCCCCAGAGTAATGGCAATTAACGACATTAACCAGCCATTGCTGCTTTCCAGCGAGCTATTTAAGTTGGGAAGCGCATACCGCGAGCAGCATCAAATCAGCTGCAAAATCTACTTTGGCCGCACTACCGAAAAAGGCCTAGAAAAACTGGCAAAATACCTATTTGAAAAATTTATGGTACCGGTGATCGAGCTGCACTTATCCAAGCATCGCGAGCAATGGACTATTCAGCATATCGCCCCCTATCCTTTTCAGGATTTGTTAGATCAAGAGCAAGACTTCTTCATTGAATCATTGGCGTTGTTTTCCAGCAAAATCTGGCGCAAACCGCGCCAAGAAAAAAAATCACGTTACGATATCGCCTTGCTGGTTGACCCTGATGAAAAAATGCCGCCTTCCGATCCTTCCGCACTAAAGCGCTTTAAACGTGCTGCCTCGCGTTTGGCCATGAATTTGGAAACCATTGGCCCAGACGACATTTCACGTTTGGGTGAATTTGATGGGCTATTTATTCGCACCACCACCAACATCGGCAACTATAGCTATCGCTTTGCTAAAACCGGCGAGAAGCTAGGATTGGTGGTCATCGACGATGCCGAGTCCATCATGAAATGCACTAACAAGGTATTTCTTACCGAACTGTTGCAGCAAAATCGCGTGCCCGCGCCCACCAGCGTGATAGTGCAAAGTTTCAATCCACAATGGAAAACCCAGCTACTTGAGCAACTGGACTTTCCTATGGTGCTAAAAATTCCCGATGGCGCCTTTTCTCGCGGCGTGATTAAAGTGCGTGACGAAGCCGAGTTACAACGCGAAGCCAGCAGCTTATTTGAGAAAAGTGCCTTAATTTTGGCTCAAGCCTTTATGCCCACCGAGTTTGATTGGCGCATTGGGGTGTTAAATCGCCAAGCCATTTTCGCCTGTAAATACATGATGAGCCGTGGTCACTGGCAAATTTACCAACACCACAAGAGTGGTCGAGTCAGCTCCGGTGGCTTTGAAACACTCGACTTAAAACAAGTGCCTAAAAATGTGGTGGATATAGCGGTTAAAGCCGCCAACCTGATTGGTTCGGGCCTCTATGGCGTGGATTTAAAAGAAATTAACGGCCAGGTTTACGTGATTGAGGTAAACGACAACCCGAGCATCGACCATCATGTAGAAGATGCCTTCTTAGGCGATTTACTCTATGACCGAATCATGACCGAGTTTTTAAGGCGAATTCAAATGCGCGGCTTTTAGCCACGCAGGGGATTAGCCTGCATGTCGCGCCATTACGCTGGCGCGACCACACACTTAAAACTTATAAGCCAAACCTAAATAAGCACCACTGTTGTCGGTACTGTAATGGCGAGTGGCAATGTCTTCATATTGATAACCACCAGAAAGCGTTAAACCACCCAAGGCACTATCAAAAAACTGGTAGTTTAATCCGGCGCGAAACAAATTGGCTTGGTAATCTTCTTCGCTTAACGACAATTTCAAATCACTTTCTATACCCAAACCTGAGCCGGGGAAACGCCAAGTCACACGGCCTACTGCATAGATTTGCTCGCCATCATTAGAGCCATCCGTAGCACTATTGGCGCTCTCCCAGCCCTCGTAACCGGCGCCCAAGTCCACATATAAGCCGGCGGTATCAAACAAGTTGTAATACAGCTCGGCCTGATAACTAGAGCCATCGGCAGGGTCGCCTTGCTTACGTTTATTGGCCACTACTGCCACATTAGGCACTAAAGGAATAGGATGTTTAAAACGCAAGCTTAAATCGCCCTGCCAGGCAGAAGAAGCTTTAGGCTCAGAATCGGTTTGGGCAATATGAGTAGATAGGGTGAGCCCTAATAAATCGGCGTGAGCAGGTAGTGAAGCGAGTAAAGCAGCGCCTAGCGCGAGACGAAGTTTCATCTAAAATCCTATAGTTAAACAACATGGTTAAGCTAAGTTCGGCATTTTGCCACGCACCCATCATTCAACCAAGATAAAAACACCTAAAATTAAAGTGATTTGGAATTTAAACCTAGGTATTTAACATAGCAACTCGCTCACTCAGTCTATAGTCACTTAACTTGGCCAACCATGCATGCCTTGGCGCTAGTATTACATTTAACAAAATTGACACATTTACCGAACTCCTTCACTATTGAAGCTTGCTTTGCAGCACATGTTGATGGCAAACAATCATGATTGTTTAATTTACTTAGCAAGCAGGTGGCTATGCATCAAGCAAATAACTTAGCACAAGTTCTTAGCTTACCGTCTCAAGCTCATCATCACAGCCATAGTTACGCGCAGATGGTGATTGGTTTGCACGGGAAAACCGAGTTCGATATACAGGGTCGCGGCCAAGCTGTTGGCCCCGGAGACGGTTGCCTACTGCCTGCCAGCACCGAGCATGCCTTTAATGGCCTTGCTAATAATCAAATATTAGTGGTGAATTTCGTTGCCACCGCGCAGCCTTCCCTACAAGACAAACTTGAACATTTGTTTCGTCATCCCAGCTATTTTCAACTAAGCCAACAAACGCAGCTGTTAATTAGAGCATTAGGCCAAGAATTATTATTACAACCCCACGATCCACTACTAGCCGAGTCCTGCGCTAATACCCTAGTCTGTATACTGAAGAAGCACTTAAGCTCACCGCTGCCCAGCAAGCGCCAAGGTGAACGGCTCTCTATGGCGCGCATCGACAGCTATATTCAACAACACTTACAGCACAAAATCAGCGTGGCCCAGCTAGCTGGCAGTGTGTTTATGGCAGAAAGCCACTTCTATGCCTTATTTCGCCAACAAACAGGCTTAAGCCCTCATCAATACCTTTTGATTAAACGCCTAGAGCAAGCCAAACAACTGCTCATTGAGCCTCATTTCTGCATTCAGCAAATAGCCCAACTGTGTGGTTTTGCTAGCCAAAGCAGCTTTACCACCGCGTTTAATCGCCATTTTTCCTTAACCCCTGCTCGCTTTCGCCGTCAGTTTCACTAAGCCTTCAGCCTTAGCCGCATACACTACACTTATTAACAGAGCATTGCGCTGGCTTAGTGTTAACTGAAGATCAGAGTATTTCGAAAAAAATTCGTTGTTTTTCGAAATACTCCTAGCGCTTGCCCATCTACAATCGTCAATTAATAACAAAAATATAACATTTGAAGTTAACCGATACCTCTATGAGGAGCGCTCATGACCAGTAACATCCCCTTAACTGCGCAAAACTTTGCCCAAGCCGACTTCATTGCCCAGCCAGCAGAACAACTTTGGCAGCACATCTCGCCGCTTTATTGTGTTGATGAGTCCGCTTGGCTAAATCAACTGCTGCCCTTGGCCGAGCCAGATCCAGCAGAGCGGGCAGAAACCGAGCGCCTTGCCGAGCAGTTAATTAAACAAGTTCGGGCGGATAAAAAAGCGCTGCAAATGATCGATGCCCTGCTACTGGAATACAGCCTTGATACTCGCGAAGGTATTTTGCTGATGTGTCTAGCCGAAGCGCTGATGCGCATTCCCGATAGCGCCACCGCCGATGCATTAATTCGCGACAAACTCAGTGTGGCCGACTGGAAATCTCACCTAAAAAATTCCGACTCCCTATTTGTTAACGCCTCCACTTGGGGGCTGATGCTAACCGGTAAGGTGGTGAGTCTAAAAGATCAACCTCCGGCTCAGCCCTATAAGGTACTCAATAAACTGGTAAATAAGTTTTCTGAGCCGGTGATCCGCCAAGCCATGCAACAGGCGATGAAAATTATGGGCCATCAGTTTGTGCTAGGCAGAAGCATTCGAGAGGCGCTAAACAATGCTCAAGGGCCTCGCAGTGAAGGCTATAGCTATTCTTTTGATATGTTGGGCGAATCGGCCCTCACCGCTGCCGATGCCCAAAAATACCAACAAGACTACCTACAAGCGATTAGCGCAGTAGCCAAACAAGCTAAATCGGCAGCAGCCAAAGGGCCAGCTTGCTCGGTTTCAATTAAACTCTCGGCCTTGCACCCGCGCTATGAAGTGGCTCAACAACAGCGAGTGATGAGCGAGATGTTTGATAGTGTGCTGGAACTACTACAGCATGCCCGGCAACAGGATGTAGCCATTACCATTGATGCCGAAGAAGCCGAGCGCTTAGAGTTGTCGTTAAAGTTATTCGCCAAACTCTATCAACATCCATCGATGCGAGGTTGGGGCAAGTTTGGCTTAGTGGTACAAGCCTACTCGAAACGCGCCTTGGCGGTAATTGGCTGGCTAGCGGCCTTGGCTAAGCAACAGGGCGATGTGATTCCCATGCGTTTAGTGAAAGGCGCCTACTGGGATAGCGAATTAAAATTGGCGCAGCAACATGGCCACCCAGCCTATTCAGTGTTTACCCGTAAAGAAGCCACCGATGTGAGTTACCTGGCCTGCGCCCGAGTCTTATTAAGTGAGCCCTATCGCGGGCTGATTTATCCGCAATTTGCCAGCCACAATGCACAAACGGTCGCCGCTATTTCAGCCATGGCTACGCATAACGATTATGAGTTTCAACGCCTGCATGGCATGGGCGAATCCTTATATAAACACGCAAAAGAACTACTCAACAGTGAGGTGCGTATCTATGCTCCCGTGGGTAGCCATAAAGACTTACTGCCCTACCTTGTGCGACGACTATTAGAAAATGGGGCCAATAGTTCCTTTGTGCATCGCTTGGTGGATGCCCGCTGCCCGATTAGCGAACTCACCAAGCATCCGGTGGACTTATTGCGTTCTCGCCAGACCTTGCATAATCCGCATATTGTTAACCCGCCGCAATTATTTGGCCAGCAGCGAGCCAATTCACTCGGTATCGCCACCGACATAGAAAGCCAATGGCAGCCGTTTCGCCAGCAAGTTGAAGCCTTTTTGGGCGACTATCAATGGCAGGCCGACTCACTGATTAACGGCCAAGCTCAAAGTAACGTTCGCCAAGCAGTGATGGCACCCTACGCAAGCCAACAGCAAGTGGGTGAAGTGAGCTGGGCCAAGGTTGAGCAAGTCGCCACAGCTTTAGACGCAGCCGAGCAAGCCCACCCAGTTTGGCAACAAACACCGGTTAACCAGCGTACTCAATACCTGCGGGCGCTGGCCGACAAACTAGAACAGCACATGCCCGAGCTGGTAGCGCTATGCCATCGCGAAGCCGGTAAAACCGTTCACGACAGTATTGATGAAATACGCGAAGCGGTGGACTTCTTACGTTATTACAGCCAACAAGCTGAATCTATCTTCAGCCAAACTCTAGAGCAAACCGGCCTGCAAGGGCAACAGCAGCAAGTGCGTTATCAAGGCCGCGGCCTGTTTGTTTGCATTAGCCCTTGGAACTTTCCCTTAGCTATCTTTATTGGCCAAATAGCGGCGGCACTGGTGGCGGGTAACTGCGTGCTGGCCAAGCCCGCCGAGCAAACCAGTCTGATTGCCGCTCGTTGCATCGAGTTATTGCTTGAAACCGGTATTCCTGGCGCAGTAATTCAACTACTACTAGGGAGCGGAGCAGAATTAGGCCCCGCCTTATGTAGCGATCCACGCATCGCCGGGGTCGCCTTCACCGGCTCTACACCTACCGCGCAAAGCATTAACCGACTATTAGCCAAACGCGATAGCCTGCCGGTGCCCTTTATTGCGGAAACCGGCGGACAAAATGCCATGATAGTCGACAGCACCGCCCTGCCCGAGCAAGTGGTACGCGACGTGCTGCGCTCTGCTTTTGCTTCTGCCGGACAACGCTGCTCGGCACTGCGGGTATTGTTTGTTCAGCAAGACATTGCCGAGCGCATCATTAGCCTGCTACAAGGTGCCATGAGCGAGCTCAGCGTGGCCTGTCCGGAATACTTAAGTAGTGATTTAGGGCCGGTTATTGACTCAAGGGCTCAGCAAAAACTATTGCAACACATCGAGTGGTTGCAACAAAACGCCCAACTGATTTACCAACTACCTCTAGACGAACAATGCCAACAAGGTAGTTATGTGGCTCCCTGCGCATTTGAAATTGACAGCCTCTCTCAACTCACAGAGGAACACTTTGGGCCAATACTGCATGTGATTAAATTTCATGCAAATCAAATTGATAGCGTGATTAATCAAATAAATGACAGTGGTTTTGGGTTAACATTGGGGGTGCATAGTCGTAATGAGAGCACTTATCGGCATATCGAACAGCGTGCTCGGGTGGGCAATTGTTATATCAACCGCGACCAAGTAGGCGCGGTAGTAGGAGTACAACCCTTTGGTGGGCGAGGCCTTTCTGGTACTGGCCCTAAAGCGGGTGGCCCCCATTACTTATACCGCTTCGCCCAAGCCGAAGTCACTGTTATTAAGGCCTCAGGAGTGCAATAAAATGACCATGCAAATAAGCGAATTGACACAAAGCCTTGCGGTATTTGAACACTGGCAGCAACAAGCGCTAAACCAGCGAGTCGAGATTGTTAAACGATGGGCCTCACTGCTAAGCCAACGCTCCACCGATTGGGCCGAAGCAGTCGCCATGATCAACTTGCAATGCCAACAGGCAACGGCCTTAATCGGCCAGACTCAGTCCTTGCCAGGCCCTACTGGGGAGAGCAATGAACTGTATTGTGTAGGTCGAGGCAGCTTTTTGTTGAGCGGCGATGAACAGGCTAATTCAGTAGCGCTACTGGGGCTAATTAGCGCCGCACTGGTGGCGGGAAACACCATTATATGCAGTGTTCACCCCAAAGCTGATTGCCAGTTGGAATTGGCGCTTAGCGACTTATTGCGCGCAGGCTGTCCCGACAGAGTGGCCATTTACACTGCCTATGAAACGGCTGAAGCACTCGCCAAACAGCCCGCTTTAGCAGGGGTTGCTCTGGTGGGAGCACACCACACTTGCCAACGCTTTAACCTGTTGTTGGCCGAGCGAGAGGGTCAGATCGCGCAGCTGATTTACGAAGGAGATCTACAAGATTACTCCCTGTTAAGTGAGCCAACGCTTTGTTTACGCTTTATTACCGAGCGTACTCGCACTATAAATATCACCGCCGTAGGCGGTAACGCGAGCCTACTGGAATTAGGCAGCGCCGAGTAACACACAACGTATAAGGCTCGAAAGAGCCATCAAAAGGAATAACTAATGATTGAAAATAGCTTTGCTATCAGTGCCACATTCGTAGCCTATCTCATCGTTATGCTATCAATTGGCATTTACGCTTATAAACGAACGTCTAACTCTGAAGACTACTTCTTGGGTGGCCGTTCACTAGGGCCTTGGCCTGCAGCCCTATCCGCAGGGGCATCAGACATGAGCGGCTGGTTATTGTTGGGGCTTCCCGGCTACGCCTATGCCGCGGGAATTGAAGCCATTTGGCTGGCTGGCGGCTTATTAGTGGGTACTTGGCTAAACTGGTTAATTTGCGCCAAGCGCCTTCGCACCTACTCCATTGTTGCCGATAATGCCTTAACTATTCCTGAATACTTTGCCCGTCGCTTCGCCGACAAATCAAAGCTATTACAGTCTATTTCGGCCTTGTTTATCCTCTTGTTTTTCTTGTTCTATACCAGTTCAGGCTTAGTAGCTGGCGGTAAACTATTTGAAACCGTATTTGGTTTGGACTACCGCTTCGCGGTGATAGTTGGCACCTTGTGCGTGGTATCTTACACCTTATTTGGCGGCTTTCTTGCGGTATCTTGGACCGATTTAGTTCAGGGTTTGTTAATGGCCGCCGCCTTAGTCATTGTGCCGATTGCCGCAATGGAAGGCTCAATGAGTGACTTAGGCGCGGCTCTTGAGCTAAAAAACCCTGAGCTGCTCAACCTATGGACAGACGCCAGCGGCCAAAGCTTGTCGGCCATTGGCATTATCTCTTTAGTGGCATGGGGCTTGGGTTATTTTGGTCAGCCGCACATTCTAGCGCGCTTTAAGGCTACCCGCCGCAATGGCGACATCGCTACCGCACGACGCATTGCGGTAAGCTGGACGGCACTGTCGATGGCCGGTGCACTGCTTATTGGTGTAGTAGGCATTGTATACGTGGACGCGCATATGGGTGGCGCAGTTAAAGATGGCGAAACCATCTTCATGTTGTTAGTTAACGCGATTTTCCATCCAGTGGTAGCCGGTATTTTGCTGGCCGCTATTCTTGCGGCAATCATGAGTACCGCCGACTCCCAGCTATTGGTATCTTCTTCGGCTTTAGCTGAAGATTTCTATAAGCAAGTTTTCCGCCCTCAAGCTAGCCAACAAGAAATTGTTCGAGTTGGCCGCATCGCGGTAATTGCGCTGTCTATAGTGGCGCTATTTTTAGCCATGAACCCAGAAAGCTCGGTACTAGGCTTGGTATCTTACGCTTGGGCAGGTTTTGGCGCGGCCTTTGGCCCGGCCATCTTATTTAGCCTATTCTGGAAAGACATGAACCGCAACGGCGCGCTAGCTGGTGTAGTGGTGGGTGGTATCACCGTGGTGTTATGGAAGCAACTTAGTGGTGGCATTTTTGACTTATATGAAATCGTGCCCGGCTTTATTTTTGCCAGCTTGGCGATTGTGCTGTTATCTAAACTGAGCGGCGGAGCAAGTGATACAGTAAAAGCCAGCTTTGACGAATACCAAAGCAAGCTGCAAAGTCTTGATTAATGCTTAAAGTGATATAAATACAAAAGGGCTTAGCTGCATCTGCAACTAAGCCCTTTGTTTTAAAAGCTAAGTGCATTTAGCCTAGCTATAATAACGCGCTGCTTACCAAGGCACTTCAATATCGAGTTGTTTAATCAGGCGGTCTACTTCTTGCCATGCCGCTTTCTTCTGCTTCATGTCTAGCTCTTCGCCAATCAGAAAGTCACGATCGCCAGGCGCATTAGGGTGGCCTAATAAGGCCGCAATCGACATCCAAACATAGCCGGTTACCGGATCTTCAGCCATGTTCTCACCTTCAAAGTAGCGCAGACCTAATAGATAGGCGGCCTCTTTATCTTTGTTCAGTGCTGCTTGGTTGTACCAATACTCGGCTTGAGTAAAGTCTTGCGCTACACCTTCACCGTTCCAGTAGCTTTCGGCTAGTAAGAACTGCGCCTGAGCATCCTGCTGTTGGGCGGCAGCGTTTAACCAATCGATAGCTAACTCAGGTTTAGTACCCTCGCTAGTAAGACCTTCTTTGTACAACACAGCCACTTGAGTCATCGCTGCTACATTACCGGCTTTAGCCGCCAAAATGTAGTTAGCCAATGCCTTATCCAAGTCTTGCTGTTGCTGCTCACCTTGGTGATATTGCTGGGCAAGTTTGAACTCTTGTTCGCCACATACACCGCTGCACTCAATGGCAGTAGCGATGTCGCTAGCTGGCGTGGTGGCCGACTGGCTGCAACCGACCAATAATGCGGCTGCCACACAGCTGGCCAAACCATAAACTGATTTTTTCATTTTCTGTCCTTTGTTGAACGTTGCCTGATGACCAAATAAGACAACGAGGGCAACGCTAACACATTTTATGGAGCAGAAAATAGTGAATAATTATTTAATTGCGATTAATCAATTTGAGAGCAATCCCCCGAAAAATAGCTGGGTGGATCACAAATTTGCTGCTAGCACTCTCTAACAGCAAATCTTTGATGAATAATTAATCTATTTTATGCAGTTATCAAAGAAGGTCACTGTGGCCGGCCAATCGGCAAATACTCCCAATACCGCGAGCTCTGTCTTTAATACATTTAGTACTTCCAGCTCGGCATAGTTAGTATAACGACGCTCTAACGACCAAGTAATAATATCTAAACCCGCATCCTTAAGCTGCTTCGCGTAGTCACTGGCTACCAATGTGCCATTTTGCTGTTCAATTAACATCGGATAAATCGGTGCCACAATGTTAATTCCCTTGGCGGCAATCTCGGTGGGGCTAGGCACATTATCCGAAGAGTACAAATACACAGCTTGCTCACCAAACTCAGGCTCGGTGGCAATCCAGTAGTCAATATCATCAATTAAGAACGACTGGACATAAACATCACTAGGCGCCACTTCTGCCTCTATATATTCATCAATCATCTTCTGTGCAAATTCTTGTTGGCTCATCCCCGCAGCGGCTAAATCTTGAGCTGATGGTGTTTTTAGCTCCGGTGTCATTTTCACCCCCAAGGCCTTAAATAAGGCAATGCTCTCTTTGTGAGATAACAAAGTGCCAGTATTGGCGTAGAGATCGGTACGAAAACTTGGCGTCGCATCCATGTACTCTTCCACCGTAGTGGCATTGGGGTTGTATGAGTCCATTTTCCCTTGTAGAGACTTATATTCAGCAAGAGTAAAATCAGAGGTGCGACATTCCGCACTGGCCGTTACGCCATTTACTGGATCGGCAGGACTAAACGGTACCGAGCATTTAGCCGCCAACTCAGGCACAGCCAGTACATTAGTAGTAGTGTGTAAGTCGCCATGAGAGTGACGACAAACTAACTCACCGTCTTTGGTTAAAGCGACATCACATTCCAAGACCCCAGCCCCCATACGCGCAGCGGCCAGATAGCTTTCCCGAGTATGTTCGGGAAACATTAACGGCGCCCCGCGGTGACCAATCGATAAGGGACTCACTTGATAGCTAGTTTTACTTTCAACACAGGCGCTAAGTTGCTGTTTTAGTTCACCTTCAGGAAGTTGATCAACTAAGTAAGCCGGGCGAGGACCTAATTGCACTTTAGATACGGCAGTAGAGTTAGCCGTTGCTTGAGTAATATCGTTATCATCACAGGCGGTTAGTAAAGCCAGCGGGCAAAGTAACCATCCTAGGTGTAGCAGTTTCATTGGCGATCATCCTTATCATTAGTTAAGCAGTATGGTGAGCCAATAGTAGAGACGCCTTAGATTGCACATAGATGATCATTTTATGTTGAATTTATGGCACAACTTGGTGAAGCTCACCAGTCAACATGGCGCCGAAAATAGCAAAGCCGGCCTTAAGCCGGCTTTGTTCTGCTTAACGATAACTTAACGATAATCAGGAATAGAGCGGTTCCAAGTCACCAATTTGGTAACATCAGCTTTATTTTCCCAATAATGAGCTAAAGCGGCATCGGGGTTAGTACCTAAGCCATGTTTATAGTAATAGGCCAAGGTACTCGCTGCTGACTTAGAGCCTCGCTGAGCCGATAAATGGAATAACTCAAAGGCTTTTTGGTAGTCTTGCTCTACCCCGCGCCCAAAGTGATACATTCGCCCTAAAGCCCAGAGGCTTTCACTATTGCCCTGCTCTATGGCTTGCTCAAATAAGCGCAAGGCCTGAGCATAGTCCCGCTTGCCCGTCACGCCGTGGTAAACCAGTAAGCCGAGCTCTCTACTAGCGTAAGGATGTAGTTGATCACTGGCAATTTGATAATACTTTGCCGCTTCCGCAAGGTCAGCCTCTTCAAACAAGCCCTTAGCTTTCGCCTTGGCTATCCAATACGCTGATTCTGCACGTCCCTGAGCAGCCAATTGCAAATGTAAGTTGTAACAGCTTTGCTGTTTTTTCAAACGTGAACACCAGCTCTGAAGTTGCAAATCCGTTGCAGCCGACTGCTCTTTGGCTTGCACACTCAATACCGAGCTAAGAACCAAACTAAGGCCAGCCAAACACCAAATGACTAATTTATTCATAATGGTTTCCTTGAGCTATTAACTAAAATATTTTAAAAGACCAAAAGCCTTTTGTGATAGCCATCGCATTTTTAATGCCAAAGTTAAAACCCTTTTATTTCAATACAATGACAAAGGCCATCTGCTACAACAAACCAATTTGATGCAATTATCATCAAGTTTTTGCACCATATTGGTAACTAATGATAATTCTATCTAATAACAATAAAGCGTAGACCTTGATAATAATGCTGCAAAAACATACAACAGCTTTAACTGTGCATAAGCCTTTACATTTTTGCCGCTAGCCCAGTAAGCAAAAGCTGAGCGCTTATCTAGATGAACAATTTTGTACAAAACCTTTGCGCCATTCTGCGCTATGATGCTGTCTCAGTTTAAGTGGCAGGGAGCAGGGTTATGAGCAAAGAACAAGCACACTATCGGCTTGCCGACGAGCTGGGCGGGATTGAGATACTGAATGCACGCTATCGACACCAACAGTTTTCACGGCATAGTCACGAGGGCTATACCATTGGTGTGATAGCCAGCGGCGCACAGCGTTTTTTCCGCACCGGTAGTAATCATGTGGCGCCACAAGACAGTATTATTTTGGTTAATGCCGATGAAGTGCATACCGGCTGTTCGGCCTCGGTGGGCGGTTGGTCCTATCAAGCCATGTACCCCACGGTGGAACAATTTTCTCAAGTCAGTGAGGAGCTAGGTTGCCACAAACTGGGGGCGCCTTATTTTAGCCAAGCGGTAGTTGAAGATGCGCTGGTAGCACGCACTCTCAGAGCGAGCATTAACGCTTTGGAGCATTCCTCAAATCGCTTACAGCGGGAAACGCTGGTTTACTCCAGCCTACAATTGTTAATGAGCCGCCATGCTAAAACCCGGCCGCAGCCTGCCCGTCGCGGCCATGCGAGGCCCAACCTAGCCATGGCCAAACAGTTTCTTGATGAGCAGGCCAGCGAAAACATCTCGCTCAGCGAGCTGGCCAAGTTAGTCAATTTAAGTCCCAGCTACTTGGTGAAGCAATTTGTTAAATGTTATGGTCTTCCGCCACATGCCTATCAAATTCAAGCGCGATTACGCTTAGCTAAAAGCTTATTGCGCAAAGGGCAGCAACAATTAGACGTAGCGCTAGCTTGTGGCTTTCATGACCAAAGCCATTTTAGTCGTCATTTTAAACGGGCCTTAGGAATCAGCCCCGGCCGTTACGCCAAAGAACTACATGCTTAAGGCCTTAGGCCGCAGTACCAAGCAAGGAATATTGTGAAACAAACCGATTACATTCATCACCATGGCTGGGCGCAGCGCAGCAAAGCATTCTCTAAAGGAACCTTAGCGGTATTGCCTCTGACCATTGCGGTGATCCCTTGGGGCATATTGGCCGGCTCTTACGCCATGGAAGCGGGGCTGAACCCGCTGCAAAGTCAGGCCATGTCGGCAATTTTATTTGCCGGCTCCGCTCAATTAGTGGCCAGTGGCATGTTCAAACTGGGTGCCAGCTTATTTAGCATGTTAGTCACCACTCTGCTGATAACCTCACGCCACCTGCTGTACAGCATGGCAATGCGGCCAAAAATCAGCGGATTGCCTATACGCTGGCGGCTCATATTAGGTTTTCTGCTCACCGATGAATTATTCGCCATTGCCAATCAAGACAGCGCTAAGCAGTTTGACCGCTGGTATGCTTTAGGTGGTGGCTTAAGCTTTTATTTAGCTTGGAATATCGCATCAGCCTTTGGCATTATTGCTGGTGCCAATATCGACAATCTCGATAGTTGGGGCTTAGATTTTGCGATTGCCGCTACCTTTATTGCGATAATAGTGCCTAGCATTAAACAGGCCTCGGGTTTACTGTGCGTTGTAGTGGCCTTGGTCAGCTCGGTGGTATGTCAGCTGTTTGCTATTCCTGGCGGCTTATTAATTTCGGCGCTATTGGCAATGAGCCTCGCTACCGTCTATGGCCACTGGCGCGGAGAGCAACAATGATTTGGCTCAGTATTCTTGCCATGGCGGCAGTGGTATTTGCCAGCCGCTACCTATTTTTAGAACCCCAAATCCCCTTGCGCTTAGGTAAAACGGCACTGCGTTTTTTAAGTTATTCGGCGCCGGCAGTGCTCACCGCAATCTTTGCCCCCATCGTGTTTGTGCGCGACGAACAGCTTAGCCTAGGGCTTGATAACCCTTACCTAATCGCAGCGGCACTGGCCTGTGGCTTGGCTATCTTTACTCGCAATGCGCTGCTTACCACGCTGCTTAGCATGGCGGTATTTTTTATTATTCACTAGGGATAGAGGCGACAATATAGCGCCATGCTGCCACTAGGCGTTAACTCTCTAACCAAGTTAACGCTTCTTGTTCATCCTCAAAGATGTCTATCTCGCCAGCCATGAACCACCTACCCACCTTAGCCGCCCACTCCAACCACGGCTGTTGACCGAGAATAGCTAGTTTTTCAAATTGTTGGCCGTGCTTTAAACCCAATTTAAGATCATCCCAAGCGGCCCTTAGATCCCAGCCTTCAAGCTCTCTAGCATCAAATAAAACGCGAACCTGCGGATGGTCAACTTCGGCAAAGGCCGATTCAATCATAGGGGTAATCGCTTGGTAGTCGAGGTGAGTAAGCTTGCCATAGGCCTTAAACGACACCAATAGGCGGGTTTCGATTCGTTCAATACCAATACTTAATCCGTGTCTACGAATACTCATGAGAGGGTCCTTATTATGCAGCATGCTTTATAAGTATGGTCGATATTGCTGCACCGGTGAGTATAAATATGCAGTGAAATGGCGAACTAGGCTTTGAATTTTATGTGATTTCGGGGCAGGATCTGGGCCATGACGAATACCACCTTTAGCGTAAGCTTGCCCTCACTTATCCATCGCATTGGTCGCGAGCAAGTGCGCCATGTTCAACAACAGGCTGAGCAACATAATTGCCAGTTAAAACGTATTCGACGCTCGCGAAACTGGCAACTGCTTGGCCAACTCGAGGCAGTGATTGAGCTACTTGAGCAACTAAAAATGCCAACGCAACACCAGCTAAGTTATTTAGTAAACAAACTCAGCGACGCAGTGCAGTGTGAACAAGATAAACGCCAACCCAAACAACAGCGGCTGCGTGCGCTTATTCAGCAACAACCCAACATCACCGTGGCAAAGTTAGCAGAATTAGCCAATTGCAGCCTGAGTGAAGCGCGCGCCGCACGCTTTGTTGAGCAAGAACTTTAGGTTAGCCGTTACCATAGCCATAGCGCGAAACCTGCACCAAGGCATCGGAATTCAACAACACGCTAAGGTTACCGAGGCCAAACTCGCAGAATTGGCGAGTTGCAGCTTGAGTGAAGCGCGCGCCGCACGCTTTATTGAACAAGAACTTTAGGTTAGCCGTAACCATAGCCATAGCGCGAAACCTGCACCAAGGCATCGGAATTCAACAACACGCTAATATCACCGTAGCCAAACTCTCAGAATTGGCGAGTTGCAGCCTGAGTGAAGCACGAGCAGCGCGCTTTGTTGAGCAAGAGCTTTAGGTTAGCCGTTACCATAGCGATAGCGCGAAACCTGCACCAAGGCATCGGAATTCAACAACACGCTAATATCACCGTAGCCAAACTCTCAGAATTGGCGAGTTGCAGCCTGAGTGAAGCACGAGCAGCGCGCTTTGTTGAGCAAGAGCTTTAGGTTAGCCGTTACCATAGCGATAGCGCGAAACCTGCACCAAGGCATCGGAATTCAACAACACGCTAAGGTTACCGAGGCCAAACTCGCAGAATTGGCGAGTTGCAGCCTGAGTGAAGCACGCGCAGCGCGCTTTGTTGAGCAAGAACTTTAAGTTCGCCGTTACCATAGCCATAGCGCGAAACCTGCACCAAGGCATCGGAATTCAACAACACGCTAAGGTTACCGAGGCCAAACTCGCAGAATTGGCGAGTTGCAGCTTGAGTGAAGCGCGAGCAGCGCGCTTTATTGAACAAGAACTTTAAACGCGCTGTTAGCGTGGCCATAAACGCTCAAGCTGCGCCAAGATATCGGCATAAGGCAAGTCGGCACAGCGGCCAAAGCCGGGCAGTTGGCGTAATTTATATTTAGTTGACCAAGGGCTAGTCATGCCCGCCAAAAAGCGCACCGCCATTACCGGGCTTAACTTACCCTGCTGTGCCGCCAAGTGCTGAGTTAAGTCTCGTAAATCGGCTGCAATTTGTTGGTCGGCGATAGCTTGAGCAGGCTGCGAATAAGCGAGCTTGGCCACTTTTCCTCGACAAACGCTGCAATGGCCACAGTGCTCGGGGCTTGATGGTCGTCAAAGTAACGCGCCAATTGATAGCTTAAGCAGGAATCAAGTTCAAAGAAGCGTAACAACTGGCCTATTCGTTTAATTTCTTTGTTTTGTTTGTCCAAGAAGTAATCAGCTAAGTGCTGGGCCAAACCTTCCGCCTTTATCCCTTCTATATTCACTTGGTATACGTCGGTAATCTTCTTGGTTTCCAGTTCAATCAGCCCTTGCTCGCTTAAATATTCCAAGGCCACCACCACGCGCGAGCGCTCGGCCTGATAATCTTGGTAAAGCGCGGCAAAATCTAAACTTCCCCAGATTTTTTTCATTTGGGTATGTTGAAATATCGCCTTAATGAAAGCGCCGCGCTCCCCTTCAAAGCGGCCAATGATAGCCTGCTTATCTTGCAGCAATTTGTAGCGAAAATCGGCGTAATAGGCATACAAAGGTTTAATTAAGCCTTGTAGCTCTAATTGCACCAATAAGGTTTTAAGCGGCAATTGGCGAATATTACTGAGATTGGCCAGTTGATTGATTTGCATCTCCCACTGCCCGGCTTGAGTTTCACTAACAATGCTGTTTAAGACTATTTCGATGCCGCTTAGCTCGGGCGTATCACCGTAAACAAAGTTTTCTACCGTGGTTAAGCCATCTAGGTTAGCCAGTGTTAAACATTGAGCGGGGGCGCCGTCGCGCCCTGCCCGGCCAATTTCCTGGCTAAAGTTTTCGATGGATTTGGGTAGATCGAAATGCACCACAAAACGAATATTACTTTTATCTACCCCCATGCCAAAGGCGATGGTGGCCACCACCACTTGTAGGCGATCATCCATGAAGTTTTGTTGTATTTGCTGGCGCTGTTCGTTGCCATAACCTGCGTGATAGGCAGCGGCGTTAATCCCCTGCTGGCGCAGCGCTTTGGCTAAATCGTCAGCCGACTGCTGCAAGGTCACGTAAACAATGCCCGCGCCCTGTTGCTGACGAATAAAACTGAGCAAGTGCGGCAGTTTTTGCTCGGCCACACAACTACTCACGGCAATATCCAGGTTGTTGCGGTAAAAACCGGTTTGCACTATGTCTTGCTCGGCAATGGCAAAACGCGCCGCCATATCCTGCTTCACCTTACGCGTAGCAGTTGCTGTGAGTAGCAAAACAAGGGGAATATTTAGCTCACTACGGTACTGCGGCAATTTTAGGTAATCGGGGCGAAAATTATGCCCCCATTCAGATATACAGTGGGCCTCATCCACCACCAACATTGACAGCGGCACACCTTGAATAAACTGACGAAAACGCTCGTTCTTAAAACGCTCTACCGACACCATTAAAATTTTAGTTTTACCACTGCGTACCTCAGCCATCACCTGGCGGCTTTGCTCAGCACTTAAGGTGGAGTCGAGACTGGCTGCAGCAATGCCTTTTTGCTGCAAGAAGTTAAGCTGATCTTTTATTAAGGCTAATAGCGGTGATACCACTAAGGTTAAATGCGGCAACTGCAAGGCGGTAAATTGGTAACACAAAGATTTGCCTGAGCCGGTGGGGAAAATGGCCAAACAAGAACGTTGCGCCAACAACGTCTCTACCACTTGCCCTTGACCGGGGCGAAACTGTTCAAAGCCAAAAGCTTGTTTTAGCTGCAAGGATAAAGGGTGATTCATGGGCTCTCTCAAATTGATGGAAGGGCTTAACTTAAGGCTGCAAAGCCCGCCCTAGCGGCTAAGCCAATAAATACACTCATGGCCACACTAAGCAGCGTACCAAGCAAGACATATTCGGTCAGTTTACGCTCTGATTGGCCGGTTAAGTCACCAAAACGAAAGATGGATTTAGCCGCAATAATAAAGCCGATGGCAGCGCTTTGATCCAACAATACACAGGTCAGTATTAGGCTGCGTTCAACCATGCCAATGGCTTTGCCAGCCATGGGCAAGTAAAGCCCAGCCTGCTGCACCGACGGGCTCCAAGGGCGCAAAGCCAAGGCCAGCACTCTAGAGCAAGGATTTAATATCAATAAATAAGCTAGCACCAGCAGCATGACTTTTGGCTGTATCAGCGTGCCAAATAAAAAGCCGAGGCCTTGCCAAGCATCACTAAGGGCCACCACCGCTATACCTAAAATGGCAAACTGTAAGGCCTGAAAAAACAGGTAATAAAAAGTAGATGGCGGCAGGTAGGCCAGCCAAGCTGGCAGCACTATCAGAACGAGCAATAGCACCAAACTCAAGCCAAATAGCAGACTGCTCGCGCCAACAAAATATAGCGCTAGCAGGGTAAAACCGAGGCTTAACAACAAAGCTCGCCAATAAAGACAAGTAGCTATAAATTTTTGTTGCTCAACTTGCTGGCGGCAATGCTGGGGCCAAATAAAAAACTCTAGTAAGACATAAGCCAGCCAGATAGCCAACAAAAACTGCATTTCCATTCTAAGACTCATCCATGAGTTGTTTGAAGTACAGTTTATACTCTTCCAGCAATTGATACTGCGATAAGTTAAGAAGTTTTGTGGCATTAACCCGAGAACAGCCTAAGACTTCGGCCAGTGCAACATGGCTTGGCTCGGCGAGTTGCCAATAACAATGCAAAGCCTCGGCTTGTTTCTGGCTTAAGGCTTGTAACTGCTTATCGGCAAACTTAGTTAGCAACTCAAAGTGCTGTTGTAAATAGGGTTTATGGCTAAATACTCCCATGTATTGCCGCTTCAGGCTGTCTAAGCCCCGCCCCGACAAAATAAAGGCCTCGCCATTGGAGCGGCCCAGTTGCTCGGCAAGCGGGGCTATACTGCCAATGCCTATACCGATGCGTGCATCCATATTCACTGCTGCTTTTAAAGCTAAACGGATCTCTAAGGCGCAATCAATGGCGAGCTCGGGCGGCTCAAGCAATAGCTGAAAAGCATCACCGCGAAAAATTTCATAGCGGCAACCATAACGCTGCTGTAAACCGTGTAAGCTAGCGGTTAAAGCCTGCAAAGCCTCATTAAAAGCCGCTGGTTTTAGCCCGCTAGAACCAACAATGTCACCACTTAATACCGCAACAGAGTGCATAACTTTACTACCTTGCTTATCTTGCTTGCCACATAAGTAACCAAAAAAACTTACTTTTATATTAGTAACCTATTTAAGTTACACCAACAAAAGTAACTCGATAACAAGCTAAAGGCAAATATACAAAACGATCAATCGGGAGTGTTCTAAGAGCGAAATGATAGCACTTCATTTGTTCCTGTTCCCTTACCTCGGCTCAACTCGCTGACCATTCTGGGTCTATCAGCATTAAGCTTCCTTAGCTGAAACAACTTGCTCTTCTTCCGAGAACTTGAATCATTTGTTGCACCACTTTGAAACTTCCCAGCACCAAGCTGGTTAAAAATAAGCTTTAGTCAGCCTCCTAAGGGCTTGTCTAGTTGGTCAAAAAGCCAAACTCAACTCGTTGAAAATAAATGTAATTGCAAATTAATCAATGGAATGCTGCATTTGGGCGCATTTGTTGCAACACCCCTTCCAGAAGATTCATTTGTTTCAACCATGTTAACTTGCTAAGGAAATGCTATGTTCAAAATCAAACATCTACTGGCCGGAGCCGCCATTGCAATATGTGGATTAACCAGTGCAGTAACGCAGGCCGATCAACTGGATACCCTAATGGAGCGAGGCGTACTTAAAGTGGCGGTACCGCAAGATTTTCCTCCTTTTGGTTCGGTAGGCAGTGACCTGCAACCTCAAGGTTACGACATTGATATGGCGAACTACTTGGCAGACGAGTTGGGCGTAAAACTAGAATTAGTACCAGTGACCAGCGCCAACCGCATTCCTTACCTACAAACCCGTAAAGTGGATTTAGTGATCTCTAGCCTAGGTAAAAACCCTGAGCGAGAAAAAGCCATCGATTTTAGTAATGCTTACGCGCCATTCTTCTTAGGTGTATTTGGTGCAGAAGGCTTAGATGTGAGCAAGGCCGATGACTTAAAAGGTAAAACTGTAGGCGTGACTCGCGGTGCAGTGGAAGACATTGAGCTGAGCAAATTGGTGGATGAGTCAACCACCATCAAACGCTTTGAAGACAACAATACTACGCTTTCTGCCTACCTTTCAGGTCAAGTTGAACTGATTGCTACAGGTAACCTAGTCGCCACCGAAATAGCTAAACGCGTGCCTCAACGTAAACCAGAAACTAAGTTCATGTTGAAAAACTCACCTTGCTACGTTGGCGTATTAAAAGGCGAACCAGCACTACTGGAAAAAGTAAACAGCCTCATCGCCAAAGCTAAAGAGAGCGGCGAATTAGAAAAAATGTCTCTCGCTTGGTTTAAAACCTCACTTCCTAAAGAGCTGTAATTTAAGGATAAAAAGGCATGAGCTACCAATTAGACTTTAGCGGATTAATTCCTTACATCCCCGAGCTAAGCAAAGGCTTACTGACCACCGTTGAGCTAACCGTTTACTCCACAGTGGCAGGGATTGCGCTAGGCACCGCAGGTGCAGCCGGGCGAATTAGTAACAAGGCTTGGTTACGTTGGCTAGTTGGTAGCTACGTGGAAGTGATTCGCAATACCCCGTTTATTGTACAGCTATTCTTCATCTTTTTTGGCTTGCCGGCCTTAGGCTTTAAGCTCAGTGCCTGGCAAGCAGGTTGTTTAGCCATGGTGATTAACCTTGGTGCCTACCTCACCGAAATTATTCGCGCAGGCATTCAAGCCACACCTAAAGGGCAATGGGAAGCTGGCCACACCCTTGGGCTGAGCCATTGGCAAATTTTTAGCAGAGTGGTTCTGCCCACCGCCTTTCAACGCATTTACCCTGCCCTAGTTAGCCAATGCATCATTGTTATGCTCGGCTCGGCGGTGGTATCACAAATTTCGGTAGAAGAGCTGACTTTCTCGGCCAACTTCATTCAATCACGCAACTTTCTCAGCTTTGAGTCCTACATGGTGACTGCCTTGATTTACTTATTATTGGCCGTAGCAATGCGCCAGCTATTTGAGTTATTAGCGCGCCGTATCTTTAAGAACCCGTCCTTATAGGAGCCATTACTGATGATGCAATTTACCGACTGGGACATTCTGCGCAACCTGCTACTAGCGGCGCGCTGGACGGTTCTGTTATCCCTTATCGCCTTTGCCAGCGGTGGTCTAGTGGCGCTGCTGCTGACCTTCATGCGGCTTAGCCGTAACCCGGTGTTAACCGGCTTTGTTAAGGGCTATGTTGAGTTATTTCAGGGCACGCCGCTGCTGATGCAGCTGTTTATTACCTTCTTTGGTTTATCTTTGATCGGCATCGATGTGAGCGCTTGGCTAGCCGCCATAATTGGCCTCACCCTATTCACCAGTGCCTTTCTATGCGAGATCTGGCGCGGCTGTATTGAGTCGCTGCCTAAAGGCCAGTGGGAAGCAGCCAAAACCCTAGGTTTAAGCTTCTTGCAAAGCATGCGCTATATCATTTTGCCGCAGGCCTTAAGGGTGGCCATTGCGCCTACTGTAGGCTTCTCGGTACAAGTGGTAAAAGGTACCGCGCTGACCTCTATCATTGGTTTTGTTGAGCTTACCAAAGCCGGCACTATGTTAAACAATGCCACCTTTCAACCCTTCAAGGTGTTTGCCTTAGTGGCCGCCCTCTACTTCTTACTTTGTTTCCCGCTGTCTTTGTACAGTAAGTACTTGGAGAAAAAACTCAATGTCGCTGGTTAGTATCGAAAAAATTCACAAATATTACGGGCAACACCACGTTCTTAAAGGGGTTGACCTAAAAATTCAAGCGGGTGAAGTGATCTCCATCATTGGCCGCAGCGGCTCGGGTAAAAGTACCCTACTGCGCTGCATCAATGGTCTAGAGCCCTTTCAAAGCGGCGCCATCATTGTTGACAAACAAGCGGTCAGCGAAGATGAAAAACAACTGCGCCAACTGAGTCGCAGCGTGGGCATGGTATTTCAAAACTTCAACCTATTCCCGCATATGACTGCCGGTGAAAACATTATGCTCGCGCCCAAGCTGGTATTGAAAAAAAGTCCGCAACAGTGTCGCGAACTCGCCGAAGCGGTACTGGCCAAAGTGGGCTTAGCCGATAAATTCGACCAATACCCCACCAGCATGTCTGGCGGACAACAGCAACGGGTGGCGATAGCCCGCTCCTTAGCGATGTCGCCCAAGGTATTATTGTGTGATGAAATCACCTCAGCCCTTGACCCCGAACTTGTGGGCGAAGTGCTGAAAGTACTAGAGCAACTAAAAGCCGAAGGCATGACCTTAATTCTAGTGACTCACGAAATGAACTTTGCCCGCGACGTAGGTGACCGCGTAGTATTTATGCACCAAGGCAAAGTATGGGAAACCGGTGACAGCAAGCAAGTATTTGCCCAACCGCAAACGGAAGAACTACAAAGCTTTATCTCGGCTGTGTTATAAGCAAAGTTGACCAACCATGAGGACGTCTAACACTATGAGCAAATCGGTTTGTGCCTTTGATCAGCGCATCGTAAGCAGCTACTCACAACTCTCGGCTAAGGCGCGAATTGTTGCCGACTACTTACAGCATCACCCCGACAAGGTATTGATTCAATCAACAGCCGAAATTGCCGGCGCTTGCCAAGTATCGAAAGCCAGTGTTAGCCGCTTCTTTCGCCAACTGGGTTATCAAGACCACCAACAAGTATGTGAAGAGTTGCGTCAAGAGCGCGAATGGGGCCAACCACTGTTAAGCACCGGTCCCAGTGATAGTTCTGAACATAGTGATTTAGCAGCCATTACTCAGGTGTATCGCCAGTTAGAACAGCTCGACAGCGAACAACTGGTGAAAGAGATCAGCCAAGCCAAACAGATTTACATTATTGGTTATCGCAACAGTTACCCACTAGCGATGCACTTTCGCCAACAACTAATGCAGTGCCGTGGCCAGATTACCCTGCTACCCATACCAGCTCAGAGTATTGGCGAAGACCTTCAACAAATCACAGCCGATGACTTAGTCATCGTAATCGGGATTCGCCGTCGCCCCAGTGTATTTTCGGCCTTAATAAAGCAACTGCAAGGCCTAAAATGTTTACTGATTACCGACCAAAGCGGCCAACGTTACGCCTCTCAAGTTAACCAATTGATTGTTTGCCCCATGAGTAACCACTCAGCCCTAGACAGCTATGCCGCGCCAATGAGCCTACTGGCTCATCTAAGCAATCAGGTATACGACTATCTAGCAGAAGCGGCGCAGCAACATAGCAATCAGGTGAGTAATAACTATCAGGCCCTTGCCGAACTGGAACAACAAGGTTAGTTAAGCGCTAAAGAAATACCCAGCAATAAAGATATTGCACCCGAAAATGAAACAATTGATTCATTTTTAGTTATCATGAATCAAACGAAACAAAGCTAGCTCACAGCAGCAGCTAGCACAACGAAATTAAGGATAATTATGAGCCAAGTAATCATTGCCCCGATAAGTGAAAATGCCCCTGCATTTACCAAACAATTTACCAACCTTGCCGATCACCGCATTGGCAGTAAAGTGGTCGCCGTTAGTGATGACTTTTTTGCTAAAGCCGACCGCATGCTAAACCACCTGCCTGCCGAGTTTTATCCCGACCGCTACGACGATAACGGCAAATGGATGGATGGCTGGGAAAGCCGCCGTCGCCGTAATGGCGGACACGATTGGAGCATTGTAAAACTCGGTGTACCGGGCACAGTAAAAGGGCTGCAAGTGGATACCAGCTTTTTCACCGGCAACTTTGCGCCCGCGGTAAGCATTGAAGTGTGTTATTGCGAACAAGAGTTACCAGCTGACGACGCACAATGGCAAACGCTATTGCCTGCTAGCGCCTTGTCTGCCGATAACAGCCACTTCTTTGAAGCAAGCAGCGAGCAAGTAATTAGCCACGTAAAAGTGAATATGTTCCCCGACGGCGGGATTGCCCGTTTGCGCATTTTTGGTTTACCTAAAGCCAGCCACCATGGTGACGAAACCATTGACTTAATTGCCTTAGTCAATGGCGGCCGAGCCGTTGCGCATAACGACTCCCACTACGGCACCCCTGCCAACTTACTGGCCCCTGGCGATGGTGTAAACATGGGTGATGGTTGGGAAACCCGCCGCCGCCGTGAACCCGGTAACGACTGGTGTATTATTGCCCTAGGCCAACCCGGCAGCGTTGACAGCGTAGATGTTGCTACCAGCTACTTTAAAGGTAACTACCCCGATAAAATGTCGATTCAAGCGGCTTACATTAGCGACCCCAATGACCTAAGCCTAATCAGCCAAAGCATGTTCTGGGAAGAACTATTGCCACCACAGTCCTTAAGTGCCGATAATAACCACCACTTTGCACAGTTAAATTCTCTGGGCAAGATCAGCCATATTCGTATCAATATTTTCCCAGACGGTGGACTTAGTCGCGTTCGCCTATGGGGTAAAGTAGACCAATAGGAAGTACCCACTATGATGAAACTTGCATTACAGCCGCTGACTCGTGAGGCATTCAAGCCCTTTGGCGACGTTGTGGAAACAGAAGGTGCTACGCATTTTCCCATTAACAACGGTACCACTACCCGTTTCCATGATTTGGCCGCGTTACAGTTTAGTGGCAGTAATGCCAAGCCGATTGTGTCTATCTTTCGCGGCCAAGCTTTTACTTTGCCGCTAGAAATTACAATGATGGAGCATCATCCCTATGGCAGCCAACTGTTTATGCCGCTGTCTGGGCATCCTTATGTGGTAGTGGTAGCCCCCAAGGGCGAACTGCAACCACAGCAAATACAAGCCTTTTTGGCCACTGGCCAGCAAGGGGTGAACTACCACTCTGGCGTATGGCATCATCCCTTGATTAGCCTAGAAGCCAGCAGTGACTTTCTGATTGTGGACAGGGCTGGCGAAGAAGCCAACTGCATAGAGCAGGATTTAAACCAAAGCATTTTACTTGAGTTTTAACGTACTGATGCCCAGAGCGAGTTGCCCGCAACTCGCCTACTCAAACCGAGGCGAATGCAAGGGCGCAAACCTTACACCTCACTCTCTCAAACTGAATTACCGCAAACCTCTATTCATAGCTTCAAGTTCAAGCCAACACTCATTGCTAACCAAGCGCTCCAGCTTAGCGCTAACCCATCCAAGCAATTGATAAAAATAAAAAAGATTATCATTAAGCTTACAAAAACTAACTAAAAAACAAGCAGGGTGTGTCAGGTATTTTTACAATCTAGTTTATTTAGGCGAGTTCCAAATTTATAACTAACTGATAACTCAAAAATTTACTTTGTAGGCCCAGTTCATGCTTATACGGCCCACATAATAACTAGGTATAACAGACTGACTTAACTAAACTTTTTGTCACAAAACTTAAGGAATAGAACCGTGCAAAAAACAACTTTGGCTTTATTAACCACAGCAGGTTTGCTCTGTGCTAGTGCCACTGTTCAGGCGAGCGTGATGCTCAGTGGTTTTGGTGGTGATGCTGGCTATGGCGAGCTTGCGATGCCACGCAACGATGATGGCTCCACCAATCAACTCGATCTCCCCTTCGAGATTAACTATTTTGGTAATAGCTATAATCAATTCTTTATTAACAACAACGGCAACCTCACCTTTGAATCCGCATTAGATGAATACACACCGACCGCCTTCCCGGTGACAGACCAACCTATTATTGCTCCTTACTGGGCAGATGTAGATACCTCCTGCGCCGACTGTGGTGAAGTCTACGTGGGAAGCC
The DNA here is from genome assembly GCF_001420915.1 of Agarivorans gilvus. Lineage (NCBI taxonomy): Bacteria > Pseudomonadati > Pseudomonadota > Gammaproteobacteria > Alteromonadales > Alteromonadaceae > Agarivorans > Agarivorans gilvus. The sequence goes on along the minus strand of NZ_CP013021.1, from coordinate 4,257,588 downwards.
CCTCTGAAGGCGTAGTTGCAGTAACTTGGAACAACGTTGGGTTTTACGATGAAGACAATAGTAAATCTAATACCTTTCAAGCAGTGCTAATCGATCGCTCCGACACCGGTGCAGGCAACTTTGACGTGGAGTTTCGTTACGACAAATTGGAGTGGACCACCGGTGATGCTTCCGATGGCGTTAACGGCTTAGGCGGCACCCCTGCCCAAGCGGGCTATGATGCTGGTGACGGTGAAAACTACTTCGCTCTTCCAGGCTCTTTCAGTGAAGAGGTGTTAAATCTGGTTTCCAGCTCTAATACCGGTGAAGATGGCGTTTGGCGTTTCGCCATTCGTGAAGGCGCCTTACCTGGCGCGACCCCAGAAAACCCACTGATGCCGGTCGTGGTAGAAGGCGGCTGGGCCTTTGAGTTCAACGTAGACCTTAACGAAACCATCTTCATCGACCCCGATGTAGCGGTAGGTTACGACTACATTGTTGACCAAGGTCCCAACATTCGCACCGTCACGCTACCAGTTGGCTTTGATGATGACATGTTCTTCATTTGGTTATGGGACGGCCTAAATTGGGTGCAAGTAGCCGAAATCGCCGCAGGCATTAGCTATGACTTTGGCATCGACGGTGTAGACAGATTCCGCGTCACCGGCATTGAAACCAGCAACGAAGTGGATCCCACCGACACCAGTGTCTTTGTTACTGGGCTGAGCTTCGTTGACAGTGGAGAGGTTTCGCTGCGACAAATTCCCATTGTTGAGTTTGTCCCCGGCCCCAACCCTCAAGTACCAGAACCGAGTACTTGGCTGATGGTATTGATAGCCTTAGGCTTAGTGTTTGCCTCGCGCAAGCGTCAAAAAAGCCTAGCCCTAGGCCTATTGCCAGCCTAAGGCCGGATACCCTAATATAAGGGAGCGCAAGCTCCCTCGTTGTTAGCTAAGTTTGCTACGGAAAAGCCATGAAAAAAATACTACTGTCGCTCAGCTCACTATTGTTTTGTTTTTCCAGCTGGGCCCAAGATTACCAAGCTTGGACAGTAAAGTGTCCCAATGGAAAACCTTGTGTGATTTCACAAATGGTGATGAAGCAACAAGGCGATGCCGCCGATGTCGTGGCTGGAGTGAGCTTTTTTAATCACCCTAGCCAGCCAATTTTAAAAATAAGAATCACCCCGCAAGCCGACCCCAAAATGGGCCTAGGCCTAAAATTTGACCAACAAGCCGCGCTGCATTTACCGATTACCAACTGTGACGGTAAAGTCTGTGAAGTGAACATAGTGGCAGACCAACAGCTGATCGACGATTTACAGAACCGTAAACTCATGTCGGTGGCTTATATACTTAAAAACAGCCAGCAGCAAAATGCCTTCCCTGTGATATTAAATGGCTTTAAACAGGCTTATCAGTCTATTCAGTAACAGCGAACAGCCAGCAGCATTAAGGCTTATAGAAAGGGCTTGATTTAAGGCATTAAGCCGCTATTAGGCATAAAAAAGGCCTCGCATGCGAGGCCAAACATCACAGGGAATGTGATAGGCACACTTACCTTTTTACATCTGAGGTAAAAAGATAAAACTTAACTTTATTCGGCAGCCAAACTGGGATAGTCGGTATAACCCTGTGCACCACCGCCATACAGGGTATTCTGATCAAGCTCGTTTAAAGCCGCCCCTTGTTTAAAGCGTTCAGGTAAATCTGGGTTGGCGATAAAGGCCGAACCAAATGACACCACGTCGGCTTTACCTTCGGCGATAGCCTGCTCGGCTGTTGCTGCACTATAACCACCGTTCGCCATGTAAACGCCTTTATAATGACGACGAAGCTCGGCAAAACTAAAATCTTCGCGGGCTGGAGCACCACCAAAGTTTTCCACTACGTGAAGGTAAGCCAAGTTCATTTCGCTCAACTTATCGGCCAAGTAATTGAATAATGCTTGAGGATTACTCTCCGACATGGAGTTAAAGGTGCCGGTAGGCGAAATGCGGATCCCTACTCGGCCGCTACCTAACTCTTCAGCTACGGCGGCGGTCACTTCTAGGGTTAAACGGGCGCGATTTTCAATGGAGCCACCGTAGCTATCGTCACGCTGGTTGCTACCATCTTTTAAAAATTGGTCGAGCAAGTAACCGTTGGCAGCATGCACTTCTACCCCATCAAACCCCGCCAATTTGGCATTTTTGGCCGCTTGGCGGTATTGCTCAACAACTTGTGGGATTTCTTCGATAGTTAAAGCTCGCGGCGTTTCAAAGTCTAAAAAGCCTTTCTCGGTAAAGGCTTGCCCTTCGGGAGCGATGGCCGAAGGAGCTACTGGCAATTCACCGTTTTGTTGTACTTCACGATGAGAAATACGTCCAACATGCCACAGCTGCGCCACTATTTTACCGCCTTTGGCATGCACCGCCTCAGTAACCGCTTTCCAGCCAGCTAACTGCTGTTCGCTGTAAATGCCCGGCGTATAGGCATAGCCCTTAGCTTGGGGAGAAATTTGGGTCGCTTCGGTAATAATCAAACCCGCACTGGCACGCTGCTGATAATATTCTACGTTTAAGTCCTGCGGAATGTCGCCGGGTTGGGCCGCACGAGAGCGCGTTAAAGGCGCCATTACCACTCGATGTTGTAAAGCAATATCACCTAAGTTGATCGGCGAAAACAAGTTAGCTAACGACATGTATTTATCCCCTCTTGATTTATCACGACTCAGCCCAAGCGGCTTAATCGCTCTATTAAGTAGTAAAAAATTAAATGAGCTCAATCAAACAGCAGCACTTCACCACATCACTCAAATAGTACCGAGGCGCCGATAAAAGCCAGCATGATTGAAATTTAACTTTTGTATCCAAATGAAACATAGTATCTTTTGTAAACTATAAGTATGCAGCTGCCTAACTACAAGTACGGCACTATCGAGATATTTAGTTTCCCAGAGGTGCCTAATGGCGAATTTAGCGGCTTCAAGCCTAGAAAATAATTGTGAATTTTCTACTAAACCGATTAATCAAGACTGCCCTGTCTCCACCGCCATTGAAGTGATTGGGGGTAAATGGAAGGTGATTATCTTGTATCAGCTGCGCGGTAAAACCCTGCGTTTTGGTGAGTTAAAACGCTTGATCCCCAAAATCACCCAAAAAACCCTCACCCAACAACTGCGTGATTTAGAAAAAGACAAGTTGATTGAGCGCACCGTCTACGCCGAAGTTCCTCCCAGAGTGGAGTACACTCCGACCGAACTGGCCGAGCGCTTAAACCCAGCCTTAGATCTACTCTGCGCCTGGGGTGGAGAATACCGAGTCGCCCACGGCCACACCAGTAAGTAAGCATAACAACGCTCGAGTTTAGCGCTTACAGCCACTCGGGCATGGGCCGTTTAGTCCAACGAGCAAAGGCCATTTTCTCGCCTCGGTAAAAATCACGATAGGCCTGTACCGCCTGCCCAGGCTGTTTGTATTGTTCGGGCATGGCTTGGGCAAATTCAGTTAAGCCAAGCGCCGGATACTGCATGCCCGCCAATTGCGCTAATACCGCCATCGACTTATGGTCGCTCGGCTTGGCATAGCGGTAACGGTATTCCTGATTTAGCGCCACACACAATTGCTGCAACCATAAAAAATTATCATAGGACTGCTCTACCCACAGCACACAAGGATGCTTTAAGTGCGTAGATTTGTAAGGGGTAACAAAACCCTTTTTGTTCAGCGCAGTGCATAGCATTTGTACGCTCTCTAGGATCATCTTTACCACATGTTGATCACAGTGATAGTGGGCGCAACGTTCAATATTTTCATCTAATACAAAGATATTCATTTAGAGCTTGTTTCCATGCTGTTCAGTTATTGGGTAAACCACTGTGCATAAATACGTAAGCAAAAGGCATATCGATGAACGGTACTCGAAAAACCGTGGAGGATTAGGTCAAGGTGTTGAAATAGAGCCAGTTAGGTGCAACTATCAAAAAACTAATCAGGCAAGATTGCCGTCTCAAAATAACAAGGACATTCAGCATGGCTTCAACATCTCCGGTGGTCGCATTCATAGGCTTAGGCACCATGGGCTTTCCAATGGCGGGACACTTAAGCCAACAGGGTTACCAAGTGGTGGTATATAACCGTACCCAAGCCGTAGCCGACCGCTGGTTGCAGCAATATGCCGGGAGCAGCGCTGCCACACCAGCAGAAGCGGCAGCTCAGGCTCAAGTGATACTGAGTTGTGTGGGCAACGATCAAGACTTAAAACAAGTTTATCTAGGAGACAACGGCATTATTACCGGCGCCAAAGCAGGCAGTATTTTAGTTGACCATACCACTGCCTCGGCTGGGGTAGCAACCGAGCTAGCCGCTGCAGCGCAGCAAGCTAAATTGGCTTTCTTAGACGCCCCGGTTTCAGGAGGTGAAGCCGGTGCTGTCAATGGCTGCTTAACCATAATGGTAGGCGGAGAGCAAAGTGACTTGGATAAAGTAGAGCCGATTTTGCAATGTTATGGCAAAGCCATTAACTTGCTTGGCCCCGTGGGTTATGGGCAAAGCTGTAAAATGGTAAACCAACTATGCATTGCCGGCATATTACAAGGCTTATCAGAAGGTATTAGTCTGGCTAAAGCGGCTAACTTAGACATCGACAAAGTCATTGAAGTACTGCAACACGGTGCGGCAGGAAGCTGGCAGCTAAATAACCGCGCCAAAACCATGGCCAATAACCAGTTTGATTTTGGCTTCGCCATTGATTGGATGAGAAAAGATTTGGCGATTTGTTTTAATGAAGCCGACAAGCTAGGTGTAGCCTTACCACTAGCCAAACAAGTAGATGAGCAATACGCAAAATTGCAACAACGCGGCTATTCTCGCGCCGACACCTCAGTATTAATTAAGCAGTTTGACCAACAAGATTAGGCTAGACGAAAAAAAACCTAAGGCCTCGGCCTTAGGTTGGAATCACGCGAGAACGTGAATGCTTAATTCAAACTATGAAGCAAAAACACGACAACTCTATGCTAAAGAAAGCGAAACCCAGAAGGGAAGTGAGCTCTGGGTTCCGCTTAGCTACAGTTAAGTCGATCAGCACTAGCAACTAAAACTGACAAAGGCTACTTTTGCTAGTACCTACTTATCTTATCGCAATTTTCCCCAAGCTGGGTGAATAGGCGTAAAGGCGCTGTAACCAATACTATACAGCTTAATATTTCAGCGCCTGAAGCTAGTGACTCCAGTTTCTCTTGCGCCTTCGCTTAAGCTGGCATAAGCTCGCCAACTTACTTGAGCAGCGCTTTTCCGACTGCCCTATTCTGAAAAATAACTAGGTGAATCGATGCAAATTATTAGCGTTCCCGACATGGCAAAACCCGAAGTAAAGCGCCATCATAAAGCTCGCCATTTAAAAAAAATGGCAATTGGCCCTTATGCACAAAGCTGCGCTGAACTGCGCTTTACCGCCGATATAGAAAAGTTTGATGAACTGGATGCCGCACTAGCGAATAGCCAGCAACAACAATCATGGGAGCTGTTTATCGCCTACTTCAATCAGCAATACCATGTTGCAATTAACTACTTAACTGAGCAAGCCGAGTTAGACGAGGTGCTACAACAAGCACAAGCGACTATTGAAGCCTGTTTAGGAAAGGTAGACATACAAGTATTGGCCGGAGACGCCAACTACGGCGATTGGGACAGCTGTTACAGCAACTAAGTCGCAACAACTTTGGCGTAAAAGTATTTGCGCCCCAATAACTGGCGACACGCTTAAGCCGCGCCCTGCCAACCAGGCGCAATAGCTAAACCTTGTATTCCTTCTAGTACCTGAGCGTTACTCAAGGCCAGCTGATATTCTCCGCCATTAAGTTGATGCTGGGGCGAACAATCTACATTCCATTGGCGCAACAAATAACCCGCCAAAGCAGCCCGCACTTCTAACTTCAATTGGCCTTCTTGCATGGCATAATCTAACTCTATGGCTTGCGGATAAGCCAAAGCCGGATGGGCAATTAAACTTAGCTCCACAATATGATTCCATTGCTTGTCATATTGGCGTGCTTCCAAGGTATTGATGGGCTGATCGAGAATAAGCATATCGGTAAAACGAGTCACCACAAAGTCACGAAAACTGGCGCTTTCACGGTCATAGGCACGTACGTGCCAACGGTGGCCATTATTCACTAGGCTATGCGGCACTATTTCGCGCTGGCTTTCACCCGAAGAAATCGACACGTAACGACATTGCAGCGCCACCCGATGGTGAATAGCCCGCATGATCGCCGCTATATACTCGGCCTTAGGATGAACTAAACGCACTGCATCAAAACAGCTTTCGCTAGGCTCCATAGGAAATGACAAACCATCACCAAAACCTTGCGAAAGCCCGGTAAGAATGGCTTCTGGGTTATGCGAGAATAAGGGAGTAAACTGGTCACGCCGCAAATAACGACGCGCCTTATGATCTAACAAGGCATTATTGGGCGCAAGTTGCTTATAAGAAGCTAAATCGCGAGTGGCTGCCGCCAAACCAGTTTGAAATCGGCTAATTAAATCAGCCCGACTCACTTCGCCAAAATACTCCAAACTAAAATCGATAAATGCCAAACGGCTGCGCTGTCCGTGAGTGAGGTCCTTAAGTTCCATTGTGCTCATCCTTGCTCATTCAGAAATAAGAGCTTAACAAGCAGCCACAACATAGGCAATCATTTTGATTAGGTCTTAAGCATTGTTGTGAACAGGTGTGGTGTAGATTAAGGCAAGTGAACAATAACCATCTGTGATGCTAAAAATCCCCCGACAAAAAAGTCACAGAGCCGCGCCTTAGCGAATGACGCAAAACTCAAACTAAGCCTTTACTGATAACTTTCGTCAGGCTTGTCGATAAAAACCTGTTGCAGCAATTGTTGGTGAGCACTTTTGTTAGCTTGCGCCTGCCACTGTTGGTAAAAAGCAGCAAATTTACCCGCCCTATTCTCTTTGATAAGAGACTCCATTTGGCCTATCACAGTTTGTCCTAACGAACTCTTAGAGCAGCCCATGTAACCTAAAATGTAAGCCGGACTCCCTTCAACTAAATAAGAAACCACTTGTTTGTCATCAAAGTGAGATTGTTTTAAAACATATTGTGCTTCCTCAGGGTAGCCTAAGATGCCTTCAATATCTCTTCTGTCACTAAGCAGCATTCTGATCAGTCCCTTAGACTGATCTCCTGAAGCTCGCTGATAGATAAGCCCGCTATCACGATGTTTATTTAGGATGGCGTCTAACTCTGCTCCATATTTTCGCCCTTTAGCTAGACCTAAAACAAAGGTTCTTGAACCTAACAGTGAATCAAGGTCAACCGCATTATTGCTAGTAAGGTAAGGGATTAGTTTTTCAACACTGGCTTTTTTAACGATTAAGCTATTGGCCAAAATTAAGCTATGAGCGATGGAATACTCAATGAACTGTTCACGCTCGGGGGTTTTTAACAAAGAAACGCTACATACATTGTCGTCGGTTTGCATTTCTTTGATAATTCTAGCGAAATTACCCTGTTTATAAACATGATGGTAAGTAGGTAAGGCCTTCACTATTTCTTTCTGGACAAGATCTAAATAGCCTTGATTTTGGTATGGGCCTTCAACAATAAATGCCGGAGAGAAATTTAAGGAGTACCATACTATGGTTTCACTGGCCTTTGATAATGCAGGTAAAATCACTAGCGAAATCATTACCCTACAAAACCTAAAACGCTTCATTATTTCTCCATTAAATTAAGATAGGCTAAACGCCTTATTCAGCGAAGCAAGGCAAGCACTAAACACGGCTAGCACCGCTAACCCTTGTTGATGAGCCTCCCCATAATCGAATTATTACGCCCTATATTCGATAACGACATACATCACCCACACCCAAAATATCACAATAATTATTCACACATAAAGCCAAATCCACTATATAGTGTCACAAAAATCAAACACCCCCATATAAACCACTAAAACCAACGATTCACGGCGGAATAAGCATAAACCCGGTAGGTATTAAGCATTATCATCTATTAATAAAAAGACCTGCAACGCGACAATAAAGGCAAGTTAACTCAATATTGTTAGGGCTAATTAATGCACTCCGAGTATTGTTGGTGATGCCTACCAATAGCAGAAAACCTCAATAAGCTGGTAACAGTGGCTCATTTCAAGAGCAAACCTTAATCAACAAGGGCGGATTAGGAACACATGGATTCTATCGCCGGGATCAACTCCAAAAGGTATGCGAGCAACGCCCACCATTGTGTAACTGCCTCGCTAGAAACGGTTCAGTTTAACCTGCCGATGCATATCGGTGATATTTTAATGTTTATTAGCCAAGTCGTTTACACCGGCCACAACTCGATGATGATTCGAGTAATTGCGCCACCTTATAACCGAGAGACCTAGGTAGGTGAAACCTGCACCAGTGCCCACTTGGTATTCATAGCCCTAGATGCCGATAACAAACCGGTAGCGGTGCCTGCTAAACAATAGGCGATATGATGATGAACAAACTATTAAATGACCAACAGACAGCAGCTGATCTAGAGATTCTTTTGCAACATACCTTAACTCAGGTCGCCAATGGGACACTCAGTGTGAAAAGTGCACCTAAGGGTTTAGTTAAACTGCTCCAGCTAATTGATAAGCGAGAATCAAGACCAAAGACTGGCTTGAGCAAGGTGGAAATTATCTGCTCGGCCATCGGTGAGCCCCCAGCAATAAACGGTCAAAATAAATCACAGTATTGTTACGACTCACTTCAACAAAAATAAAATAAATCCAATATTTTCAAAATCTTAGTAAGTTACAATCAAGCCAAGTTTAACTTTACTCATCCAGCTCACATTCTTTACTTAGGCTCATCACACTTACTCTACCTTTTCCTTCGGCTTTGGCGCGGTATAGCGCACGATCGGCTTGTTTTAACAACCAATCCTCGTTGAGTTCGCTATAGGCCACACCGCCACAATCGGTTATGCCGATGGAGCAGCTAAGATCTGGCAGGCTGTCTACCAACTCAGGCTTTTCAGCCCAACGCCGTAATTCCGGTTTGAAAAAATACTTTTGTTGCAAGTGCTCTAGCAAACGTTCAGCGGTAATTTTAGCTTGACCATGACTAGTATTAGGGAACACCACTACAAACTCATCGCCGCCCCAACGCGCAACAATGTCGCCAGCACGCATGGTTTGTTGCAGCAGCGCGGCAAAATGCTCCAGCACTTTATCGCCAACATCATGTCCTAACAGGTCATTAACAATTTTAAAGTTGTCTAAGTCTATATAGGCCAAAGAGCAATGATAGCCACCACTTTGCTGTTCATAGGTAACTAACTCTTGCTCCAAGCGCGCCAACAGAGCTTGACGATTAAACAAGCCGGTTAAGGAGTCAGTCGTCGACATTTTCAATAAATTTTCACGATGCTGCAACTGCTGAAGCTGACTACCCAACTGCGAGCAAATCAGATTAAGCGTATCTTGCGCTTGGCGGTCGAAATAGCGATTGCTGTTAAAACTGCATAGCGTTAAAGCCCCATAAAGATGTTCGTCAACAAAAATAGGAATGCTCACCACCGCATTATAGGTGGCTCGTTTACCGTCTTCTCCCTTAGAGCAAAAGGTATTATCCACCCACAAACTGTGGTTGCTTTTTAGATGGGCAAGGTAGCCATCTATCTGCTGCTGAGGCAGTGTTTTTCCCACACTGGCCCATTCTTGCCAGCCATCAGCCGTGTAGTGATGCAGCATACCAACTTGAACAGTAAAGTTGGCACACACTAAATTCAGGCTTTCTGCGGCTAGCTCTTGGGTAGAGTTAAAGCGCTCAGGCAACGATTGCATGCGACTGATTAGCTGCATTTCCCGCAGGCGTTGCTGCAATTGGCGTAATTGAATGTCTTGCTTAGCGCTGCGAACCAGCTCATTTAAATTAAGCTGGATCGCATGCAAGGGATAAGGTTCGATGTCTTTAGCGTAAAATGGGCGACGTTGTTCGATAAGGGTTTGGATCTGTTTAAAAATCTCAATAAAACGCGGCAAACGCAGTGCTTCACAGATACGTAAGCTATTAGCTAACAAGCTTTCACAGGCCTGCCACTTTTTACGGCGGCTATATACCTCTAACAACTCGGTATTACACTGCGGCAGTAGTCGGCTATCCATATCTACCACCTCCCCTAACAAAGCCGGAGCACCTTTAAAGATGCTTTCGGCCTCGGCCAGCTGGCCATCGGCAACAGCCAGAGAGCCTTGCAGTAAGGCTTTTAAAAACTGACCAGTAGCAGAGGGATTAAAAGGCAGGCCTTGCATACGCTCCCAACACTGCTGCGCCCTCGCCCGCTCACCTAATTTACTATGACAAAAGCCCTTTAGGCTGTACACGTCGTAAAGGTTTCTAAAGGGAAAATGGGTCATTTGCCTAATCCGGCAGATTCTCACCAATTGTTCAAGTATGTCGCACACCTGTTGGTAATCGCGAGTACAAAAATACAACCAGGCAAAGTTATACAAGGTAACCACTAATTCAGAATAGTCTCCAGTATGTCGGGCTATTTCATAGGCAGCCAAATATTGTTGCTGAGCCTGTGGGTATTCTTCTAATAGGGTATTAAAATAGCCAGTGCCGTTGTACATTCTCAGCCGCTCGTTGGCTTCACCCAACTCTTCGCGGATCCTTGAACTGATACCAAAACAGCGGAAGGTGGCATGATAACGGCTCACATAAGAGTAAATAATGCCCTTACTATGATAACTGGCGGCAATCCCTTGGCGATGGCCAATCGCACGCGAAAGATTAATTGCCTTTTGGGTAAAATCTAAGGCAGTTCTAGCGTCTAATTCTTCGTAAAAACGCAAATAGGTATAGTAATTACGCAGCGCATATACACGCGAACAGTTCATTTGGTATTGCTGTAAAATCTGATCTAAATGAGCAAACTCGTCTAACTGTAGCGGTGTAGAAGATTTGTCGTGGGCGTAAAAGTTGGCGAAAAAAGACTGCGCCAATAAATGCCCGTCACCGGCTTCCTCGGCAAGCTCTAGCGCCGCCTGTGCGGACTGCATCGCTTCTTCAAAACTTTGCTGTTGAACCAAAACGAAACTAAACAAATTTAATAGCCGGATCTTCGCTGAAACATCATTTAAGGTAGCTTGAAAAACCTGCAGCAACTCAAGCTCACTCAAGGCCGCATTCAGCTTACCTTGATACAGTAAAGCCTCAGCCAAAGACAATTGCAGGCTCACTTTCAAATCTTTATTGATATGACTATTTTCAAGCATTAACCTTGCGGCGTGTTCTGCCTCTGGCCAAGCCATAAAGGCAATGTTTTCGGCCACCAGTGTATCGGCACAACTCACACAGTCGCGGTAGTGCCAAGCCAACTTAGGCACAGAGCGACAACGGGGCACCTTATGTAACAAAGTGGTATCGTCCAGCCAATCTAAAAAGCTTTCCCATGCTTCATCGTCTTGGCGATTCACTAAGGCCTGCTGAGTATCCACCGCTACCAATACTAACAAAGGCACCGCTAGATTATCTTCAACCAAGGCTTTAAGCATTTTAATTGCAGAAACCGAGGCAAACTGCCAATTAGTTAGCACCAATACCATCGGCTGGTTAAACAACAATTCCACTAATTTTAATAAGGCCTGCTTAATGGCTTGCTGTTCGAAGTAGAGGTCGTCTACTAATACTAATTCACTGCGCTGGTATGACTTACCCTCTAACATGGCTTGTAGGTTTTTCTGCAGAGGAACGAAGTCGCTAGCCAAAATGGCCAATTCCTCCGCGCTGTAATCAGAAAGCGAAAATTGGTGAGCCAATAAAACAAAAAATGCTCGATAGGGAGAGTAAGCGCTCAAATCATTAAAATTAATATGGTAGAGAGGGACACCTTGCTGCTGAGCAAAATCACTGGCACAGCCGACTAAATGCTCAGCTTCTGCGCACTGATAAAAACTAAAACTGGCTGAGTTGGTCTGGCTTCTTTGCCAGTCAATTAATATGCGCTTGGAAAACGCATCTACTCTGGGCATTACCCCTTGCCCTCCTCGGCAAAATTCAACATGTCAATATTACGTTATTTGTCAATTTAACGATGCTATAGAGCTCACACAACGAGTCTGAATTGATTGGATTTGTTAGACAAAAGCACCAAGAATTACCCAACCAGTTATGGTGAATATTCAAAATAGTTCATATTTAACTCAAATGATGGCTAGACCTAAGCAGACTTATAAACTGCTAAAATAAAACCAAGGTCTTCAAGCCAAATTTAGCCCCTAAAACCCGCCGATACTTGGGTAAAATTGACTCAAAAACGTTTATTTCTAAAATAAAATTCCTTGTCACGCTGGTTAATTTCCCGCTGTATTCGACAGGGATTGCCCAAGGCCACCACATTGCTAGGTAAGTCTTTAGTCACGACACTGCCTGCTCCAATAACCGTATTATCACCAATCGTTACCCCTGGTAAAACCACTGTATTAGCACCAATCCATACGTTATTACCAATCGTTATCGGAATATTAAATTGAGCGTTTTTTTTCCTTAGCTCTGGGTCGATGGGATGCCCCGCCGTAGCCAACGTCACATTGGGACCAATCATCACATCGTCACCAATATAGATATGTGTATCGTCTACCAGAGTTAAATTGAAATTGACATAGACATTATTGCCAAGGTGAGTATGTATGCCCCAGTTGGCATGTAGCGGAGGTTCGATGTAGCACTTCTCGCCCACCTCAGCAAATAGGGCTTTCATGATCTGCTGACGTTTTTCATATTCAGAGGGGCGCGAGTGATTAAAATCATACAGTATGTCTAAACATTTACTCTGCTCGATATACAAACTATCGTCATTACAGATGTAGACTTTCTGACTGTGTAGTTTTTCTTTTATCTTCATAAGTAACCTTTATATATTCATGTGTTGCTATATTTTTTCAATAACAACATACCACTAAGCCTTAACCAACCCCGCGATAGGTTATCAATAAATTAAAAGAACCAGCCAGTTTGCCAGCGTTTAGCTCCCCTTAGCTGGCTTGCTGAACTCCAGCTGCAACAACAAGCCTTTTCACCATAGGCGCTAAAAACCTTAACTCAAGCACTGCAAAGTGAAGGAGAGGCCACCGCTTGCTCAGCTAAACCAACACCAACAAACAGAACATCCAGAGCGTAACTAAAGGTTCACTTTATGCCACTCACTGCAGATACAGCTAGGGCGCTACAAACAACAAGGCCAGCGTATTGCTGGCCTTAAATCACACTGGCGTTGAACAGCCTTAGCCGATAATGATTATCCCCAGAATATAACCCATACAGCAGCCGCCTATTACTGCAATTAAACCCACCGACATGAAGGAGTGGTTAAAATACCACTTACCAATTTTAGTGGTGCCTGAGGTATCAAAGTTAACCGTGGCAATATCTGAAGGATAATTAGGAATAAAGAAGTAGCCGTACACCGCGGGCATAAGGCCAATCAATAAGGCGGGTTCTAAACCCAAGCCCAAGCCCACAGGCAACATCATCCGCGCCGTAGCGGCCTGAGAATTCACCACCACTGACACAATAAACAAAGCAAAAGCAAAGCTCCAAGGATAGTTATTTACCATCTCAACTATGCCACTACGAAACTGCGGCATGGCATATTTAAAATAGGTATCCGACATCCAAGCAATACCAAAAATGGCAATCGCCGCCACCATGCCCGATTTAAATACCACGCCCTCAGGTACGGCCCGAGGTTCGGTTTTGGTGGCCAGTAAGATGATCCCGCCAAAGGCCAACATCATCATTTGAATAATCACGGCCATGGAAATCGGTTTGTCGCCTTCAGCAATAGTGCGAATTTCCGGCACCATGGCAATAATCACAATACTTACAATCGCGCCAATAAACAGCAATACCGCATTACGCGCTTTGGCGGGTAACACTTCATCCAAGGAAGTAGCGGTGGTGCTTTCGATTTTTCTGCGAGATACCGGGTCTTGCAAGCGGGCTTGGTATTCCGGGTCATCATCCAGCTCTTTACCACGACGCATGCTATAAAGCGACATCAATAAAGTACCAAATAAAGTCGCGGGCACCGTCACCATGAGAATCGATAACAAGGTAATATCGGGACGAATTTCTGAAATTTGCGCAAGGTAATAGACCACCGCGGCGGAAATGGGCGAGGCAGTGATCCCCACCTGCGAAGCCACCGATGCCGCAGCCATGGGGCGCTCTGGACGAATGCCATTTTTCAGCGCTACGTCACCAATAATTGGCATGATGGAATAAACCGCATGGCCGGTGCCCAACATGAAGGTCATGGTATAAGTAACCAAAGGGCCGATCAGCGTGACGCGTTTAGGATTTTTGCGTAGCATACGCTCGGCAACCTGAAGCATGTATTTCAAGCCACCGGCAGCCTCAAGTATCGAAGCACAAGTCACCACGGCCAAAATAATTAACATCACGGTAATCGGCGGCGAAGTGGGGGGCATTTTAAAGATGAATACTTCAACACAAAGACCAATACCGGACACCACCCCTAGGCCGATCCCACCAAAGCGAGAACCGATGTAGAGCATCAGTAACAGAAAAATGAACTCAAGATAAAGCATGGATTAGTCCTTTAATTGCGGTTGTTAAGCCTAGTGTCTCGCCGAATTCTCCTGTTTTATGCTGGTAATTTCACAATTTAATAAGCTTTTATAGATAAGCTTTTCAAATCCAATCTAGCTCACAATAACGCGGCCAAAAGTTACTAATATACATCAGAGAATTTAAACATAAGTTAGTCACAGGCTACTTAAATGTTAACGCGCCAGAGTGTTGGTAGACTGAGTATCGTCGCGGTAAGCAGCCGTGAGGTTCCGCCCTACCGTCATGCAGTGGTTTCAACAATGGCACGCTAGCCACACAGCAAAAACTCAAAAAAAAGCCAGCATTAATGCTGGCTTTGATAGTTGGGAGGGCGACTTAGCCAACACTGCGATGAATACAACTCACCGAATGCTGCTCATCACCGAGCAACTGTGGCTTGGTTTTAGCACACTGTTCGGTGGCGATTGGGCAGCGCGTGCGGAATACACAACCAGAAGGTGGATTAATTGGCGAGGGTAAATCCCCTTCCAATAGTTCGATGGTTTTATTGCGTTCCAAATCCGGGTCGGGAATTGGCACTGCAGACATCAAGGCCTTGGTATAAGGATGGGTTGGCTGGTCAAACAAGGCTTTGGCCGTGCCCAGCTCCACCGAGTTACCTAAATACATCACCAATACCCGATCAGAAATATGCTTAACCACCGATAAGTCATGAGCGATGAAAATTAAACTCAAGCCCATTTCTTTTTGCAGCTCTTTAAGCAAGTTAACCACCTGCGCCTGAATCGATACATCTAAGGCCGATACCGGCTCATCACAGATGATCATCTTAGGCTCAAGAATCAATGCTCGGGCAATCCCGATACGTTGACACTGACCACCAGAAAACTCATGCGGATAACGGTTGATCACGTTGGGCAATAAGCCCACTCGCATCATCATTTTTTGTACCTTTTGCTTCACTTCAACTTTGCTTAGCTTGGGGTAAAAGGTGCGCAATGGTTCCGCGATGATGTCGCCAATGGTCATTCGCGGGTTCAGCGACGCCAAAGGATCTTGGAAAATCATTTGAATTTCTTTGCGCTTTTCACGCAACTGCTTTTGGTCTAATTCGGTAAGATCCTGACCTAACCATACTACCTTTCCGGCCTCGGCTGGCACCAAACCAATCACCGCTCGAGCAAAGGTAGATTTACCACAACCTGACTCGCCCACTACACCAAGGGTTTCCCCTTGATATAATTTCAGAGATACACCATCGACCGCCTTTAGCGTGGCGGGAGGAGTCCAGGGTAAGGCCTTGGCATTTTTTATTTTAAAATGAACCTTTAAGTCCACCACGTCTAGCAATAAGGCTTTATCACTCATCTTATAAGCCTCCTTCTAAATGGAAATTGTCATGGCAAGCCCGTTGCCTTTGTCCAGCAAACTGAGTAAGCGCTGGCGTTTCTTGGCGGCAACGCTCACTAACGCGGTGGCAGCGGTCTTGGAAAGGACAACCCTGAGGAAGCTTCAATAAGTTAGGTGGATTACCCGGAATAGTCGGTAAGATTTCACCTTCAGTATCTAAACGAGGAATCGCTTTTAACAAGCCCTCGGTATAGGGGTGGCTAGGTTGATAAAACACTTCTTTGGCGGTGCCGTATTCCATGGTACGCCCGGCATACATCACTAATACCTTGTCACATAAGCCCGCTACCACACCTAAGTCGTGGGTAATCATAATAATGGCAGTATTAAATTCGCGTTTTAGTTCGTTTAATAACTCCATGATCTGAGCTTGAACCGTCACATCTAAAGCGGTGGTAGGTTCGTCGGCAATCAACAATTGTGGGCGACACAAAAGCGCCATAGCAATCATCACCCGTTGGCGCATGCCACCAGAAAATTCGTGAGGGTACATCGCCATGCGCTTTTCGGCCTCAGGCATCTTCACCGCATCCAGCATTTTTACCGCCTCAACATGAGCTTGCTGATTGCTCATGCCTTTGTGCAGACGCAATACCTCTTTAAGCTGCTCCCCTACTTTCATATAGGGGTTGAGTGAGGTCATCGGGTCCTGAAAAATCATCGCAATTTTTTCAGCGCGAATCGCATTGAGTTGCTGCTCTGGTAGGTTTAACACCTGCTGGCCATTAAACAAGGCTTCACCACTAATGGTGCCGTTTTTAGCCAATAAGCCCATTAAGGCAAAGGCGGTTTGGCTTTTACCCGAGCCAGACTCCCCTACAATGCCGAGGGTTTGTCCTGCCTCCAGAGAGAAGGTTAAATCATTGACTGCGGTAACGCTGCCTTCTGGGGTAGAAAACTCCACTCGAAGGTCTTTAACATTCAATAAACTCATTACTCTTCCCCTGGCCTAGCGATCTTTGGGATCTAAGGCATCACGTAAACCGTCGCCCACATAGTTAAAACTAAACAAGGTCACCACCATGAAGGCCGCAGGATAAAGCAACTGCCAAATAGCGATTTCCATAGTTTGCGAACCGTCTTGTAGTAAGGCGCCCCAAGAGGTCATGGGTTCTTGTACCCCCAAACCTAAGAAGCTCAAAAACGATTCGGTGAGGATCATTTGCGGTATCAACAAGGTGGCATAAACCGCCACAATACCCAGTACATTAGGCACGATGTGGCGAGTAATAATCTTCCACTTAGATACCCCACACACTTCGGCCGCTTCAATAAACTCTTTGTTTTTCAAACTCAAGGTTTGACCACGAACTATCCGCGCCATGTCTAACCATGACACCGCACCAATCGCAACAAATACCAAGAAAATATTGCGGCCAAAGAAAGTGACCAACAAAATCACGAAAAACATGAAGGGAATGCCGTAAAGAATTTCCAGCAAACGCATCATCACTCGGTCAACAGTTCCGCCTAAAAATCCGGAGGTTGCACCGTAAAGCGTACCAATTAGTACTGCTACAAAAGCGCCCATCACCCCGACCATCAGCGAGATTTGCCCACCTAATAAGGTACGAACAAACATATCGCGACCTAGCGAGTCAGTACCAAAGTAGTGGCCACTTTCTATCGAAGGCCCCTGATGCATGGCACCCCAGTCAGTATCGTCAAAAGCAAATTCGCTTAAGTGAGAACCAAAAACCACTAACAGGGTAATGAGCAATAAAATGCCCAAGCTCACCATCGCGGCACGGTTACGCATAAAGCGCATGCGCGCGTCCTGCCACAAGCTACGGCCTTCAATCTCTAACTTATCAGCGAACTCACTAATGGCTTCGCTGTTCTGTTTATTATCTAACATAGCAGCCTCCTAGTAGCGGATTTTCGGATCGATGAAGGCATAGAGAATGTCGACGATCGCGTTAAATACAATAGTGAAAGTACCGATCAAAATAGTTAATCCCAGTACTAAAGAATAATCTCGGTTAAGCGCACCATTAACAAACAACTTACCAAAACCAGGTAAGCCAAAAATGGTTTCAATCACCACCGAACCGGTAATAATGCCCACAAAGGCTGGCCCCATATACGACACCACGGGCAACAAGGCCGGACGTAAAGCATGGCGCAGAATGATATAGCGGTAAGGAAGACCTTTGGCTTTGGCGGTGCGAATAAAGTTAGAGCTAAGCACTTCAATCATGCTGCCACGCATAATCCGCGCAAACGAGGCAACATATAACAACGACATACCCAACATGGGCAAAATGATGTATTGCCAATGCCCACCGTTCCAGCCGCCCGCTGGCAGCCATTGCAACTTAATCGCAAAAATGAATACCAAGGTCGGCGCGAGCACAAAGGAAGGCATCACCACCCCGGCCATGGCCGTGGACATAATGGTAAAATCCATCCAAGTATTTTGTTTTAAGGCTGCCAATGTCCCCACCGACACCCCCATTAATATGGTAAAGATGAAAGCGATCGAGCCAATTTTGGCAGACACCGGCAAGGCCTGAGCAACCAACTCATTCACACTGTAATCTTTATATTTAAATGATGGTCCTAGATCGCCTTGAACCAAGTTGCCCAAGTAAGAGAAATACTGCTCTAAGACTGGCTTATCTAAACCGTACTTGGCTTCAATATTAGCCAGTACTTCAGGCGGTAGTGAGCGCTCACCTGAGAAAGGGCTTCCCGGGGCAAAACGCATCATGAAAAAGGTGATAGTAATCAATACCAACAACGTTGGTATGGCTTCTAACATTCGTTTTAAGATGAACTTAATCATACGATTTTCCAGCTTTTGTATTGTTGTTACGCAAACATTTTAGCAACAACAAAATAAGGCACCCTGCATGCAAGGTGCCCTATCAAATACCCATCAACTATTCAGCGATGATGTAAAGGTCTTTAGAGTAAATTTTATCTTCGGCGTTGTTCATTGGGTAACCACCTACGGTAGGTTTAACCAAACGCGCATTTACGTAGTGATAAATCGGGGCCAACGGCATGTCTTGAGCGAGCTGCGCTTCGGCTTGACGATAGTTGTCAGCACGAACAGCGTCATCCACCGCAGCCATCGCTGCATTCATGAAGCCATCGTATTTTGGACTATTGTAGAATTGGTCGTTATTGCCATTATTGCTTTGCATCAACGATAAGAAGGTAGACGCTTCATTGTAATCACCACACCAACCGGCGCGAGTCACGTCGTAATTGCCATTACGGCGATTATCGAGGAAGGTTTTCCACTCTTGGTTTTCTAAGTTAACTTTAACCCCCAAGGTTTTTTTCCACATTGATGCCACCGCAATAGCGATTTTCTTGTGGTTTTCACTGGTATTGTAAAGCAAAGTGAATTCTAAAGGCTTGTCTTTGCCGTAACCCACTTCAGCGAGCAACTCTGCCGCTTTGGCGTTGCGCTCTTTCTGCGTCCAGGTTGCGTATTCAGGGGTATCGAAGTGCAAGCCCGCGACTTTCTGATGAGCGAAGTTATAAGCGGGTAGCTCACCTTTACCTACGATGTACTTAGCCACAGCATCACGATCAATCGCGTAAGACAATGCTTTGCGCACTCGAACATCATCAAATGGCGCTTTTTTATTGTTAAAACCGTAGTAGTAAGAACATAAGTACGGGGTTACTTTCAACGACTCAGGCTGCTCTTTTTGCATACGCTTGAAGTGCTCATTGGCCATTTCGTAAGTCATGTCAATTTCGCCCGCCAAGAAACGGTTCATATCGGTCACTTGGTTTTCGATGGGCAGGTAAGTTACTTTGTTAATAACGGTGTGCGCGTTATCCCAGTAGTGCTCGTTACGTTCCATCACAATTTTTTCGTTCACCACCCACTCGGCTACTTTATACGCGCCATTACCGACAAAGTGCTCTGGTAGTGTCCACTTATCACCAAACTCTTCTACAGTGGCGCGGTGCACTGGTTTTAAAGTGGTATGTGAAGTCATCGCCACGAAATAAGGCAGCGCTTGTTCTAATTTAATCTCGAGGGTGTAGTCATCTAGCGCTGTTACCGCTAGTTCTGAGGCTGGTTTTTTTCCGTCAATAATGTCTGCGGCGTTAACCATGGTGGTCATTTCTAAGAACCACGAATAGGGAGCTGCAGTTTTAGGGTCAACCGCGCGTTTAAAGCTATATTCAAAATCGTGGGCTGTCACAGGGTCACCGTTTGACCACTTGGCATTTTTGCGTAGGTGAAAAACAAAAGTCTTGTTGTCTTTAGTTTCCCATGACTCTGCAACACCAGGTACCAAATTGCCATCGCCATCTTGGTTGACTAGGCCTTCCAGTAGTTCACGAATTATATTTGACTCTGGCACACCTTCAGTTTTATGGGGGTCTAAAGAGGCGGGTTCTGCGCCATTACCGCGAACTAACTCCTGAACAGCGGCAAGTTTTACCCCCGCAGGCACGTCGGCAGCAAACGAATTAGTAGCGAATGAGCTTAGTACAGCAGCACTAATCAGGCAGACAGCTAAAGATTTAGCAGTTTTCATTATCATCTCCATATTTACGTGTTGCGAGAAAAACAACAACGAAATTTCCATTCACTTTACATGAATATTAAATCAGTACATTATTCTAAAAAAACACACTTCAACGCAAGATGCTACACCCTAATCAAAAAAACAACAAATAATCCGTTGCAATTTATCTAGTCTCACTCTCAATAATTCTTGTTGAATAGCGGGTTTTTATTATTAATTCACTGAGTTAAGCTAGGATGTGAAATTTTAATCAAACAGAATAGTCACATTACATACAACCTAGTCACTATTGACTTAACAATCAAATATAGACTTTCAGTAAATAATTTACATTTTTTGCTGAGATGCCATAAATAACAGAAATAGTTGTAATATTTTCTAGTGATTTATTTACATTTGTAACTTAGCAACACATGATCTGGATCAAGCTGTACCTCCAAAGGGCTACCTATAATTGCCAGCGAAAGTTAATTACTAAACCAATCGCACGGTAAATTACAGACTATACTTTGGCGGTTAAACATTCAGTGTAGGTTTACTAATTAGTTTTAGTTTAAATGAGGAGAACAGGATGCCTGTAGGTAATATTGATGAGTTAAACGCAATGGTTGCACGAGTGAAAGCAGCGCAAGCTGAATTCGCTTCTTACAGCCAAGAGCAAGTGGACAAAATTTTCCGCGCTGCGTCACTCGCTGCTTCTACAGCACGTATTGAACTAGCTCGCATGGCCGCTGAAGAGTCTGGCATGGGCATTATGGAAGACAAAGTGATCAAAAACCACTTCGCTTCTGAGTTCATTTACAACAAATATAAAGATACTTTGACTTGTGGCGTTATCGAGCGCAACGACGAAGGCGGTACTATTACTATCGCTGAACCAGTAGGTATCGTTTGTGCCATCGTACCCACCACCAACCCAACCTCTACTGCTATCTTTAAAGCGCTTATCAGCCTTAAAACACGCAACGGTTGTATTTTCTCTCCACACCCACGTGCTAAAAACGCGACTAACTTCGCAGCTAAATTAGTACTAGATGCAGCAGTAGCTGCCGGTGCGCCAAAAGACATCATTGGCTGGATTGACCAACCTTCTGTAGAGCTTTCAAACGCACTAATGAAGCACGACGATATCGCTCTTATCCTTGCAACTGGTGGTCCAGGCATGGTTAAAGCTGCTTACTCTTCAGGTAAGCCTGCAATTGGTGTAGGTGCGGGTAACACACCTGTAGTTATTGACGAAACTGCTGACGTTAAACGTGCTGTTTCTTCAATTCTAATGTCTAAAACTTTCGATAACGGCGTTATCTGTGCTTCTGAGCAAGCTGCCATTATCGTTGAGTCTAAGTACGATGAAGTTATCGCTCGCTTTGCTAAATACGGCGCAGCTGTACTAAGCAAAGCAGACGCAGACAAAGTACGTAAAGTACTGATGATTGACGGCGCGCTTAACGCGAAAATCGTTGGTCAACCAGCATACAAAATTGCTGAGCTTGCAGGCGTAACGGTTCCTAAAGCCACTAAGATCCTTATCGGTGAAGGCCTAGAAGCCTCTTACGATGATGAGTTCTCTCACGAGAAACTATCTCCAACCCTAGGTGTATACAAAGCTAAAGACTTTGAAGACGCTGTTCGTCAAGCGGGTATCGTTTTAGATATCGGTGGTGTTGGTCACACATCTGTACTTTACACCGACCAAGACGCAAATGCAGATCGCATTGCTTACTTCGGTGACAAAATGAAGACTGCGCGTATTCTTATTAATACGCCTTCTTCACACGGTGGTATTGGTGACCTTTACAACTTCGAATTAGCACCTTCATTAACTCTAGGTTGTGGTTCTTGGGGTGGTAACGCGATTTCTGAAAACGTAGGTCCTAAGCACCTAATCAATAAGAAAATTGTTGCTAAGCGAGCTGAAAATATGTTGTGGCATAAACTACCAAAATCTATCTACTTCCGTCGTGGCTCACTTCCTGTAGCAATGGACGACTTAGATGGCAAGAAACGCGCGATGATCGTTACCGACAGCTTCTTGTTCAATAACGGTTACATCGATGACCTACGCGCCATCCTTAAAGATAAAGGTATGGAAGTAGAAGTATTCCATGATGTTGCAGCTGACCCAACACTTTCTATCGTAGAAAAAGGCGCAGCAGCGTGTCACAGCTACCAACCAGACGTAATTCTAGCTGTTGGTGGTGGTTCACCAATGGATGCAGCGAAAATCATGTGGGTAATGTACGAGCACCCAGAAACAGATTTCGCAGACCTATCTATGCGCTTTATGGACATCCGTAAACGTATTTACAAGTTCCCTAAAATGGGTTCAAAAGCTGAACTAGTATGTATTACTACTACTTCAGGTACCGGTTCTGAAGTAACACCTTTCGCGGTGGTAACTGACGACAAGACTGGTCAAAAATACCCACTAGCGGATTACGAACTAACTCCAAACATGGCGGTAGTTGACGCTAACCTAGTAATGGATATGCCTAAGTCACTATGTGCCTTCGGTGGTTACGATGCGGTTACTCACGCTATGGAAGCTTACGTTTCTGTACTAGCTAACGAATACTCAGACGGTCAAGCTCTACAAGCACTTAAGATGCTAAAAGAGTACCTACCAAGCTCTTACGAGAATGGTAAAGCTGACCCAATCGCTCGTGAAAAAGTACACAACGCTGCAACCATCGCTGGTATCGCATTTGCTAACTCTTTCCTAGGTGTTTGTCACTCAATGGCTCACAAACTAGGTGCTGAGTTCCACGTACCACACGGTTTAGCTAACGCTTTATTGCTAACCAACGTGATTCGTTACAACGCAACTAATACGCCAACTAAACAAACTGCGTTCTCTCAATACGACCGTCCTAAAGCACGCGCTCGTTACGCAGAAGTAGCTGAGCACTTAGGTTTCCGTGAAGGTAACACCGAAGCGAAACTAAATGCCCTACTAACTTGGTTAGAAGAGTTGAAAGTAGCATTGAACATTCCTCTATCTATTAAAGATGCAGGCGTGAACGAAGCTGACTTCCTAGCTAAAGTTGACGAACTAGCGGTAGACGCGTTCGACGACCAATGTACTGGTGCTAACCCACGTTACCCATTAATCAGCGAACTTAAACAAGTTCTACTTGATTCTTACTACGGTCGCCCATACACCGAAGGTCCAGACAGTGCTGACGCATTAGCCAAAGAAGTGGCTAAAAAACCAGCTGTAAAAAAAGCGACAAAGTCTAAAGCTTAACAGCATGACTCGCTAGCTAAGATGATTAGCTAGCAAGCTTTAAAAACCGAAGTCTCTGTAGGCTTCGGTTTAATTAGATGGTCCGCCTCACCTCTAAGCTAGTCTTAGAGTTTGGCAAACAAAGAGGCGAACCATCATGTCTACAATTAAAGTTCTTGGTATCGATTTAGGCAAATCATCTTTTCACGTGATAGGCCGTGATTATTCTGATAACCAAGTTATCCGTAAAAAGTTTTCTCGTTCAGCATTAGTTCACTATCTTCACCAATTAAAGCCCTGCACCATTGCTTTCGAAGCTTGTGGCGGTGCGCATTGGCTTGGCAGGCAATGTGAGTTGATGGGACATAAAGTCAGATTAATCCCTCCGCAATATGTAAAGCCCTTTGTTAAAAGTAATAAGAATGACTTCATTGATGCAGAGGCCATATGTGAAGCATCAATAAGACCTAATATGCGCTTTGTCAGCGTAAAGTCAGAAGAAGCTCAAGTTATTTCAGCAATTCATAAGGCGAGACACGGCTATATCAAAGACCGAACGGCCTGCATGTCCCGCATCGGTTCATTACTGCTGGAGTTTGGTATTGCTCTTCCTACAGGCCATAGCGTGATGAAGCAACTGTTCAACTGGCTTGCTCAGCAAAGGCAGGTGCTGCCAATGTTACTCATGCAAGAGCTAATGGAGCTGCATGAGTATTACCTGTTTCTCAATGGCAACATTGAGAAACAAGATAAAAAGCTAAAGCAACTGGTTGAAACGAACTCGATAGGTCAACTCCTGAAAACCATACCGGGTATTGGAGATATGACAGCAAGTCTTTGTCTTGCCAACATCAGCAGTGCTACTGATTTTAAAAACGGTAGAAACATGGCAGCGTGGTTAGGACTTATTCCAGCGCAATACTCAACAGGTGGTAAGCCCAAATTATTAGGAATAAGTAAGCGAGGTAACAAAGCACTTCGAACCTTGTTTATTCATGCCGCCAGAGCCGTGATGTCGAGGCCGGATAAGACAGGTAAGGTTTATGGGGAGTGGCTGATAAACTTGCGAGCGACTAAGCCATTTAATGTTGTCACCGTTGCATTGGCTAACAAGCTTGCCCGAATAGCCTGGGCAGTCATGAAGACGAAACAAGCATTTAACAGTAAGGCGTTAGCACCGAGTTTGCAATGAGAATAGAGATGACGAAAACGGTAGAACCACTGGATTAAAACCTGACATAAAAAACAGCTTATAAAAGCTTTCGGCTTTTTTGAGGATAATCCAGCGCGGAACTCATCGTGGAGCAGGTGGCGAGAGCGCCTAATTAGACTCCGAATACATTAGCGCATAACCAACCCCGTTATCGAAAATTATCATTGCAATAACGAGGCGGACCATACATTTTTATGCCTAGATCAAACTCGCTAAGCCGCTTTATCGCTTACCTTGTTAATGCTTTAAGCCTTCCCTTAGCACTTTCTCAAAGCCCCTCTCCATCAGCATGAGTTTTATACCCTTAAACTTAGCGGCTCATATCCATTCACCATTGCAAGATGACAGTGGCTTCTTAGGCTTACCGCCATACCTCGCCCTACTCTATTGCGCCACCGCAGCAATCTGTAAATGAGAATTCAAGGTATTTGAATCACCGCGTTTAAACGGCTGCTGAATACGCTTAGCTCCTAAACCTTAGCGCTAAACAGTTTGATGCTAGAAGCGAATTGGATCGCCTTGTGCTATAGCGGAACACTCGCTTAGCCCCACCACGGCAATTAAAGCCAACACAGGCTTAGCTTAGGTAGAGCTCGCTAAAAAAGGTAGAAATAAGAAAGAGGAAATGTAAGCAACAACATTAAAGACAAAAAAAGGGAGCGACTCGCTCCCTTCCCAGTACAAATAAGCTAATTAAAAGCGGTAACCAAAACTCAAGGTCACAGCATCTCGAGTTTCACCTTTATTATAAAGCGCTGTGATATTGTAGTGCTTGCCAAGCTGCTTATTAAAGCCAATCAAGTAGGCCCATGAATTGAGTTTAACCCCAATGTCGTAAAGAAACTCACCATTTAAAGCGTCAACGTTACCTAAGCTGCCGGTCATTTTCGCATCTAACGCTTGGTACTCGGCGCCAATTAAGAACTGGGCACGATAGTCGACAAACTGATACCCCAGCATTGGTTGCGCAGAAAACAAGGTGTCACCCCAGTCATTCAGCCCCTCTAAACGCGTTGCAGCCCAAGTCATATTTAACGAGGCAAAATATTCACGATAGCCAACGGCTAGAGTGGTGCCTAAGCCCACTACATCATAATCTAAATTCAGTGGTACCCTTAAGCGGCCAGCATCACAAAACGGCAGACCATTTTCCGCCAAAGTATTACACACACCAGTACCTAAACCCGGAACGCGACTATTTAACGTATCCTTAACCTCATTCATGGTATTAGCGGTGTAGTCGGCGTCAATCTCGGCGGTAACCTTCACTTTACCTAAGAGGCCATAGACGTTCCAAAAAGGTAAGATGTAAACATCACCACGCAAACTGAAACTTTCAGCAGTCACCTCGGCAAAACTCTTATCCGGATCAAAATCCTTGTCTAGATTCACCATGCCCAGCGAACCTAAACCTAAATCAAAAGATGAAAAGCCAAAGTTCATCTGCTGATTACGGTAAGCCACTGAAATGCCGTAAGGTAAAGGCAGATCGATACCTTGTCGACGAACTAAATCCCCCATAAATGGAAAAATTCGGTCCACATTAACCCGTTTTTCTAAGATACGAGGATCAGAAACATAATTAAGTTTCTCATCATCTTGAACAACAGTGCCTAAAACATCATCGTAGAACGCCACTGGAGTAACAACTACCTTCAAACTAGCGGGTTTAGATTTGAAAGAGCCTGTAGCAGTCACCACTTTACTTTTAACAATGATCCGACCATCGGCAAGGTTATCGAACACGATGGCTTGCTGATATTGTTCAACCTGATATTTTCCATATTCAAAGGGCTGACTATTGGTGATAGTCATCGCCACAGGTTGGCCTTCCAGCACTTTAATTTGCACATGCATGAAACGAAAGTAGGCTATATCTTGCGGTAGCGCATATTTGGAATACTGGAAGGAAACTAATACGGTACGCTCGTCAACTTCTGTCACTTTAACTGTTGAACGGTCGAAGCTTTCGGCATATTGACGCAGCTTATATTCTGTCTTCGTCAAATTTTCTATAGAACTTAAAGAATTGCTTTCATTTAAAGTAGGTTCGTCCCCTTCGCCATCAATATCATCCTCAAAATATTTGATTCGTAAATCAATATTTCCTTTTTTATCCGTGCTTTGCACGAGAAAGAAGCTCGATTCAGAAGTCTCCTCCCCCACCGTGACATCTTTAAGTACATGTTCAACGATGTGATCACCTTGACTTAAAGAGCTCAAGCCAAATTTGGGTAGTTCCTTGGGGATACCATATTGCTTAAACACATCGACATTGGTGTCGTTAGTGCTTTGCTCCGCTCTTAAAGGCGCAGCCAGTAATAAAAACATTGTCGTCAGACAAATAGCGGTGACTTTGGCTATCATAGCCAAGTATATTTTTTTATGTAGATATGATGACAACACCATATACCCTCCGTGGATAAATTTGCCAGCTAACTAGACTTAAGCCCAATAAAACTAAATCTCAAAACGTGTTTTTAGCACTAAGCAATGCTAATAAATCGCTTCACAGATCCCCGCCATGGCATCGGGGTCAACCCCTGCATTCACACTACTTTCCCAATCGTTGACGGTGGCCACTTCGCCTTGCTCTTGTGCATCCACAGTGACATTTCGCACCATTAATACGTTATCTGTGGTTGAGTTATAAATGTAATCTTGGAAAAGGGCTTCGCTAAACCACAGGCGCGACACGGTTTTCATTAAGTCTTTATCTTTTTCGCTTGGCACAATTTCGGTGCCACGCTCGTTGTATAAGCGATTAAAGATAAAAGGCACCTCGGCTTTATTACAAGGTTTGCCGCCAAAACAACTTAAATTACCCAAAGTGCCGAAAAACGAATCGTCCACCACATTGGTATTAAAACTCGCTTGATAATCGAAATGGTAAAGCGTCGCTAAGCCATTATCGGCATTGCGTTGCACGTAATCCCTAGCGGCACACTTAAATATCAGCTCATTATTTAATGCGTTGAACTTGCTCATATTCTCGGTAACGCCAGCTAGGTTGGTATCATCATTTACTGGCGTAAAATCTTGTAGGTCTAAAGCTGAAGTATGGTCTAGATGAATAATCGATGACAAAATCGCATACACTGGAATATTAATGCTGTCATCGCTATAAGGGATAAAGTCATCGATGCCAGCCGGTAATACCGCGCTACCCAACAAAGACATAATAATATCCAGCAGATTAGCGCCGGCAATTTCAAGGTTAATCACAAAGGGAATTTTAAAAGCTGCAGTGTATGAGTTTGAATCATCGCTATTAAAGCCCACGACCGAGGGCACCTTCAAGTCACTATCAATCGCTTGTTCGCTGACATGGTAACCCAAGTAATCGGCATACTCTCTACAGCCTAAAATACCTTCACGAATACACTCACTGTGACTTTCAAGATAAGGCGCAAACGCCAACATCTTAGCTCGTGGTTCAATGCCAGCAATGTCAGCCCCATATTTCAAGGCCAAACGTGCCCCTATCACTGCCATATCATCACCGGCGTCAATGCCGTCTAATACATCACTCACCAGCTCTTCAATCAAGCCATCAGGCAAGCCAAATAAACGACCAGTAAGCTCTGATTTAACTTTTGCCTGCAGCTCTAACAACTCGGCGATAGTGAGCTCGCTGAGTTCTCTGTCAGGGAACAATTCAGCAAGGGCATCCTCCACACTAACTGAACCTCTTTCCGCAAGTTCATAACTACGAAACGGCAAGCCAAACGGTAAGCTCTGCATTATTGCTTTGTGAAAGTAGACGCCAGCTACATCATCCTCACCTAAGGTGTCTAGAGCCGGATCGGGCGTTTGCTGTAATACACTAATAGAGGTAGCACCAGCGCCTTGACCAAATACCGTCACATCATCGGGATTACCACCAAAGTACTTAATGTACTCATTAACCCACTGGAGTGCGCGCTTTTGGTCACCAATACCAAAGTTTCCACCCTTGGTATCGCCGCTATCGTCAATCCATAAACTCCCCAACAAACCAAGACGATAGTTAAAGGTCACCGCTATAAAAGGACTGCTGCGCTCGCCCTTATCGGTATCTAAGATACTTTGAGCCACCACCACATCGGGAATAATATCCGCCGCCTGACCAGAACCCACTTCAAACGACCCACCATGGATATATACATAAACCGGTAAGCTATCTGAGGCAGAAGTGCCAGAGGGACGCCAAATGTTTAAATTTAAACAGGCTTCTGAATTTGGTAGCTCGGTTTCTGGCTGCGGACAAACATCCCCGAATTTAGTGGCATCAACTGGTTGGCTTAATGCCGCTAAGCTGGTCATGGGTAACACTTGACTATGCTCAAAGCGCTCAGCATGGGCATAGGGAATGCCCTTAATCGCTTCAACAGTGCGAGAAGTTTGCAGACCATCTAAGGCCGTCACCTCTATCTCTTGCTTAACGGCGAGTAAATCAACCCCACCTGCGCGAAATTCGACAGTTTCGTCACCAGGAACTTCAGGAGAGGGATCCGGAGTAAATCTAAGACTTGAGCTATCATCACTACAGGCGCTAAGCAAAAGGCCAGCAAATACACATGATGCATACAACTTCCATTTCATATACAACCTCTTTATCTACTTGAAAGCCACCATTAACAAACTAGTAATAGGCCTAAAACTAGTTAAGTGTAGTCGCTTCGAGAGAGAGATTACCTTTGAAATATATTTATTTAAGAAAGAATCCATTTCATAAAATAAATCTAGCTATAGAAAGGCATTATTAAGTACTTGCGTACTAATATTTGGAAACGCTACACTGCTTCGGGCCCTGTTAGAGACTATAATCTTATAGTTGCACAATGAGTCTGTATTATGCGCTTATTAAAATTTGTTACTGTTTGTTGGCTATGTTTTAGCACTTCCGGATACAGCCAAATCCTTCCTTTTGAGGCTGAATACCAAGCTGATTTTAAAGGTATTCCTCTAGCCAAAGGCTATCGGCAATTGTTGGATTTGGGCAATAACATTTATCAGATTAGAAGCACCGCTACGGCACTCGCCGGTGGGCTTAAGTACGACGATACTTCACGCTTCACCTATTATCAGGGCAATGTAAAAAGCTTAGGCTTTGTGCATAAGCAGGAAGGCTTATTTAGTAGCCTGCAAGCCATCGGCCACCCCGACAGAAATGGTGGACTAATTGTTCAAGTCGACGGTACACACCACCATTTCGAAGCTCCAGAAAACGTTCATCAACTGCTTGATGCCGCAGGTTTTTCGGTGCAACTACAAAATGATTTAAAGAAAGGCCTCACCGATCTTCATTACTATTACAACGTTATCGATGAAGTAGACAACTATCGTTTTCATGTAATTGCCGAAGAGGCTATTACCACCGGTTTAGGTACCTTTGACACGCTTAAAATTGAACAAAAAAAAGGCGACAACCGCAGCACTTGGTTATGGTTGGCACCCGAGCTAGATTATCAATTAATTAAAGCTGAAATAGTACGTAACGGCAGTACGTGGGCAAGTTTGGAAGCGACTCGCATCGACATTAAAGCAGACTCCCAACTAGCGCAAACCGCGCCCTAGCTTTCACCGCAACCGCCCTGTTGTTGGGCATCTATAATCAGGCTTTGTTGGCGTTGCGATTCGCTTTCAGCCCAAAACTCTAGCGCTTGTTGGCTTATCCAAGCGTTAAACTGTTTAATTTTATCACGGTTAAAATACGGCTCTGGTGCCACCAAATAGTAACTGTATGGTGGTTTTACCTCGACCTTAGCCAGTTTAATCAACAAACCTTGCTGAATATATCTCCAAGCCAAACTGTGGCGAACCAAAGCGATGCCTTGTACTGCTAAAGCGCCTTCAATCACCATATGTGTACCCTGATATTTCAAACTGGCTTTCGCCTTACGATGGTCAAAACCCGCCAATTTCAACCAATACTGCCAATCCATGTCAGGCCTTGTATCTTCAATGAGAGTATTTGAACTCAAGTCATTCAAAGACAAGCTAGGATGCTGTTGTAAATACAGTGGGTGACACACCGGATAAAGGTGATCGTCCATCAGCTTTATCGACTGTAAATCTGGGTACTGCCCTTTACCGTAGCGCACACACAGGTCAACTCGCTCTTGGCGAAAATCAACCAAGCTATCTTTAGGCATTAACATTACCGATAACTCTGGGTGCTGCTGACTAAACTCCCCCAAACGAGGCACTAGCCAATGTTGTGCAAAAGATGGCAATACCGACAACGACAAGCTATTGGGTTCGGGATCTTGGCTAAGCTGGCGAACTCCATCTTGTAGCTGACGAAATGCCTGCTGAGTGTAGTGATAAAGAATTTGACCTTCGGCAGTGAGAACAACTTTTCGATGTTGCCGCTCAAACAGGCGCAGTTCCATGCGCTCTTCCAACTGGCGAATTTGCTGACTCATAGCCGCAGCACTCACATACAAGCGAGCCGCGGCGGCTTTAAAACTACCTAGTTCGGCAGCCATATAAAAATAATAAAGCCCTTGTAAGGGTGGCATGCGCTCACTCACTTAAGTTTTCCTTAACTCAGTGTCAATTTTCATCGTTTGTCAGTTTAGCTCATTAAGGGTTAATTTTTAAACCCTCAACAAGGAGAACTACTATGAATACTATCTGTCAACATACCAACAAAACTGATAACAATGCATTCGAGTTACTTAAACTAAAGTTAGCCAAATCTATCTGTGGGTTAAGCGAACTGATGCTAAGACGAAAAACTCGGCGAACTCTTGCCAGCTTGCCCGACTACTTATTAAAAGACATTGGAGTAACACGCGCAGAAGCGCAACATGAAGCCACTAAGCCTTTCTGGCAAAAATAGCTAAAAAGATGACATTAGTTACCTTTTACCAAGCCTTAGTGCAAAAGCGAGCATCCATGAATAATGAAAGCACAGAAGTGAGCGCCCGCTTTCATTATTCATGTTGATGCCCGCTAATCGATTTTTGTGCTTAGGTTCAAGCATAATCAGTCAACTGCTCGCTCTTCAGCTAAACGCCAAACGCATACCAAAAGGCGTCGAAAAGCTCTCTGCCAATCTGGGTTGTAAATTTGTTCCCAAAGCCGCCTGTCAACTCAATATCTCTTTGCTTAACGACAAAACACCGCGACTAGCAACTTCCAAAATAAGACAAGGCGGTCCCCCTCACAGCCAGATAAAAACACAGCCAATAGGCGTAATCAATTTGCACTAAATCACTAGTTCATTCAACATTAGTCACTTATTAAGACAAATTGAAAATCAAGGGCTTAATAAGCCCTTATGACAAACAATACAGGACATAGCTTGAACCCTTCCTTTAAAACCATCCTGATTACCGGCTGTAGCAGCGGCATTGGACTCTATTGTGCTAGCCAACTGCAGCAACGAGGCCACCGAGTAATCGCTTCTTGTCGCCAACTAAGCGATGTAGAAAGACTGCAACAAACTGGACTGCCAGCGATTCAGCTGGATTTAGCCTCTGAGAGTTCTATTGAACAAGGCTGGCAACAAGCCTTAAAGCTGGCTGAAGGAAAAATCGATGTGTTATTCAATAATGGTGCTTATGGTCAGCCCGGCGCTTTAGAAGATCTGCCCACGCAGGCACTACGCCAACAGTTCGACAGTAATTTCTTTGGCTGGCATCATTTAAGCCGAATCGCCCTCGCCCATATGTTGGCGCGACAGCAGGGTAAAATTATTCAAAACAGCTCGGTATTAGGTCTAGTTGCCATGAAATATCGCGGCGCATACAACGCCAGTAAGTTTGCAATTGAAGGCTACACAGATACGCTCCGTTTAGAGTTAGCCGATACTCCAATACAGGTATCACTAATCGAGCCAGGCCCCATTACCAGCGCCTTTAGACAAAATGCCAAAGCAGCATTTTTAGAACATGTTAAGGTCGAGCAGTCTCGCCACCATAGTGCTTACCAAAACACCTTACAGCGCTTGGATAAGGAAGGCCCCAGCACCCGTTTCACGCTCCCTCCTAGCGCCGTATATAAAGCCCTATTACACGCCATCGAGTCACCTCGCCCCAAAGCACGTTACTACGTCACCTTTCCTACTCATTTGTTTGCCTATTTACGCCGCATATTACCGGTCTCATTATTGGATGCCATCTTAAAGAAAAGCTAAACCAGCATGGCTGGGGACATATAGCTCACTGGCCAATACTCACCAAACAAGCCTGCTCGCAACACATTAGCAACATTTATACTACACTGTAAAAACACCCTTCAGCCCTAAAATTAAGCCATAACCTTATAAATAATAAGGCTTTAATTGCTAATGACTATGCCATATGAGCTAAGGCAGAGATGAGGAATGACTATAACGATGTCCGCCACTAAGCCCGCCACCGAAAAAGTAGCCACTCACCATTCTTTACGTGGCAAATTCCTATTCTTCTCCTTATTACTCACCTTACTCATTATTAGTTGCGGCATGATTGGTCTTAAATACATTAACCAAGTGGGAGAATCTGGAAAAAATGCCGGTATGACCTTCGCTCCTCAAGTTGATGCCACGATGGAGATAAAGCTACAGGCCACCGAAGCCCACCTGCTGTTTAAAGATATCATTAGTGGCGAAAGCAAAAAAAATATTACACAAGTTTGGTCTCTTCTCGAACAAGCCCATTGGTATGCCAAAGCACTATTAGACGGCGGAAGTAACGACGAAGGCGACTTCATCGCCAGCAGCGATCCCCAAGTGAGGCAATCAATGCTGGAAGTCATTAAAGATATTGAAGTATTTACCCAAGTAGCGCAGCAACGCTACCAAAATTATGCAAACTCCACATCGGCAGGCAGCAGTGAAGATCAACAATTTGATCAACTCTACGAGCAGCTACAAACCGTCTTAGTCGATTGGAAAGAACTGTCAAAACAACAGTTTCTATTGAAAAATGTTAACTTGCTCGGTGATGCACGCTATCTCTTGGCAAATGGTCACCTGTTTTTAGAAGAGCGCCTCTCGGGAGATGATGAAAACACTCCCGAGAGTATATTGACAAATTTTCATCAAGCCGAACAAGCCATCTCGAAAGCGAGCGCGAGTCCCGCCGTCGACAAAAGCAAACTGCTTACTCAACTAAAAGCCTTCATTGCCACCTCACAACATCGACTCGATACTTATCTAGCACAAACCCAACAATCGGAGCAATTAACTGAACAATTCGACCAAGCCTTTGCTCATTTTATTATGCAAGCTGACAATGCCGAAACAACCGTGCAGCAATCCATGCAACATGCGATGCAAAACATCAATCACCAAAGAAACAGCGCAATAATTAACCTTTCTATCCTAATCGTTATTTCAGTGATCGTTAGTATTATGCTTGCCTTGTGGTTGTCCTCAAAAATGATAGCAGAGCTCAACACGGCACTGGGCTTCTCGCGCGCCATCGCCCAAGGCGATTTAAGTCAAACCATACAGAGTCAGAGTAAAGATGAAATTGGCCAACTGAGCGGCGCCTTGCAAACCATGAACAGCCATTTAAAAACACTGATTAGCGATGTTTCGGTATCAAGTTCGCAAGCCCAACAAGCGGTCACAAGCATTATCTCAGTATCGGAACAAACTAAGCATGGAGTGGAGCAACAACAAGCAGAAACCGCCCAAGCCGCTACAGCGATCACCGAAATGTCGGCAACGGTAAATTCGGTAGCCGAAAATGCCCAACAAGCAGCCAATGCAGCCGAACAAGCAGATCAATTAGCAGAGAATGGACGTCATACGGTACAGCAAGCGGTAGCAACAATTGAAAACCTAGCCAATGAAGTGACCAAGGTCACCGAAGTCATCGACTCCTTAAGTGAACGCAGTGAACAAGTAGGCACCGTGGTTGAGGTAATAGGCAGTATTGCCGAACAAACCAATTTATTGGCACTCAATGCGGCAATAGAAGCCGCCCGAGCGGGAGAGCAAGGCCGCGGTTTTGCTGTGGTAGCGGATGAAGTTCGCTCCCTTGCTCAACGCACCCAACAATCAACCCAACAAATCACCGAGATAATTTCAGGCTTGCAACAAGGTTCCCATCAAGCCGTTGAGGTAATTGGTGAAACGGCTGGCTTAGCCCAAAACGGTGTTGCCCAAGTCAGCTTAGTAGACGAGGCCCTGTCTGGCGTAAAACAGTCGGTTAGCACCATCACCAGCATGAATGAACAAATCGCCAGCGCTTCTGAGCAGTTAGGCGCCGTGGCCAACGAAATAGACCAGAACATGGACAATATCAACCAAGTCTCTGAAGACAATACCTCAAGAGTACAACAGCTGGCCGATACCGGAGCCAAACTCGCCAGCGTAATGAAAGAGATGCAGCAAAAAATAGCGCGTTTCAGATTCTAAGCATCGCACTTAGCCCCCCAAATATGGTACTCACAATTTAAGCTGGTTGAATCCAATGCGCATGATAAAGTTGCATAAATCACTTGCTCAATGGACTCACTATGAAACCTTGGATGCGCCGCCTTAGCTCCTTACTACTGGTATTAACAAGTAGCCAATTGGCCGCCGAGCCCTCTCTCTGGCTAGCCACTAAAAACCAACAACAACTCTATTTATTTGGCTCTATTCATATCGGCAGCGAACAGTTTTACCCACTGCCAGACACTTTTATCCAGGCTTTCGAACGCAGCCAACGCTTAGTGATCGAAACCGATGTCAGCAGCCTAAGTACCAACGACCGCAGGTTGTTACAGCAAACCACTCAACAAGCAAGCGGCCACACTCTAGCCGACGATATCAGCCCAGACTACCAACAGAAGCTGGCAAAAATTAGCCAACAATTGGGGCTTTCCCCTAGTATGTTTGACAACATGCAGGCTTGGTATGTGGCCATCATGCTTAGCCAGCTACAAATGCAAAATCTAGGTTATCAAACCGAGCTTGGCTTAGATTTGCATTTCATTGAACAAGCTAGGCATAACAATACGCCGATTTATCAGCTAGAAAGCTTTGCCGAGCAGCTGACTACCCTTCAGCAGCTAAGCCATATTCAAACTTCATTACTCGAGCAAACCATCGACGATTTTGAACATATTCCGCAAGTGTTCGAACAATTAGTGGCTTACTGGAACGAAGGGATAATCAACAGCTGTTTGCGCTACTCAAAGACGACCCCATGTTCCAGCAAGATGCAGAATGGCTTTCTGAAGCGTTGTTATACCGGCGCAATCGCCACTGGATCAGCCAGCTCACTCAACTAAACGGCACCAGTTTTGTCGTTGTAGGTGCAATGCATCTGTATGGCGAAAAAGGCTTACTCAACGAGCTTACACAGCTGGGTTATGTAATTCGTGAAGTCGATCCAAAACATCTTTGAGCCATATCAATTCGTTTTCTGCTGGTGGTTTTATGCTCAACTAAGGCATACAGTGGAGCAGCTATCATGGACCTTTGGTTAGATTTACTATTTGGCAACAGCATCGGTTTAATGTCGATAGGGGTGATCACTTGCACCATCGCCCTTATGATTTTTTACAGCTACTACTTTATTAAAAAAATCCGTCAAAGCGACGACTCACACAAATAAGCTATTTCAGCGGTTGCACCGCTGGCGCCAGTCATCTATAAAGAAGGAACTTCGATGTTCAGGAGTTCTTTTATGTCTGATGAATTTGATCTGTTTCAGCAAGAAGTTGCCGGAATAAAACCGCTAAAACAAGACGCCGTAATGTCGGCTAATGCCGCATTAAATGAGGCGGCCAAACAGGCCAGACAACAAGCCGCAGAGCAGCACCGTGCCACCGCCCAAGATTATCTCTCGCTAGATCAGGTTAAGCTACTTCATCCTGATGACATCGTGTCATTTAAAAAGACCGGTTTACAACAAGGCGTATTTAAAAAGCTACGCTTAGGTAAGTACCCCATTCAAGCTACTTTAGATTTACATAAGTTTCGCTTAGAACAGGCTAGAAATGAGATTGTTAATTTTATTAAGCAATGCCAGCAACTCAACATTCGTAGTGCCTTGATCATTCCCGGAAAAGGCCACAATAGTGCGCCACCAGCACTATTAAAAAGTTATGTGAGTCAGTGGCTACCACAAATAGATGCAGTGCTAGCCATTCACAGTGCCCAAGCCATGCATGGCGGAAGTGGAGCCATCTACGTTTTGCTTAAAAAGAATGAGCAACAAAAACTTGATAATCGCGAGCGCCACGCTCGCCGCTTAGCCTAAACTAAGCAGTATAAGGAACCATTATGAATAAGCCCAATGCTTATCAGCAACTCAGCCAGCATTTTCAGCAGCTTGCAAAACTGTCCCACTTAAACGCTATTACTAGCTGGGATCAAGCCACCATGATGCCCGATGGCGGCAATCAGGCGCGTGCCGAAGCACTGGCCGAACTGGCGGTGATCATCCATGAAAAATCAACTCAGCCTCAACTTGAAGAATGGCTAGAGCAAGCTAAATCGCAAAACTTAACCTCAGTTCAACAAGCCTCATTACGTGAAATGGAACGTAGCTGGCGCAATAGCACCGCCCTACCCGCCGATTTGGTTAAGGCCAAGTCGCTAGCAACGGCGCGCTGCGAGCACGCCTGGCGAGAACAGCGAAAAGCCAATAACTGGCAAGCCTTTCAAGTGAACTTACAAGCAGTGATGCAATTAGCCATAGAAGAAGCGCAGATCCGCGCCGATAAAAGTGGCTTGAGCCGCTACGATGCCATGCTGGATCTCTACGAGCCAGGCATGCAAATGCAACGCTTAGACCTAGTGTTTGGTGAATTACAAACTTGGCTACCGCAATTAATTCAAGAAGTGGTAGATAAACAAGCCTCTTGGCCTAAATTAAAGCAATATGGCAATTTCCCCAGCGAGCAACAGAAGCAACTGGGTCTAGCGGTAATGCAAAAACTACAGTTTGATTTCAAGCATGGTCGTTTAGATGTAAGTGCTCACCCCTTCTGTGGAGGCGTGCCCAGCGATGTTCGAATTACCACCCGTTATGAAGAAGAAGATTTTACTCGCTCACTAATGGGAATAGTTCACGAAACTGGTCATGCCCGTTATGAACAAAACCTGCCTCTCGACTTAGTTGACTTACCAGTGGGTCAAGCCCGCTCCATGGGGATCCACGAGAGCCAAAGCTTATTCTTTGAAATGCAACTCGGGCGCAGCCAAGCCTTCGTAGAACAGCTACATCCCTTAGTTAAACAGCACTTAACACAGGCTAAGAACATGCCACTTAGCGAACTGCAGCAGCACTACCTTAGCGTTAAGCCCGGCTACATACGGGTAGATGCCGACGAGCTGACCTACCCTGCTCATATTATGTTGCGTTACCAGTTAGAGCGAGACTTGATTAATCAAGAGATAAAAGTGGCCGACATTCCTGAGTTATGGGATCAAAAAATGCAACAATACTTGGGACTATCGACGAAAGGCAATGATAAGAATGGCTGCATGCAAGACGTACACTGGCCAGCGGGCCTGATTGGCTACTTCCCTTCCTATTCACTAGGTGCGATGTATGCGGCGCAGTTCCACGCCGCACTAGTAAAAGCGAAACCCGATACCCCAGATGCGGTGGCTAAAGGTGACTACAGTGGCGTATTTGCTTGGCTAAAACAACATATTTGGTCTCAGGCTAGCCTGTATGAAACAGATGAGCTAGTCGAAAGAGCCACCGGTGAAAGCTTAAATCCAGCGTATTTCCAACAGCACTTACGCTCTCGCTATTTGTAAACGATGCGGACAAGGTCGCTGGCCTTGTCCCTCGCCAATTTAGCTAATTAGTATTCAATACCAGCCACTCATCTACCGCTCTGGCCTCTTGGCCGCTGAGCTCACAAATGTCCTTAAACTGCCAAATGAACTGCTGCTTGAAAAAGCCCTTAATGTCATCAATCTGGCCATTCACCGCCACATGTTTTTTAGGCGCTACATCACCCACAACCTCGCCACCAAAGGCCAACAAGGTTAAGGGATCGGCATATAAATCAACGGTTAGTTCGAAAAAACGTGTATTATCAGTAAAACTGAGCGTTTTTGTTCTATTCTTCGTTGCTAGGCACGGGCCTAAATGAGGAGCATCACTAGTCATAACAGACCTTCTTTACGTAAATCAGAGAAAAACCAAGCATCCCTGTTACATAAATTGCCCTTACTAATTTCAGGTCAAGTCCATCAAATTAGACTAATTATCACACAAGTTCATCATTAAAACACCCGCTAATTATAGTATCTTGAATAAAGCTACGATAATCACAAGTTTAAGACTAGTTTTTCGTCTTGTTTTGCTATTTGTAATGCATCAGGCATAATCCAAAGCATTGCAAAATCAGCCAGAGAAAATACAGCCTATGTATAATGCCGAAATTACCGGTTGGGGCAAATGTATGCCACCAGCCCGCCTTACTAACCACGATTTAAGCACTTTTCTCGACACATCCGATGAGTGGATTAGTAGCCGCACCGGCATTAAAGAGCGCTGTATTTCCCATGTTGATCTCGCCGATTTAGCCGCTAATGCGGGTTTACACGCCCTCGCCGCGGCAGGCTTACAAGCCGAGCAACTGGACGCCATTATTTTATGTACTTGCACACCCGGTACCACGGTACCTAGTACAGCCAGCCGAGTGCAACAACTATTAAAGGCCAAACAAGCTGCGGTATTTGATATGAACGCCGCCTGCAGTGGCTTTGTTTACGGTATACAAACTGCGGCAGCGCTAATTCAAAGTGGCGCCATGAAACGTATTTTACTGATCGGCGCAGAGCGCTTAAGTCAAGTACTGGATTGGACCAAACGCGATACCGCAGTGTTGTTTGGTGACGGCGCGGGTGCGGTGATTCTAGAAGCCAATAGCGATACGGAAAAAGTCGGATTCTTAGCCGCCAAATTGGGCTGTGATAGTGAAAAACGCGAGATCCTATCGATTGCCGATTTCGGCACCGACCGCCCTCGCTTCTGCGGCGTCGATACCCTGTATAGCTTTCAATTTGAAGGCCCCGAAATATTTAAACGGGCGGTAAAAGGCATGGGTGAAGCCGCGAGCAATGTATTAAAGCAGGCAGAGGTAACCCCTTCACAGCTCAACTTCATTGTGCCCCATCAGGCCAACCTAAGGATCATCGATGCGCTAGCTAAACGCATTGAAGCCCCGTACGACAACATCATGATTAACATTGAGAAATACGGTAATACTTCAGCAGCAACCGTTCCAGTAGCACTTTGTGAAGCCTTAGAACAAGGCCGTATAAAACCTGGCGACAACTTATTATTAGCAGCATTTGGTGCCGGCTTAACTTGGGGAGCGGCGGTGCTTCGTTGGGGCCAACGAGTAACGCCACTACAACCAAGCAGTGCAGAGCTAAGCCCTTGTGATAAAACGGCTTTAGAGCTCTTAGAGCCAGCCATTAAAGGCTGCCAACGAGCTTACGCAAAGGCCTAAGCGGCTAAACTTAGCGGCCGTTCTGCGGCTTTTAACGAGAAGGCTTAAGCCACTGCTGCAAATGGCTTAAGTTATTCTCGGTGAGTTTAATTTTGCATAGCAAGTATTGGCTGCCAGCCCCACTACCACTGGCCATCATCTTCATTTCCCAGCGGCAATAGCTATCGCGAAAACGCTCAAAATCATCGCTGGCTTGGCTTAAAGTTAAGCCCAAGCCTTTGGCTCCTTCACTAATAGCTTCCAGCTCCGCCGCCTGTTGTTGTAGCAGCAACACTAATTGTTGCTGTCGTTGCTCAAGTGTCGCCAGTTCTTGCTCTAAGCAGCGGTTAAGCTCAGCTCTGCTAGCCTGCTGCCAGCATACATTGCTAGGTTGCTGCGCAGCCGCACTAGCATGAAAACTCATCAACCCATAAGTACCAAGTAATATAAGCCAACGGCAGTGCGCAAAAGCCTTAACGGTTAACAAATTCAATTTGAGCTCCCTCTGTGGCAAGTTTGATACTGGTTATCGAGCCCATGCTAAGCGGCAACTGGCTCGACTCAGCTAAACCTAAAGCTTGTATTTGGCCCAATATACAGCGAATAACCCCGGCATGAGAAAAACACAGCAAGGTTTGCGACTGGCCAGAGGCATTAAGCTGTTGTTGCAGCGTCAACCAAAAGTCAGTCACTCGCTGATTAAACTCAGCCACAGTTTCGCCCACCGCCCCTAAGCGGTAATTAAGAAAAGAATTCGCCCAGCCATCAAGCTCATTTCTGGGGATCTGCTGCCAACTACAACCTTCCCACCGGCCAAAATCGATTTCTTTCAGCTCTGGATAAAAGTGAATAGTCGCATCTGGATAAAGCGCTTCAGCCAACTGGCGGCAGCGCAACAAAGGACTAGAGAGGATCTTTTCAACTTGATAGGCGGTTAATAACGGGGCGAGTCTTTCCACCGCCAGCGCTAATTGCGTGGCTTCTGCAGCCATGTCTAACTGCCCATAACAGCAGTTATCTGCAATATCAGGCTGGCTATGGCGGATAAATATCACCCGACTCACCCTGCTAAGCCTCCGGTATTTAACATGGCTAAAGCGCTCAAATAGATGAACAGTTCACTCAGCTGCTGTTGAGCCCCAAGCGCATCGCCAGTATAACCGCCCAACTTCAGCTTCAAATAACGAGCCCATAACAAAGTCACCACGGCGCAAGCCAACAGCGAAGCCCAAAGCAAAGTAGTCGATAATAACAAGGCGGGGGCAGTAGCCACACCGTCGCCAGCGCTAATTCCTTAAGCCCAATCGACTGAGCCACTGCCTTAGCTTTGCTATTTTCATTGGTTTCACGCACATAAGACATACGCCAAATCAATAACACCGCAGAACAACGGCTTAAGC
Source organism: Agarivorans gilvus (assembly GCF_001420915.1). Classification (NCBI taxonomy): domain Bacteria; kingdom Pseudomonadati; phylum Pseudomonadota; class Gammaproteobacteria; order Alteromonadales; family Alteromonadaceae; genus Agarivorans; species Agarivorans gilvus. The sequence continues at coordinate 4,215,896 of NZ_CP013021.1, read as the reverse complement.
TATGCGCCCACCATAGTAATAGTAAAAACTCAGTGATTGCCAAACCATTTATCAAGCCTAATAAGCCAGTAAATTTTAGTGCCAGCATACTGCACAGCCCCAGCACCCCATAGGTACCAAGGCGTGAGTCTTTCATTATTTGTAAAATTTGCTCACGTTGATAGCCGCCACCAAAACCGTCACAACAGTCGGCAAAGCCATCTTCATGGAAAGCGCCGGTAGTCCAACAGCTCACCACCATGGCTAATAATATGGCCAGGGCAGGCCCCAAAATTGGCAGTAGCAGCCATATCACTGCTGCATTTACAGCGGCGACCATCCAGCCAACTAGAGGAAAATAAGCGACACATTGACTTAAGCTTTGCCCGCTATATGTCACCGACTTTGGCACCGGGATTCGACTAAAAAAACTAAAGGCATTAAACAACAAATTAAGCTGCTGCCTAAGCCGCTTAGTCATGTTCACGACTCACTCCAGCAGAGGCAAAAGAAGCCATCTCATTTAAAAACAAGCATGCCGATTGAACTAAGGGAAAAGCCAAAGCCGCGCCACTGCCTTCTCCTAAACGTAGCGCTAGGCCCAACAGCGGATTAGCACCTAGCACATCTAATAAACGTTGATGAGCTTGTTCGGCACTTTGATGGCAAAACACCATGTATTGGGTCACCAACGGCGCAATCTGGCTGGCAACCAAGGCCGCAGCAGAACAAATAAAACCGTCCACCATGATAGTCATCCGTAGTTGTGCGGCTTGCAACATTGCGCCAACCATAGCCGCTAACTCAAAACCACCAACCTTGGCCAGCCACTGCTCTGGAGTATGCTCACCTTGATGATAAGCCATAGCCTGTTGCAAAACGGCAGTTTTATGTTGCAGGCCCTTATCATCTAGCCCGGTACCACGACCAACACACTCTGCCACATCAATATTCAAACACCCAGCCATTACGGCAGCAGCACTAGCAGTATTGGCAATACCCATTTCACCAAAGGCGACCACATTGGAGCCCTGTTTGGCCGCCAAGCTTACCCGCTCGGCACCTACCGATATCGCCTGCTGACACTGAGCAGGCGTCATCGCATCGGCCTGCAAAAAGCTTTGAGTGGATTCGGCAACCTTGCGACTCACCAAGCCTTCAGCCGCTGGCAAGTTTTTAACCCCAAGATCCACAATTTCAAGCGCAATAGCATGTTGGCGACAAAACACATTTACCGCGGCCCCGCCAGCAAGGTAGTTTTGTACCATTTGCGCGGTTACCTCTTGTGGAAAAGCGCTAACGCCCTCCAAGGCTATGCCATGGTCGGAGGCAAATACAATCATCTTAGGTTGGCAAATTTGGGGACTCAAGGTCTGCTGAATTTGCCCTAGTTGGCAAGCCAAAGCCTCCAACACGCCGAGTGAGCCGGGAGGCTTAGTTTTTAAATTAATTTTTTCCATCAGCGCTTCGGCTAAGCCCTCATCTAGCGCCTCGATGATAAATTTGTTATGCAAATCAATTTCCTAGCAGTATTTTGGCAATGCGCTAAGCTTAACCTGTTTATTGGCCGCTTTTAAGAAAAATATCAGAAAGGACATCAGTATTTACTATACTGACTCATGCGGACCGACCAATCGTTAGGAGCTTGTTATGAGCGATAGTTCTGAACTATTCCTGTTTGATGATGACGATGATATTGAGAGCCTTTCCAGCGAACCTAGTCCCTGGAAAGTACTAATCGTCGATGACGATAGCGAAATGCACACCGTCACCAAATTAGTCCTTAATAATTTTTCCTACCAACAACGCAAGCTCAGCTTCATCGATGCTTATAATGCGGCAGAAGCCTTTGAATTACTCCGCCAACATGCAGACGTAGCTATCGCTCTAGTTGATGTGGTGATGGAAAGTGATGATGCTGGACTCAAACTGATTGACGATATTCGCGAACGCCTTAATAACCACGATATTCGCTTGATTTTACGTACTGGGCAACCCGGCTTAGCCCCGATTAGAGAAGTGATACGGCGCTATGATGTTAGCGACTATAAAAATAAAACCGAATTAAGCGATGTTAATCTCGATACGCTAATGTGCGCCTCACTGCGCGCCTACCAAGAAATTAGCGAATTGCACCTACAACAAAACAACCTGCGAGCCGCTATTCATTCCTCTAGCGTTGTCGCCAACTGCCATGATGAACAACACTTAGCCAGTAGTGTTTATCAGGAAATAACGAAGCAGCTAACTAAACAGCTCCCCCATCAAGCACTTAGTGGTTTCGCTTTAGCTTTATGCCATCGTCAATTGCGAGTATTGCATAGCCAGGGGACACTAGCCGAGCTGCAAGATTGCCGTCAACTGGAGGATTTTCCCCAGCTAATACAAGCGATGCTGCGCCAAGCCTTAGAGCAACGCGAGCATGTGCACCAGCAAGGAAAAAGTGTGTTCTATTTGGCTAATGGACAGCTGCATCCGCTACTATTTTATGTTGAAGGTTGGCAAGAAAACCAAGCCCCTCAATTTGAACCCTTAGAACTGTATATTCAAGCCACAGCCATACGCATGGAAAACCGCCTGCTACAACGCCAACTGGCCTATGGGCAGTTACAACTACTAGACATGGTTTACCAGGCAATACAACAACCGCCAGCCAGCGATGAACACTTGCATATTGTGCAGCAACAAACTCAACAACTTGCTGTTCAAGCGGGCTTGAGCTCTGAGGAGGCAGAACAGCTCAGTCAAGTGGCTGCGTTCTACGATTTAAGCCAATTAGGTCTGCCTGACGTGGTGCTAAACTGTAGTTTATTAAGCGCAGAGCGCTGGAAATGCATCGCCGAGCACTACGCCCTTCCCGAACATCTAAAATCATCAGCGGTCCAGCAACAAATCAATAATGCACTCATCGTTGCTTACCAATATAGGGAAAACTGGGATGGAAGTGGCCTGCCTTTAGGTTTAGCCGGAGACACGATTCACCTTTACGCACGTATTGTTGCACTCGCGGTGTTTTATGCCGAACACGCTCACCAAGCGAACTTCACTCAACAACTGCAACAGGCTACAGGGCAACGAATAGACCCACAACTAGCCACATTTTTGGTTAAACACTAAAAAAAGGCCTCATAGTTAGGCTTCAACTAAGGCAACTGCGCAATTTACAGCTGCCTTATTTGTTGCTTCTTGCTACACTTCGCCTTTATTAAATTTGAGGGATCCCCGTGTTGCTTTGCCCTTGCGGCAGCGGCGTAGAATTTACGCATTGCTGTCAGCCATTTATCGACGGTACATCAATACCAGTTAGCTGCGAGCAATTAATGCGTTCTCGCTACAGTGCCTTTGCACTGGGTAACGCTCGCTACCTTTGGCAAAGCCATCATCCAGACTATCGGCAAGGCGCAGAGCCACCTGTGCCTTCTCAGCCAGAAGATCTAGGACAGTGGGAAAAATTAACGATTGTGTTCAGTAGTGACTTTGTTAATGGCCAAGATGGCATGGTTGAGTTTAAAGCCTACTACCGAGAGAACCAACAACTGCAAATTTTGCACGAGCGCTCTAACTTCAAAAAAGTCGCAGGGCGCTGGTTTTATACCGATGGTGAATTTGCGCCTAAAGCCCTCGAGCGCAATTCAATGTGCCCCTGTGGCAGCGGTAAAAAGTTTAAGCAGTGCTGTAACAAATCCTAACTTTAAAGTAGAAAAATCGAAAAGATCATGCAAAGAAAAATTCTATTAACCGAATGCCCAGATGCGAAAGGTTTGATTTCAACCATCACTAACATCTGTGCCAAACACCAACTTAACATTATTAAAAATAATGAGTTCGTAGATCATCAAGCAAATCGCTTTTTTATGCGCACCGAACTTGAAGGTTACTTTAACGACCAAACACTGTTGGCCGATTTAGACAACGCCTTGCCTACAGGCAGTATCCGTCGCTTAGAAAGCGCCGGGCGCAAACGCATCGTGATTATGGTCACCAAAGAAGCTCACTGCTTGGGCGATTTACTCATGAAAGCCGTGTATGGTGATATGGACGTAGAAATTGCTGCCGTGGTGGGTAACTATGACAGCTTACGTCAGCTCACTGAGAGGTTTGATATTCCCTTCCATCACATTACTCACGTGGACCTCAGCCGAGAAGAACATGAGCAACAGGTGATTGAAGTAGTACAGCAATACCAACCTGATTACGTGGTATTGGCTAAGTACATGCGTATTCTTACCCCTGCTTTTGTTGAAGCTTTTAGCAATAAAATCCTCAATATTCACCACTCGTTCTTACCGGCATTTATTGGGGCAAAACCCTACCAACAGGCCTACGATCGTGGGGTGAAAATCATCGGCGCTACCGCCCACTTTGTGAACAACGATTTAGATGAAGGTCCAATTGTTGAGCAGCATGTGATTCATGTAGATCATACCTACAGCGCAGAAGAAATGGCCAAAGCAGGTCGAGACGTTGAAAAAGCGGTATTGAGTAAAGCTTTGCAGCAAGTACTCGATGAAAAAGTATTTGTTTACGGCAACCGCACAGTGGTGTTCCGTTAATTAAAGTACCGTACGCTAAGTGGCTTAGAGTAATCAAAGTCACTTAGTATTTTATACATTTCTACTCCACTAACTTCAGTATTAATATCACTTTGTTCCGGTTGGCTGAGTTGGTGCTTTAGACGAGTTAATAAATCTAGATTGTTAATCACTTCTTCGGCCAGTCCATCAACCTTCTCTTCGGCACAAGCGGCATAGCCCCCCAAGGCCTGTTCTAATCTTATCTTCGCCACATCGCCGGCTTGAAGTGATTCACTCCATCTAGCTTGAACAGCATATTCATCGGCTTGCGCCTTTAATGGGCGACTAACAGGAAGTTGAAAACGGCTACGCAAGTCCTGTTCAATTTGCGTTGGAGCCTGCTTAATCATAGAGAATTGCGCTTGATCACAAACGTTTTGACTCAGCATACTCAGTAGTAGTTGAAAACGAGCACGTTGGCCATGCGCAGCACTTTGGTTGAGCGTATCGCCCAACTGCAGCTCGTCACATAAGCTATTGTTTCTAATTTTATCAACTAACATTTCGTCCTCCGATTACCTCTTCTATATCGGTTTTATTGAACAAAACTTTAGCTATTCCAGCGCAAGCGAACAGATAATAAGCAAACAGTTCGTCTCAACAGAAAATGTTGCGATTTTTACTTTACAGCCCCCTAAGTTCTGGTAATATTCCGCCCCACAAGCAGGAGGGGTTCCCGAGTGGCCAAAGGGAACAGATTGTAAATCTGTCGCGAAAGCTTCGGTGGTTCGAATCCACCTCCCTCCACCATATTGATAAAAAAAGACATCTTTAAGATGTCTTTTTTTATGCCTAAAATTCGGTTTAGTACCACTTGGTCTGCAATTAACAAGATAAACAAAACCGCACGACTTAGGCAGCAATGGAAGCGCAGAACAAGAATAAACAAGAAAAGAAAAAAATTGCGGCGGCAGAAACAAATACGCCAAGCTAAATATCAGCTTGGCGTTCCAACCAAATACGGAAAGTAATAAACGGTAAATAGACTAACTTACTAAGCAGCAAATGAAACCTAAAGGGTTTAATTTACTACTCAACTAAGGCGGTCCAGCCATCTTAAGAAAACTCTTAAGACCTGTAACTTTCCGACCTTGGATCACTCCAAGTTTGGCTTTGACTCAGCGTTGATACGACCAGAAGCCTTACCAACCGCTTAATATTAAATCAACCAAGGCTAGTTTTGCAAGGGTTAATAGACGATACTATTGTTGAGCTAACTGTCTATACTTACACTACTTTGTTTGGCGGCAAGCAGCTTATACCTAAGCGAGTAAAAAGGATAAAAAACTCAGTAATGGCGACGCAATATAATTACAGCGACAAGAAGATACTCATTGTTGATGATCAACGAGCCTTTCAAGTAATGCTAAAAGCCATGCTGCAAAACTTTGGCGCAACTGATGTATATTTTGCTAATACCGGTGAAGCTGCGGTAAAAGCCTGCCGTAAACGTAAGTTTGATATTTTATTGGTCGATTACAATTTGGGAACCGGTAAAAATGGCGGCCAGCTGCTTGAAGAACTGCGTGTTAGTAAACTGTTGGATGTGGATGCTCTATTTTTCATTATTAGTGGTGATAACAACAAAAGCATGGTGTTGAGTGCGCTAGAAATGGAACCAGATGAATTTATCACCAAACCGTTTTCTCAGTTTCAACTGCACAACCGTTTAGCCCGCGCCAACCTAAAACGTCAAAGCCTCCGCGGCATATACCAAGCCTTAGCCGAAAAAAAGTATCACAAAGTTATCGAACTGTGCGATGAACAAATCAAACAAGACAGCCGCTACAGTAATTATTGCCGAAACCTGCGAGTGGAAGCGCAAATTGCGCTAGAGGAATACAGCGCAGCTAAAGACGCTTTAGAAGAAATATTAAAAGAGCGCAAACAAACATGGGCTAAAGCCACTTTAGGACGGGTGTATTTACTGTTAAATGACAACAAAAATGCCATTGAAACCTTAAATCGCTCAGTGGCAGAAAGCCCGCTGTTACTTACCGCCTACGATTGGTTGGCTCGCGCTTACCGAGCCGAGGGTGAACTAGATAAAGCCCTAGACACCGTACTTAAAGCATCTAAACTAGCGGTAAACAGCTTAGAGCGACAACAATTGCTTGCCGAGTTAGCCATGGAGTCCGGCGATCTCACCCTAGCCAAAGAAACCTTTTCTACCATCTTACAACTGGCGCGCCGCTCTATTCACCGTGGCCCCATCACCTATGTAACTATGTTCGCAGCCTGATTGATGAAGCGCAAAGCGAAGATGATTTATATAGAAAAAACCGCTTATTACAAGAAGTGAATTCAGTGTTATTTCACGCCAGACGTGAAGAAGGTAAAGATGATGACTTCAACTTTGATGCTTTTGAAGGCATTAGTCAGGCTCGAGTCCACGCCACCAAAGGCGAGTTAAACAAGGCCAAACGGCTGCTTTTTGATAGCCACGACGGTTTATTAGACACCCCGAACAAAGTCAGCGGAGAGCTATTACCCGACACCTTCCTTACCTTAAATTCTGTCGGCGAATTTGAGTACGCAATGCCCTTTGCCGAAGAGTTAGAAAAACGCCAAGGCATTGATCCAGTCTCTCTTCAATCGGCCCAAAAAGTGCTTAAAGCTGAAGATTTTGAATTAAAACTGGGGCAATTTCGTGAGTACAACAAAATGGGGATTGAGGCTTATGAGGAACACCGCTATCAAGATGCCATTAATTACTTTGATAAAGCTCTGCTTGTCGCACCGGGCAATACCGGCGCCATACTTAATAAAATTCAAGCGATACTGAAGCAGCTTAGCCTTAATCCCAAAGCGATGAGCGGGCAACTACTGAACGAATGTAAAACAACCATAAAACAACTAGATGGTTTAAAACTCAATGATAACCATGCAGAGCGCTATTCCACCTTAAAAAATGAATTTCAGCAATTAGGCAGCAAAAAGTAACTCGTTTGCCGTTTAAGCGTATCAGCAATCCCGGCGGCTACTCTTAGTACACTCGCAAAATTTCCCATATACAATACAATTAAACACTACACCACTATAGAAAGTGGCTATAGATCAACCTGTTGCTCTACATGAGGAAGATCAGCGATGACTTCATCTGCAAGCTGTCGTTACCAAGATAGTTCCGGTGCATGCTGCAGCGCAGCTGCGCAGGAACACGGCTTGTGTTTTTGGCACGATCCCGAAGCAGATAAAAGTGGCGAGCACATCAAAGCACAATTAGAAAGCTATGCTCAAAATGGCGGTTTATTACGTGGGCTGCAACTTCAAAACGCCCAGTTAGCTGGTATCAACTTGGTCAAATACAATAGTAAGCAAGGCTATGATATGACTGGCGCAGACTTATATCGAGCCAACCTCAATGGGGCCCACTTATTTAACCTACAGCTAAGCCACGGCAGCTTAATGAAAGCGGATTTACGCAATGCCAATCTCAATCATGCCGACCTAAGCCTAAGCAACTTATTGGGCTGCAAATTAGACCACTGTAAATGCGATAGTCTTCGCGTTGGCAATCAGCTGTTACAAGAGCAATGGGCCGAGGAAGCGAATAAACAACAAGATCTTGAAGCCATGACAGACTACTACCAACAAGCAGAGGAAATATACCGAAGCCTGCGAAAAATGACCGAGGCCGAAGGGCTGTTTACCACCGCGGGACAGTTTTTACGCAAAGAACTAACGATGCGACGCTACCAAATGCCTGAATACTCCTACCAAAGAGGAATATCGAAACTCGTTGATTGGGTATGTGGTTACGGAGAATTACCCATGCGGGTTGTCGTCACCTCAATGATGATCATATTAAGCTGCGCCTTGATTTACTTTTTTACTGGTATTCATTTCAACGGCAATATCGTTGCCCTAAATCTAGACCACAGCCTTGAACAAAACCTAATAGCCTTTGCTGAGTGCCTCTATTACAGCGTGGTCACCTTTACGACCCTCGGTTATGGTGATTTTACACCAGTAGGGGTTTCTCGTGTATTTGCCGCTATTGAAGCCTTTAGCGGTAGCTTTATTATTGCCTTGTTTGTGGTGGTCTTTGTGAAAAAAATGACCCGTTAATAACATAAAATGAAGTGCTTTTTCGCCGCTAGTTTCGTAAAGTGCAGCTAGCTTTCATTGATCATGCAGAAGGATTTTACTTTGAAATTTGTGGTTCTAGCCATACTGGCCATATTTGTGGTGCTATTTTTACTTAGAGCAAATAACAATGGCAAAGCCATTAAACAAAATCGTCAACTGGGCCAAGCATTTCTCGATAAAAACAGCCAAAAAGAAGACGTGATTACCACCGACTCGGGCTTGCAGTATATGGTTCTAGAAGACGTGGTTGAAGGGGCTGGAGACACGCCATCTCCAACTAGCACCGTCACCGTGCATTACCACGGAACCTTGCTAAATGGTTTGGTCTTTGACAGCTCGGTAGAACGAGGCCGCCCTGCTCAATTTCCTCTGGGGCAAGTCATCGCAGGTTGGACCGAAGGCCTGCAATATATGCATGTTGGCGAAAAATTTCGCTTCTTCATACCTAGCCAACTAGCTTACGGTGACCGCAGTGTGGCATCTATTCCGGCCGGTTCAACATTAATATTCGACGTAGAATTATTGTCGATAGACAACCCCTAATAAAAAGCCTTGGCAAAAAACCAAGGCTTTTTTACCAGAGCTTAAAACTGGGCTAGAGCTTGCTCGAAGTCGCTCAGTAAATCCTCACTGTCCTCTATGCCGATAGAGCAACGGATCATGGTTTCACTGATCCCCGAGGCTTGCCGCCCGGCCAAGCCCATCTCATAGTATATGGTTTGCGCGACCGGCAAGGCCAAAGTCCGATTATCGCCTAGGTGAGTGGCATTTAATACCAATTGGGTTTTATCCAAAAAGGCCGCACAATCAATTCCGTCAACCAAATCAAAGCTAATTAAGGCGCCAAAATGTTTGAACAGTTGCTTAGCCCGCTGATGTTGCGGGTGACTTGCCAAACCTGGGTAATACACCTTCGCCACTTTAGGGTGTGCGTCGAGCATTTCAGCTAGAGCTTGAGCGTTCGCACATTGGCGCTCCATACGTAGTGCCATGGTTTCAGCCCCCATCGACAGCATATGCGCTGTTTGCGAGCTTAAAGCGCCACCAAAATCACGTAAGCCTTTCTTTTTCATCTGATTAATGCCCCACATCTTGGGGTCACCACTACGATAGGACTCAAAAATATTAGGGTACTGTGACCAATCAAATAATCCAGTATCACTCACCGAGCCACCTAGCGCATTGCCATGTCCACCAAAATACTTAGACAAAGAAGTAACCACTAGGCTAGCGCCAACGGATTTAGGCTGGAATAAATACGAAGAAGTGAGGGTATTATCCACTACATAAACCAGGCCAAGCTGCTGACAAAGCTCGCCAATTCCAACTAAATCAACAATTTGAGTAGCAGGATTAGCAATGGTTTCAACAAACACCATTTTTGTATTGGCTTGGCAGGCTTCAGCTACAGCTTGTTTGCTAGTCGCATCAACTAGAGTCACCTCAATGCCATAACCCTTTAAGGTGCCAAAAATACTGCTGGTATTACCAAATAAGAAACGGCTAGCCACAATATGATCGCCAGCCTTTAGCAAGGTTAAAAATACCGTACCAATGGCCGCCATGCCTGTGCCAAAAACTAAACAAGAAATACTATCATCAAGCAGCGCAATTTTTCGTTGCAGGAAGTCTAAGGTAGGTGTTGATTGTCGCGCATAGGCATGACCATACTGTTTACCTTGAAAAACGTCGACTAAGTCTTGGGTAGCAGCATAAGCATAGGGCACTGAATTATGAATGGGCGCATGAACCGCGCCTTCTTCCACACCAGCGAGGCGATCACAATGTACCAGCTGGGTTGTAAATCCTTTAAACGTCATAGAGCCACTTACTGAAATAGATAAAGATGACTCATTATGCCCTAGCCCCAAGCCAAAAACGAGCCAAGACGGCTTACTTGGCCGTCCAAATGGTTTTTCCCTTAGCAATAACCTGTTCAATTTGCAGTGTATTCGGATTTAAGCTAACTAAGTCGGCATCAAAGCCCTTAGCTAATTGACCTTTATTTTTTAAGCCCAATATTTGAGCCGGGTTTTTGGAGATAACCGACAAAGCCATGGCTAAGGGAATTTGATAATGCTGTACCGCTTCCAAAGCCGCTTGATACAAACTCGTTAACTGACCAGCCTGCATTCCACATAGCTCACCTGCTTGATTAAACAAAGGTAAACTGGCGTTAGCATCAGAGCTAAAGCTCACCCTTTGCCAATCCAACCCCCTATCTAAAATCGTTTTGAGAGCCAGCCCACAGCTCACCTCACCTTCCTCAATAAATTGCGGAATAGTACTGGTGGTAAAATCTATCGCACCGCCTTCTTGCAGAAAATCTAGCGCGTCTTCAAAAAGAGCCTGATTACGATTGCAATGTGTCGCGTAGAGCTGAGAAATATGAATATCTGAATGTTTGACTATGTCGCGTAGCATCGAAAGCTTGCGTTTACCATCGCCTACATGGAAAAAGCTAATACCTTTCTTCCCGGCTAATAGCCCCGCCACTCTTGCTTCGGCGACGAGCTCTATAAAGGACTGTAATGAAGCCTGACTGGCACGGTGGTCAGAAATCGCAATTTCACCTACACCAATCATTTCCGGAATCAGCACTATATCTTGTTCCACCGAGCCAGTGATGGTTTTTACCGGTAAATGATAAGAGCCTGTGTAGCAGTAGCAAGTTAAGCCCAGTGCACTCAGCTCTCGCGCCTTACCGAGTACTTGTACCGGTGTTCGGGTAATACTATCCGTGCCCAAAGCACCAACCATGGTGGTGACACCACTAGCAATAGCATCCTGATAATTAAGTTCTGCTGTACGGTGGGCAAAGCCGCCTTCGCCTCCTCCCCCGGTATAGTGAACTAAAGCATCAACAAAGCCTGGCGCCACAAGCGCCCCCGCCATATCTTGAACCTTCACAATATCTAGATTGCTGTCTAAACGAATACTAGGCGCAATCTCGACAATTTTGTCGTTGGCCAATAATAGGTCGTTGTAACCTAAAGACTCTGGAGCATACACCTGAGCATTTTTCAAAAGAGTCAGCATATTTTGCCTTTAGTAAGATGAAAAAGAAGGGGCCGCAGCCCCTTAACTAATTTAACTAAGTGGCCGTAAATGTCGATGCCAGCGTTTTTCCCACTGTTTAAAACCAAACACCAACATAAAGGTCACAGATAAGTAGATTAATGCGGCAAAGGTGAAGGCTTCAAATGGCGCGTAAAACCGCGCATAAACATCACGAGCGGCACCGGTCAAATCAATAATAGTTACTACGCTGGCAATGGAGCTAGCGTGAAGCATGAAAATCACCTCGTTACTATAAGCAGGCAAAGCTCTGCGCAAAGCACTAGGAAGAATAATTCTACGCATCGCTTTGGCATTAGACATACCGTAGGCTTTTGCCGCTTCAATTTCACCACGAGGGTGGCCACGATAGCACCACGGAAAATTTCCGTAGTATAAGCCGCTGTATTTAGCACAAAAGCCAATAAACAAGGGTAAAAAGCGTCTTTTACGATGGGCCAAAACATGGAGTCTTGAATCCCTTCGATATAGGTCACCCCGTAATAAATGATGTATAGCTGAATCAGTAAAGGAGTACCTCTAAATACATAGGTAAACAGCCAAACTCCACGATTAATAAACCAGTTATCTGAAGTCCTAAGAATCGCTAAGGGAATCGCCAGCATTAAGCCAATAATCAGCGATAGAAATACCAATTGAACGGTCATCACTAGACCGTCCCAATACCCTAATAAGGTGCTTAGGGTAAATATTTCGTTATTTGCGAGTAAGCTCTCGATGGTTTCGTACATGATTAAGACCTTACCGTACCGGCGCTAAAACGAATTTCTAGGCGCTTAAGAATTATCTCAGACACACTGGTAAGCGCTAAATAAACAAAGGCAACCGGAATAAAAAACAAGAAAGGTTCGTGCACAGCCCCCGCCGCTTCTTTGGCTAGACGAACCATATCGGCCAAACCGATTACCGAGACTAAAGCCGTGGTTTTCACCAATACCAACCAATTATTACCAATACCCGGTATCGCATGGCGCATCATTTGCGGCACAGTAATTCTACGAAACACTTGCATAGAACTCATGCCATAAGCTCTACCCGCTTCTATCTGACCATTATCAACAGCCAAAAATGCACCACGAAAAGTTTCCGCCATGTAAGCTCCGAAGATGAAACCGATAGTGGTAACCCCTGCCACAAACTCATTGATATTAATGTAGTAATCGACTTCAAAAGTATCGTAGAGCCAATCAGATAAATTGTTCATCATGATCTGGGCACCGAAAAAAATCAGTAGCATTAATACTAAATCAGGAACCCCACGAATCACCGTGGTATAAGCGACAGCTATTGCATTAGCAAACTTGTTTTTGGATAAACGCGCGACAGCCGCCAACATTCCCAACGCTAAGGCCACCGCCAAGGATAAAAACGCCACTTCGATAGTGAGGATCGCGCCAACAAATATTGAGGGACCGTAACCGTGCAGATCTAACATAGTGAGTCTCTTAAAAAGTTAACCCGAGCTAGGCTCGGGTTAATGGTAGTGCAAGCCTTACTTTTTAATACTGTAATCAAAGTACTTATCATTGATTTTGTCGTAAGTGCCGTTGCTTTTAACTGTAGCCAAGGCCTTGTTAAACATTTCAATTAAGTCTTTGTCACGCTTACGGGCTGCTACCCCCACGCCTTCACCTAACTGAACGTTATCACCTAGCACTTTGTATGCATCGCCACCTTCAACATCGATAATAGTGCTCATACCCACTGGGTAATCGATAACCACTACGTCCAGACGACCACCACGTAAATCATTAATGAGATCATCACCTGTAGTGTAGCGCTTAATTTCGGCTACTTTGCTGTAGTTTTCTGTGGCGTAAGTATCTTGAATGGTACCGCGTTGAACACCAACCACTAAACCTTTAAGCGTATCAGGATTGGCAGGGTCAACTTGGCTGGCTTTAGGGCCAAAGAAACCAGTTGGAGTATTGTAGTAAGCTTCAGAGAATAGTACTTTTTTGGCACGCTCTTCATTAATCGACATAGAAGAGAAAATAGCGTCGTACTTACGTGCTAGTAGACCAGGGATAATGCCATCCCAAGCTTGCACAACCCACTCACATTTTACTTTCATTTCTTCACAAACTGCGTTCCCCAAATCGATTTCAAAACCGGTTAAGGTGCCGTCTGGCGCTTTATATTCGAAAGGTTCATAAGGCACATCGACAGCTAAACGCACTACATCCCAATCTTTGGCGTCTACTGCAGTGCTAGCCAATGCTAGAGCACCCATCATCGCAACTAGTGTTTTTTTCATTTTATTACTCCGTGTTGTTTGCATAAAGCGGGTTAACGCTTGTCTTCCCTTTTTGGATTTTAGTATTTAGGCGCAAGGAATTGTTTCATGCGCTCTGAATCTGGATTTTCGAACACCTTCTTCGGCGAACCTTGTTCTTCAACAATGCCTTGATGAAGAAATAACACCTTATTTGACACGTCTTTCGCGAATGCCATTTCGTGGGTGACTACCAACATGGTTCGACCTTCTTCGGCTAAGCTACGCATCACCTTTAGCACCTCACCCACCAACTCAGGGTCAAGTGCAGAAGTCGGTTCATCAAATAGCATTACCTCTGGATTCATTGCCAAAGCACGGGCAATGGCGGCTCGCTGTTGTTGTCCACCGGACATATGTGCTGGGTAGTAGTCTTTGCGATCAAACAAACCCACGCGCTCTAACAAACTTTCAGCCTGCTCAAGCGCTTCCTTTTTAGAAATGCCTAAAACGTGGACGGGAGCTTCGATAATATTTTCTAATACGGTCATATGCGACCAAAGATTGAAGCCTTGGAATACCATTGATAAGCGGGCTCTGATTCGCTCAACTTGACGATTATCGGCAGGCTGTCTTTCACCGTTTCGTAAGTGTTTAAAGCCAATTTGCTCACCATGCAGCAAAATATCGCCCTGAGTGGGGATCTCGAGTAAGTTCATACAACGTAGGAAAGTACTTTTACCTGAACCGGAAGAGCCGATAATAGAAATCACATCGCCCTTATTTGCGGTAAGGTCGATGCCTTTAAGCACTTCGTTATCACCAAAGACTTTATGGATATTAGATGCCTCTAGTGCGGCCACATCACTGTTCATTTTGTTCTACCCTGTTAAAGATTGCTAAAGCAACCTAGCCTAATTCCCGAGGCACATTTTGATGTTAAAGAATTTGTTACACGTCTAACTCCAGAAAAAGTACCATCGAGAAAGACAAAACTCAACATTTTATGGGGCGATTGCTCCACTTATGATTACAAAACACCCTATTAAGGCATTTTGTCAGCATCTTTATATTCAAGCTTACTGCATAGATACGCTCATAAGAGCCAAGCTAGCGAATTTAATTTCAATATCACAATTGTAGACTGTTAATTGAGGTGACTCATTGATTAAAAACAGTATCTGGACGAAACCGCTAACAATGTTAATACCGTGTAAAATCCAGCAGTTATTTTCACTAAGTTAAGTGATCTAGCTCTCAGTCTGCCAGCTGGTTTTTTAGTAAGTAAATTACAAGATTCGCAATAATACATGCGCATATTTGGCCTTAACTCGGCAAAAAAGGTAGTAAAATTACAAATATTTGGCATTTATTGACTAGGATCAAACTTGAAAATGAACATACTTTGCTACAATTTTGCTAACTAAAGTGACAGGTAACGATTTAGTGACAAAATGGTGTAATTACCATTTTGGTTCGTTCTAAACAACACGCCACCACACCAATAGATAAACTAGGTACTTTTATCAAGTTTATTTGATACTGTAGGGCGAACTTTCGGCTAAACGGCACCTGGCATGACAAGTTGATAAACTCACTATTCCTTAAGTTGTTCGTCTGATTGAGACGATTATCGCAAGTGAGAAGGATCTCAGGCCTAGCACATAAGCAAAGCTCTGCGATTAACTAGTTTTAATTTTTGTTTTTTGAGGAAACTATGTCTAGTAACAATCAACAGTCTCAAAACGAAGAAGAGCTAAGCTATTCAGAAGCCCACCGCCCAGCATCAGAATTTGCCTCTCGTTCAGACTATTTAGACCATGAACTACAAATAATGAAGCCTCGCCGCTTCGGTTTAAATTTACCCGGCCGAGACTTCCGTTTCGAAATAGAAGACTTAGTACCCGCTGTTGCAGGTACCATTGGTATTATCGCGATGTATTCTGCGGTAATGATGGCTTGGGCAGCAGGCCTCTCTGAAAAGTGGGACCTCAGCCTTGGCGTCGACTTCGCGATTGAAGTTGCTCGTGTGGAGATGATTATCCCCGCCTTTTTGTTTTGTATTTTAGCTTCAGGATTTATCAACCCTAAAGCCAACCTCGCCGGTAACCACGGCCCAATGATTCCAATGATTTTCATGATTGCTATGGCCGGTGCTCACCCACTAGCTCTTGCGATTTTGATTGGTGTATTTGGTTTAATCTTAAGTGCCATTAAAGGTGGCTCTCGCTTAGTTAACCTGACCAGTGAAGGGGTAGCCGGCGGCCTACTGGTATTCTTAGGTTTCACCGGTTCAGTGAGCCAAATCGATTCTTTAATCGCTTGGTCTAATGGCTTAACTAACGAAGCCGAAGGCATCGCCGCTGGCGACTTAGGCTACATCGCCCTAATCGTACTCGCCATCACGGTTATCGTTTATGCAGTGTTGGCTAAGCTAGGCAAGCGCTGGTTGGCCATTCCCCTTTGTGCGGTAACCGGCTTCGTGGTTGCGATGTTAGCAGGCGCAGGTTTTGACTTAAACTTTACCACTCAACCAGGTTTACCCAACTTAAACCCTGTTTACTGGTGGGGTTCAACGGAACAAGGTTGGCAACTAGGTTTACCTAACCTACAGCACTTTATTGCATCACTACCCTTTGCCATCTTGGCTGTAGCTATGTGGTCTCCTGATTTCCTAGGTCACCGAATTTTCCAAGAGTTAAACTACCCGAAAAAAACCGAAAAAGTATTAATGGACGTGGATGACACCATGACCATGTGTTCAATTCGTCAAATGGTAGGTACAGCGGTAGGCGGCGGTAACATTACTTCTAGCTGGGGTACTTATATGATCCCAGCAGCCATTGCCAAACGCCCTATCCCTGGCGGCGCTATCTTACTAGGTTCTTTAGTTATGCTAATCGCCATCGTTGGTTACCCAATGGATGCTGCGGTCTGGCCACCAGTTATGCGTATTGCATTATTAGTAGGTGTATCTTTACCCCTATTAGAGGCAGGCATGCAGATGATTAAAGACTCTAAAGATTCACAATCTGCTGGTATTTGTGTTTTTGCCGCGATGGTAACTAACCCTGTATTAGCTTGGGCTCTTACAATGTTACTAGATAACAACGGCTTAATTGGTGATAAAGAGCGTCCTAAGAAACTCAGCTCTTTAGACCGCATTGTGATTCCAACTGTTGTGTTAATTATCTGCGCAGCGGCTATGTTGGCAGTAGGTATGCTGGAAGGTAAATACGGCATTCCAGCACTGTTACAGTTTTAAAGTAATACCTCATGGAACAAGCACTATACTTGTTCCATGAGCTGGAGATAGCACCTTAGGTGCTATTGTCTGAACCATAAAATATTCATTTGTATACCAACTTATAGGTGGGACAAGAAATGGCAGAGAAGAACGATGTTTTTGCTAGTGCCTGGACAGGCTTTCAGGCCGGCGAATGGCAAAATGAAGTTAACGTTCGTGACTTTATTCAAACTAACTACACTCCTTATGAAGGCGATGAGAGCTTTCTAACGGGTGCGACCGAAGCTACGGATAAGCTTTGGGAAAAAGTTATGGAAGGCATTAAAGAGGAAAACCGCACTCACGCGCCGGTAGACTTCGATACCTCAGTAATTTCAACCATCACTGCTCACGATGCTGGTTATATTGACCAAGATCTAGAACAAATTGTTGGTTTACAAACAGAAGCTCCGCTAAAACGTGCGATTATCCCTAACGGCGGTATTCGCATGATCGAAGGCTCTTGTAAAGCCTATGACCGCGAACTTGATCCTCAAGTGAGCAAAATCTACAGTGAGTACCGCAAAACCCACAACCAAGGTGTTTTTGACGTATACACTGGCGCTATCATGAAATGTCGTAAGTCTGGTGTACTAACCGGCTTACCTGATGCTTACGGCCGTGGACGTATTATCGGTGACTACCGCCGCGTAGCACTTTACGGTATCGATTTCTTGATGGCTGACAAAGTAAAACAACACCGCTCTTTAGAAAAAGACCTTGTTGGTGGCGCAGATTTAGAAGCGACCATTCGTTTACGCGAAGAAATCAGCGAACAACACCGCGCATTAGCTCAAATTAAAGAAATGGCAGCTAAATACGGTTGTGATATTTCTCGCCCAGCGGCAAACGCTAAAGAAGCAGTACAGTGGACTTACTTCGGCTACCTAGCTGCGGTTAAATCACAAAATGGTGCCGCCATGTCTTTTGGTCGTACTACTACTTTCTTAGACGTGTACATTGAGCGCGATCTAAAAGCGGGTACTTTAACTGAACAAGAAGCACAAGAGCTAGTTGACCACTTAGTAATGAAACTTCGTATGGTTCGCTTCCTACGTACTCCTGAATACGATGATTTGTTCTCTGGTGACCCAATTTGGGCAACTGAATCTATCGGTGGTATGGGCGTTGACGGTCGTACTCTAGTGAGCCGTACCGCTTTCCGCTTCTTGAACACACTATACACAATGGGACCTTCTCCTGAGCCAAACATCACTGTACTTTGGTCAGAGAAACTACCCATTAACTTCAAGAAATACTGTGCCAAAGTGTCTATCGATACCTCATCAATTCAATATGAGAACGATGACCTAATGCGTACCGATTTCGACAACGATGACTACGCTATCGCTTGTTGTGTATCACCAATGGTTGTTGGTAAACAAATGCAATTCTTTGGTGCTCGCGCCAACCTAGCGAAAACCTTGTTGTACTCCATGAACGGTGGTATGGATGAGAAGTTAAAAATTCAAGTTGGTCCAGTAACTGAAAAAGTGACTTCAGAAGTACTTGAATACAACGACATCATGGATCGCCTAGATCACTTCATGGACTGGTTAGCCGAGCAATACGTGACTGCACTTAACTGCATCCACTACATGCACGACAAATACAGCTACGAAGCTTCACTAATGGCGCTTCACGATCGTGACGTTCTTCGTACTATGGCTTGTGGTATTGCCGGTCTATCTGTTGCCGCTGACTCACTTTCAGCCATTAAATACGCTGAAGTGAAGCCAATTCGTGACGAAGATGGCATCGCAGTCGATTTTGAAATTAACGGCGACTACCCTAAATTTGGTAACAATGATGATCGCGTAGACAGCATTGCTGTTGACTTGGTTGAGCGTTTCATGAACAAGATCCGTAAGTTGAAAACTTACCGTGACGCCATCCCAACTCAATCTGTACTTACCATTACTTCTAACGTTGTTTACGGTAAGAAAACAGGTACTACTCCTGATGGTCGTAAAGCGGGTGCTCCTTTCGCTCCTGGTGCAAACCCAATGCACGGCCGTGATGAGAAAGGTGCTGTAGCGTCATTAACTTCGGTTGCTAAACTACCTTTTGCTAATGCTCAAGACGGTATCTCTTACACCTTCTCTATCGTGCCAAACGCACTTGGTAAAGATGATGATACCCAAAAAGCGAACCTAGCAGGCTTGATGGATGGTTACTTCTATCACAACGCTGATGTAGAAGGCGGTCAACACCTTAACGTTAACGTGATGAACCGTGAAATGTTAGTTGATGCAATGGAAAACCCTGAGAAATACCCTCAGCTAACCATTCGTGTATCTGGCTACGCAGTGCGCTTTAACTCGCTTACCGCTGAGCAACAACAAGACGTGATTACTCGTACTTTCACTCAAAGTATTTAATCTCGCCTTAAGTAGTTCTGCTAAATAGCAGTCTGCGGTTATAATGGACCTTGCCTAAACTATTTAGGCAAGGTTTTTTTTTGGAGAAACACATGTCAAAACTTGGGCGTATTCATTCTACAGAGTCTTGCGGAACCGTTGATGGACCGGGGATCAGGTTTATTGTCTTCATGCAGGGTTGCCTTATGCGCTGCCAATACTGCCATAACCGTGATACTTGGGATTTACACGACGGTAAAGAAGTCAGCGTTAACGACTTGATGAATGACCTTACGCCATACAGACGCTTCATGAACGCCAGTGGCGGCGGAGTCACGGCCAGTGGTGGCGAGGCCATTTTACAAGCTGAATTTGTTCGGGATTTATTTCGCGCCTGTAAAGAACAAGGGATCCACACCTGTTTAGACACTAATGGGTACGTGCGCAAACATACTGAAGTGATTGACCAATTGATGGACGTTACAGACCTTGTGATGTTAGATATCAAACAAATTCACGACGATGTTCACCAAGAATTAGTGGGTGTGAGTAATAAGCGCACCTTAGACTTTGCTCGTTATTTACATAAAATTGGCCAAAAAACCTGGCTACGTTACGTGATAGTACCGGGCTTTACCGACGATGAGCAATCGGCTCACGACTTGGGCGAGTTTTTAGCGCCTTTCGATAATGTGGAAAAAATTGAATTGCTGCCCTATCACGAATTAGGCAAGCATAAATGGACAGCTCTTGGAGAAGACTATCCACTGGCTGGAGTAAAGCCGCCTAGCAAAGAAACCATGGAAAAAATTAAAGCCATTTTGCAACAATATCACTCTAAAGTGATTTATTAAGAGACTAAGCAAATTTCTTCATCAATAATCATTTGCCCTATTTGCCAAGCCTCGCTTAGTAAACAGAATAAACAGTGGTCATGCAGCAATGGCCACTGTTTCGATCAAGCTAAAGAAGGTTATACCAACCTACTCGCAGTGCAACACAAGCATTCAAAACTCCCTGGCGATAGTAAAGCGATGTTACAAGCGCGCCGCGCATTTTTGAATCAAGGGTATTTTGCCTTTCTAGCAGATGCAGTCAATCAACAGCTTGCCCCCCTAGCACTCAAGCAAATACTAGATATTGGCTGCGGTGAAGGCTACTACACCCAGCAACTATGCCAACAGCAAACTCAAGTAGAGCATGTCATCGGCATCGACATCTCCAAAGACGGCATAAAAATGGCTGCTAAACGCTGCCAACAAGCGCAGTTTTTTGTTGCGAGTAACCACCGCCTACCTTTAGCCGATCACAGCATTGATTGTGTAGTTCGCATCTTTGCCCCAAGTGACCAGCAAGAGCTACTTCGGGTAAGCCGCCCCGGAGCCTACTTACTTAAAGTGGTTCCCGGAGCAAGACATCTGTGGCAACTACGTAAACAGCTATATAAAGAACTTCAAGAGCACCTTGAACAAGCTGAAAGCATGGCCGGATGGCAACTGCTTAATCAGCAAAAAATAACTCAGCAAGTGAAACTAAAACAGCAAGAAATGCAGGCTTTAGCGGCAATGACACCCTTTGCTTGGAAGAAGAACCAACAACTTGAACAGCTGTTAGCTAGTGAAGCAGTGTTCGATATGGATTTTGAGTTTGTATTACAATTATATCAACGAGCTTAACCATCTAACTCATCGTTAAGCACAAAGCTTTTATCAAATCGCTTAAAGGCCTTCGCTAATAAGTCAGCTAATTCGGCATAACGAGGCTGAGTCACCGCGGGAGCAACTCGTTCTCCCGCCGCTGACAATTTGTGATGCAAATCACGATACCATGTTGCTAAACTCGGAGGTAATAAGGAGTTTGCACGCTTACCTAACCAATACAAACCATGAAGTGGCATCAGAAATATCACCGTCGCCATCATGAACGATTGTGGTAATATTTCATTCAAATTAGCCATATAGGGCATCATTACGGTCACGACTGCCACCGCAGGCATGGTTTTCATCGCTAAAGACGTGGCTAAAATAACGCGATTTTCAGGAAACATGGGAGCCAAGACACGCTGCTGAGGCCAACGCTTCATGTACTCGCGGCCATCGCTGACCATTTCTGAAAATTTGCCCATAAAGCACCTCACGACCTAAAATTGACTTAAACCAATAAATTAGTAATTTTTTTACATTTTTACTGACTTATTAGTATGACATATATGAATAAAACGCGCTTTCAGTTATCATAGATCAAACAAAAGGTTTTTATATATATCAGCTCACTCTTTAAGTGTAGCCTGATTGAGACTGAGGAACTAGGTAAATCTAAATCGCCTAGCCAGAGACGAAAATATAGAGTCAAAACGTGTCTCTTCATCTTCAACGTTTTGCCTTCGCTGTCTATAATTGAACCAATTCAACAACAGGTGTCTATACATGAGCAACAAGCTGGTACTCGTCCTAAACTGTGGAAGCTCTTCTCTTAAATTTGCAGTACTTAACGCCGAAAATGGCGAAGAGATTATTTCAGGTTTGGCCGAATGTTTTAATTTGGAAGATGCACGCATTAAATGGAAAAGTCACGGAGACAAAAACGAGTCTAGCTTAGGCGCGTATTCTGCCCACCGCGAAGCCATCGAATTTATTGTAAAAAATATTTTAGAAGCCAACCCTGAAGTATTAAACGAGATTGTGGCAGTAGGCCATCGTATCGTTCATGGTGGAGAGAAATTCACCCGTTCTGCAATCATCGATGAAAGTGTGATTGAAGGAATTGAAGAGTGTTCAGGCCTAGCACCGTTGCATAATCCAGCTGCATTAATTGGTATTCGTGCAGCAATTGCCTGTTTCCCCCAGCAGAAACACGTTGCGGTATTTGATACAGCATTCCACCAAACTATGCCTGAAAGCTCTTACCTTTACGCCCTGCCTTACAAACTGTATCGCGAAAAAGGCATTCGCCGTTATGGCATGCATGGTACTAGCCACTTATTTGTCTCTCGCGAAGCGGCTAAAATGCTCAACCAAGCAGTTGAAGAAACCAACGTGATTACCGCTCACTTAGGTAATGGTGCTTCAATTTGTGCCGTTAAAAATGGCAAGAGCTTTGACACCAGCATGGGTCTAACTCCTCTTGAAGGCCTAGTAATGGGCACTCGCTGTGGCGACATCGACCCAGCCATTATTTTCCACTTGGTTGACCGCGAAGGCTACACCCTAAAAGAAGTCAACAATATGCTGCATAAGCAATCAGGATTGATGGGCTTAACTGAAGCCAGCAGCGATTGTCGTTTCGCTGAAGAGGGCTATGCAGAAGGTAAAGAATCGGCGGTGCGCGCCATGAATGTATTCTGCTACCGCTTAGCTAAGAGCATTATGTCTTACGCGGCGGCAATGGACGGTAAGCTTGACGCTTTAGTCTTCACCGGCGGTATTGGTGAAAACTCAGCTTTAGTTCGCCAACTTACCATCGAAAAGCTTGCGCTACTAGGTTTTGAACTTGATGAGCAAGCAAACTTAGACGCGCGTTTTGGTAACTCAGGCAATATTGGCACGAGCAATAGCCGTCCAATTTTAGTTATCCCCACCAACGAAGAAATGGTGATAGCCCAAGACGCCGTAGCGCTAGCGCAATAAATCGACTTTCAACCAAAGCTGGCGCAAGCCAGCTTTGTTCTATAACCTAACTTAAGAGGTACAGCTGTGGCTCGTACAATTATGTTAATCCCAGTTGGCGTAGGTGTTGGTGTAACATCCGTCAGTCTTGGTATGGTTCGCGCCATGGAGCGTAATGGCGTAAACGTTAACTTTTTCAAACCTATTGCGCAGCCTAAAAGCCGCGAAAAAGGCGCAGAACGCTCAACCGCAATCATTCGTGAAGCATCCAACATTATCCCTCCAGAACCCTTCACTCAAGCCTATGCTGAAAACCTTATCAGTGCTAATCACATCGATGATTTGCTAGAAGGCATTGTGGCTCGATTTAACTCTGGAACCAGCGGTGCTGAAATTGTCGTGGTTGAAGGCTTAGTCCCCACCCACGAATCGCCTTATGCCAACAATGTAAACTACGGTATTGCTAAGGCTTTAGATGCAGACATGGTATTTGTTACCAATCCAGGTAGCGACACCTCTCAGCAACTTAAAGAACGCATGGAGATCGCCTGTAACAACTTCGGTGGTTTGAAAAATAAACGCATCATCGGTTGTATTATCAACAAAGTGGGCGCGCCAATCGACGAGCATGAGATTACCCGTCCCGATCTCACCGAAATGTTTGATAACAAATCAGACAACTCGACCAACCTAGAAGTACTGCAAATGTTTGGCAAAAGCCCATTGCGTATTCTTGGTTGCATTCCATGGAATGCACCTTTAGTAGCACCTCGAGCCAAAGATTTAGCGCTACACCTAAATGCCACCATCATTAATGAAGGTGACATGGATACTCGTCTTGGTCGCGTAACCTTCTGTGCTCGTAGTATTCCTAACATGGTGGAACACTTCAATGCGGGCAGCTTGCTGGTGACTTCTGGTGACCGCTCAGACGTGATAGTGTCAGCCTGTTTAGCCGCGATGAATGGGGTAAAAATCGGTGCATTACTACTTACTGGTGGCTATCAACCTGAGCCTCAAGTATTAAAACTATGTGAGCGTGCCTTTGCTACAGGCTTGCCAGTGATGTTAATCAACTCTAATACTTGGCAAACTTCTTTAGCACTGCAGACCTTCAATGCTGAAATTCCAGTGGATGACTCGAAACGTATTGATTTAGTGCAAGACTATGTAGCGGGACACATCGACAAACATTGGATTGAGTCGCTAACCGCTATCTCTGCTCGCGCTCGCCGCTTATCGCCGCCAGCCTTCCGTTACCAGCTCACCGAAATGGCCCGCAGTGCCAATAAACGCATTGTATTACCCGAAGGCGAAGAGCCACGCACCATTGCTGCTGCTGCAATTTGTTCGCAACGGGGCATCGCTCGCCCGGTACTAATTGGTAATCCGGATATCATTCAACGCACAGCCAGCCAACAAGGTGTGGTTTTGGGTGAGAATGTTGAAATCGTCGATCCTCTCGATATTCGTCCAAAATACGTCGCACCGATGGTGGAACTACGTAAAGGTAAAGGCCTAACTGAAGTGGTAGCTGCAGAGCAGCTAGAAGACAATGTGGTACTTGGTACCATGATGCTAGCCAATGGTGAAGTTGATGGCTTGGTTTCAGGTGCAGTAAATACCACTGCCAATACTATTCGTCCGCCACTGCAACTGATTAAAACCGCACCAGGTTATAACCTAGTAAGCTCTATTTTCTTCATGTTGCTGCCAGACCAAGTATTGGTTTACGGTGACTGTGCTATTAACCCAGACCCAACAGCAGAGCAATTGGCCGATATCGCTATTCAATCAGCCGAGTCTGCAGAAGCCTTTGGCATTGAGCCTCGCGTAGCCATGATCAGCTACTCAACCGGTAGCTCAGGTTCTGGTTCTGACGTGGAAAAAGTGCGTGAAGCCACTAAGATAGCCAAAGAGCGCCGCCCTGAATTGATTATTGATGGGCCGCTACAATACGATGCAGCAATTATGGAAAACGTAGCCAAGAGCAAAGCACCAGACAGCCCTGTTGCAGGTAAGGCTACAGTATTTATTTTCCCTGACTTGAATACTGGTAACACTACCTACAAGGCGGTACAACGAAGTGCAGACTTAATCAGTATTGGTCCAATGCTTCAAGGCATGGCTAAACCGGTTAATGATTTGTCTCGTGGCGCCTTAGTCGATGATATTGTTTACACCATCGCACTCACGGCCATTCAAGCTGACCAAACCAAGGCTTAATAGCCAATTAGCGTTTAGTCAACAAAACGGAAAAAACCGATCTTTTTGATCGGTTTTTTTATCTCTAAATAGCTAAGTTCAGCTAAAAACGATGGCTAGCAAAAAGGTATGCTTAGTTAAAAATCATCTCACTGGGCCTTATCGCTTCTTTTTTACCCAACTATAAAAATCATTTAAAAACATAAAGATAGCTATAAACATCCGTTCCATACACACTTTAATCCACAGAAAGTGTGGATAAAAACATAACCAAGCCCTAGTTATACACAGAATTTGACATTTTTTTAATTGACAATCACGATTTATTCACACCCAGCTAAGCTTCGTCATCAAAAGGCACTTTGTGGGTTAAGGCGCGAATTTGATGGGCGACCCCTACCGCATCCTCCACATCCAGTAATACCGCTATACCTTGCCCTTCTTCTTGATCAAACTCGGCCACCGCACTGATGGTATTCAGAATGGGTTTTGCCAAATGACTCTCAACCACAAATAGCAATACATCTCGCTGAGCTTCCAAGTTAAGCCCAAAAAAGGTTTTCTTGCGGTGAACGCCCTCACCCCGCGCATTGTTAATTACCGTAGCACCGGTGGCGCCAGCTGCACGAGCGGAGTCCAACACTAAACTGGTTTTTTGATCATCAACGAAGGCGAGTATCAATTTAAATTTCATCGTCATCTCCTGACAAAGTCGATCTTGCTAAAAAATGAGTCACTTGTGCGTAAGCCAGTACTGCAATAATCGGAAATAAACTTGCAAAGGCAATTAATCCGAAGCCATCTATCAGCGGGCTACGTCCCGGTACAGATTCAGCCAAACCTAGACCTAAAGCGGTCACTAAGGGCACGGTTACTGTGGAAGTGGTTACTCCTCCACTGTCATAGGCGAGCGCAATAATCGGTTTAGGGGCAAACAGAGTTTGAATCACTACCAGTACATAACCGGCAATAATGTAGTAATGCAGCGGGTCGCCCACAACAATTCGGTAACTGCCCAAAGCCAAACCCAAGGCCACGCCAAAGGCGACTGAGATACGTAATCCGCCCACTGACACAGCGCCCCCCGACACACTGTTTGCTTTAATCGCTACTGCCAATAACGAGGGCTCGGCAATTGTGGTGCTAAAACCAATCGCGGCAGAGAAGCAATAAATCCAAGCATAGGCAGTCCAATGCTCAGATACCAGATACTCTGCATCGGGCTCTATTTCCAAAAAGCTGGCGCTGGTTAGCTGCTTGGCCATAGACTCGCCCAAAGGAAATAGTGCTTGCTCAAGGCCAAGTAAAAACAACACCATCCCCAATAAAACCAACAGAGTACCTAGTAGCAGCTGTTTGGGCTTATGTAATGGCTGGCGTAATACCAAATACTGAAATACCAAAATGGTTAACACTATCGGTAAAATATCACCAAGCGTGCTAAACAAGACTTCCAGAAATTCAACCCATGCCTGCATCAGTACACCATCCCATACAACATCACAAACAGGATCGGGGTCAGTGAGGCCAGGGCTATCAGACCAAAGCCATCAAGCAAAGGGTTACGGCCATTGATCGATGAAGCCAAGCCCACCCCTAGGGCTGTCACTAAAGGCACGGTAATAGTCGAAGTGGTTACCCCACCAGAATCATAGGCAATACCAATAATCTCCTGCGGGGCAAAGGGGGTAAACAGCACAATCAGCGAATAACCAGCAATAATGATTAGGTATAAGGGCCAACCTTTAATGATCCTTAGCACGCCAATAACGATGGCCACACCTACCGCCACCGCCACACTCAAGCGCAAACCTGCAGCATATTCCTGCATGCTAGATTCACTGGCACTAATGTGCTGAGCTTGAGCTGCAACTTCGGCGGCTTCTTTAGCCACAGCAACTAAAGCCGGCTCGGCAATGGTGGTACCAAAGCCCAAACAAAATGCGAACGCTAGCAAGGCAATTAAGTTACCGGTATTGGCAAAGGCATGGGCTAAGTTTTCGCCTATGGGGAACAGCCCCAGATCCAAGCCCATAACAAATAAGCTTAAGCCCAGCACAACCAATAAGGTGCCAAATAAAATATCCCATAAATTGGGTAAGCTACTGTCTAATACAAAGCCTTGAAAGAACAGAATGACGATAATAATAGGAGAAATATCGCGTAGGCTTTTTAATAAGGAGGAAGCAAAATGAGAAAGACGAAAGCCCATATTTGTTCCTTATATTCGCTTTTTCTAAAGGACTAATACAAGCTTAGCAGAGCCAGATAAAGACTTTGTTCACTCGCCGAACAAAGCCTATAAATTGTGATAAGGATGCCTATTCAGCGGCCTTGTTTTGAAAAATAAGAATTTTTAAACCGTCATCAGGACTACGTTCCTGAATACTTGGCGGCGGGGATAAACTGCTGAGCAAACTCAACTGAGGGGCTTCGCTGGCTACCGCATCAATCAAAAACTGCCGATTTAACCAAGGTGCATTAAGACATAACATGGCAATGCCCTCGGGCTTCAGCAAACTGGGTAGCTGACGAATAATACGTGGGTAGTCTTTTTCCACTAAAAAACTCCCCTTTTGCATGGAAGGCGGATCGGCAATAAGCAAATCATAAGGGCCGTGTTTGCGCAATTTCCCCCATGACTTAAACAAATCATGGCCAAAAAATCGCGCTTTTTTATCATCCAAATTATTTAAACGTAAATTATCACGACCCACACTTAAGGCCGCCTTACTCATGTCTATATTCACCACCGCCTGTGCACCACCAGCGATAGCAGCAACAGCAAAACCACAGGTATAAGAGAACAAATTAAGTACGTTTTTGTTTTGAGCATGCGTCTTTACCCACTCACGCCCCTTGGCCATATCGAGAAACAGGCCAAAATTCTGGTGTTTACCAATATCTACCTTGTAGCGTAAACCCAGTTCAGTCACTTCACTAGGAGTCTGCTGTTGTCCCCATAAATGCGTAACCGGAGCCATGGCTTGATCTCGCTGCTGTAAAAACACCCCTTTAACCAAGGGTTGCTGAGTTAAGTCTTGCAACAAGTCTGCGAGCAGCTTCTCAGCTAAAGGGGCATAAGCCACAATCAACATAATTGGTGGTAGCCACTCAATATTGAAGGCCTCCGCACCCGCTATACAGCCACCACGGCCGTGCAATACCCTTTGAGCTTGATCGTCAAGCGCAGGAAATTCAAAGCTCATCTACTTAGCTTCTCTCTTTTTTTAAGTCGTCAGGATGGCTCAGAATGCGCGAAAACCAATGCCCGCTATTACTGGATTCCAAACCAATTTTTATGATCATGGTGAGCGGGACTGACAGCAGCATACCAACACTGCCAAATAGCCAGCCCCAGAAGATCAATGATAATACCACCACCAAAGAAGAAAGCCCTAAGCCTCGACCCATGATTCTGGGCTCAACGATATTTCCCATCACCAAATTCACCCCCACATATAGACCAGCTACGGCCAATGAG
Organism: Agarivorans gilvus; assembly: GCF_001420915.1. Lineage (NCBI taxonomy): Bacteria > Pseudomonadati > Pseudomonadota > Gammaproteobacteria > Alteromonadales > Alteromonadaceae > Agarivorans > Agarivorans gilvus. Next base: position 4,187,018 of record NZ_CP013021.1, on the reverse strand, counting down.
TGACTGGGTCCTAACTGTAACAAGGCAAGTAATACCGGCGGTACGGCTGCAATCAGCGAGCCCACGTTGGGAATATAGTTAAGCAAGAAGGCTAAGATCCCCCACAAAATAGCATAATCTAAATCCAATAAACTCAAGACAATGGTGATGGGGATGGCAGTAAATAAGCTCACTAAGGTTTTCACCGCTATGTAGCTATTCACCGCCTTTAGAAACTTACTCACTTGCGACATCCGTACATCAGGATTGTGAATAGCATCATGTAAGCGCTGCGGCATAGTATCGGCTTCTAGTAACATAAATATTGCGACCAGTAGAATGATGAAAATATTGGCCGCCGCGCCGCTTAGGCCGGTTAACGTATTGGCAAACAAGCCAAGAATAATCCCGGGGTCAAAATAATCGGTAACCACCCGCATCGACAAGTCAATATCGAAGCGCGCAGCAAAATCAACTAAACCCGCTAAGTGCACCAGCAGTTGCTCTCGATAACTCGGGATGGAAGAACGGAAGTCACTGATAGAACTGCCCACCACGCCAGCTAACAGCAAGACCACGCAAATAATCAGCAACAACACTAAAAACACTGAAACAACTCGAGGAATGCGAAAACGCGAAAGAAAGTTCACAATCGGACTGGCAATAATGGCGATAAACATCGACATTAAAAATGGAATAAGTATTGGCGTCGCAGCCTTCAGCCCCGCTAATAGCACCACTAAGGCAGCGGCAGTGACCAATCCTTGACGTATGGAAGTGGGTTGATTCACCACTTACTCCTCACAAATAACTGATAGTGCTCAGCAGTTTAGCTTGCATCCGTGCCAGCGAAAAGGCTAAATGTGGCAAAAGTGCCCAGGAGAACAACCATGCTCTACTTATGCAGTCTAGGCAGTAACATCGAGCCGCTACAACATGTTCCACTTTGTGTACGCCAGCTTTGTGAACGTATTCCAGTCATCACTTTCAGCTCGTTTATTCAAACAGAGCCCATGGGCATGGCCACCAACAATCATTTTGTTAATGGCTTGGCCTGGTTTGAAAGCCAACAAAGCCCAGCCCAGCTAAAGCGCTTTTTTAATCAACTAGAAGCGCGTCACGGTCGAAATCGCCATGACCCGCTATCTAGCGCAAAAGACCGCTGTTTAGATATTGATGTAGTGCATTTCGCAGACAGTTTTGAAGAACTAAGCCTCGTCCCTATAGAGCCTTTTTTAAGCCGCTTACATCAACAGCTATTTGATACTCATTCTCCAGTAATTGAAGATGCCCTTAAGCTAGAAATCCAACTCACTGCGCAGCACTGTTTACCACTGGGCCAACGAGCGACCACCATCCACTTTAATCGAGCAACCCGTTAAATAGTCATTGTTAACCAACAGACTAATTGCTTGCCACACTGGCTCTAAGCCCCTTCTTTAGCTAGTGGAGTTTGAGCCAAGACCTTTTGTCGATGTTGCTGATCGTGTTCATCTAAAAACAGCATTGGGCCGGGTGCAATCCCATTGACTCGCACATCAGGAGCCCAAAATGTGGCATAAGATTTCAACATATTGGCTAAACCCGCTTTTGAAGCACAATAAGAACGAAACTGCGCATGCGGTTGCTCGGCGTAGATATCGGTCATCATCACCACGCAGCCCTGAGCACGTTTTAAGGCAGGGTATAAGCTTTCGTTAATCAGCTTGGGCGCCAGCATATGCACCATATACATGGCATCAAACAATTCTATTTGTTGCGCTACACTGTGTTCTGCCTGATCAGCAATGAATGTCGAAGCGTTATGTAGCACTACATCCATTCGCTCAAACTGCTGTAACTGCTGGCAAAAATCACTAAGCTGCTGGCGCTGACTAAAGTCAGCTTGAAATAACTTCACCCCTAGCGCTTCTAACTGGGCTAAGTCCTCACGTTCACTGCGATATTGACCAATCACCTGATAACCGAGCTCAACAAATTGATGTGCAAGAAAAAAACCTAAGCGCCTACCAATCCCAGTAATTAAAACTGTCTTCATCTTGCTTTCCATCCGAAAATTCTCTGCTATTGTTAAGTAAATCAAAGAGTAACCACACGCCCTTAAGAAGGACGGATTACCATTATGAAAATTTTGCTCACTGGTGGCACAGGCTTTATTGGCAGCCGTTTAGTCAAACACCTGCAATTCAACCATCAACTTACCGTGTTGTCCCGCACACCGGTAAAAGCTTACCAAAAATTAGGGCATAATCTTCTGGCCATTCCTTCATTAAACGACATCAACAACCTAAACGATTACGACGCGGTAATAAATTTAGCTGGCGAACCCATCGCCAATAAACGCTGGAGTAAACAACAAAAACAAAAAATATGTGACAGTCGCTGGCAGCTTACCTCTCAGTTAAGCACATTATTTGCCCAAAGCGAGCAAGCACCAGCCACCTTTATTAGCGGCAGCGCCATTGGCTATTACGGTGAGCAAGGCCAGCAGGAAGTAGACGAATCTAAGCGAATAAGCGACTCCTCTTTTCCTCATCAAGTCTGTCACAAATGGGAACAATTAGCCTTACAAGCCGCCTCTGAGCAAACTCGAGTTTGCCTATTACGTACTGGTATTGTTATTGGCATTGAAGGCGGCGCACTGGCCAAGATGCTACCGGCCTTTCGCCTAGGCTTAGGTGGCCCCATCGGTGATGGACAACAGCAAATGTCTTGGATCCATATCAGTGACATGGTTGACGCCATTATCTACCTATTGAATAACAAACACTGTCAGGGAGTGTACAACTTAACCTCACCACAACCGGTGAGCAATCTAGAGTTTAGTCAGACCCTGGCCCATCAACTTAACCGCCCTTGTCTTATGCGCACCCCAGCTTGGCTACTAAATAGTGCGCTTGGTGAGATGGCGAGCCTTATCACTGGCGGGCAAAAAGTGCTTCCTACTCGGCTCCTTAATGACGGTTTTAGCTTTCGCTTTACCAAGCTTGAACATGCACTGAAGGAAATATTGCTGCGTAACTAAGCGCATAAAAGAATATGACTTATAGATAGTTTTCACCGACTGAATAAGCCACTGTTTGGCTTATTACCGCCAAGGGTAAACCACTTTGTAATTGCCAGCTGTTAAACACCTGTTGCACCGCATTTAGCCCTTTAATACTGGTAGGAGCCTTGGTCACAACTCCACGACTGACTAAGTATGCCACCACGTCATTGGATAAAATAAAGGTATCCTTGCCCATTCTGCGTAAGGCATAAGCCGCCGAATTACCACCTAAACGGGCGCCGTGTTGTTTTAAATAACGCCATAAACCGACGATGTCGTCGCTAGGCCAAGTTGCGATAAACTTAGCGAAACTGCCGTGTTCAGCGGCTAAATCCAAAATCATCTGGGCATTAGTTGGCACGGTAATAATTTTCTGCCGATTACGAATAATACTGGGGTCGTTACACAAACGCTCAATATGACTGTCATCGAGTAACACCATCTTTTCCGGCACAAAATCAAAGAATGCCCGCTCAAAGTCAGGCCACTTATTTTCTACCACCCGCCACACAAAACCCGATTGAAAAATCACTTTAGTCAGCATCGATAACCAGCGGTCGTCTGACACGGCGGCTAAATACTCGGCGCTTAAAGGAGGCGTTAATAAGTGCTGTAAAGCGGCGTCACCGCCTTTGCGCTCGGCTGCGCGCTGCCAAATCGAGGAAAAATCTTCAAGCAAAGTCATTGTTCCTTAGGTCTTTCAGTGCTGCTAATGATGTGCATTATTGTAAACTTAGCCATCCATAAAGTGAAAGCAGCCACACTGGAATAATCCACTCAAGAGCGTCAAGCCGCCACTAACGGCGAATAATAATCGACGCTTCTAAGGTCACGGCCTGCCCAAGTTGTTGCTCGATGCTCTGTTTAAGGCTATCTAATTGCTGGTTCGTTAGCGCATGCTCACTCACTAGTTGCACCCGTAATACCAATGGCTCTATACCACGGGCCTGCACTGTTCTGAGCAATACTTGGTTGAAGGTTTTTCCCTGAAGCCGCTGTACAATGTTGGCTTCCTCAGCTAATCGGCTAAAACTAAAGAACAGCGGTACACTCACTAAGGCCACCGCCACCAGCGCCATGGCCAAACCTTTTTTAGCCCGAGTAAAGGGCGCAAAACCCAAGGCTAAAAAACACACGGCAGCGGAAAAAACAATGCCAGCAAGGTTAGTAAGAAACAGCAAAAACGCGCCCCAAGCCACACTGACGTCAAGCCAACCTAAACCTATTCCAGTGACCGCTAAAGGAGGCACCAAAGCTACGGCTATCGCTACCCCCGCCAAGCTTTTAGCAGCATCAACACGAGCGTGAGCGTAAGCCCCTGCCACCCCCGAAATAATCGCCACTCCCAAATCCAGCAAATTCGGGCTCATTCTCGACGCAATTTCAGGGGTAATGAGTTCCATGGGAATAATAAAGCTGGCTCCTGCAGCAAAGCCTAATGCAACACAAAGACCCACCAATAAGGTAAAGCTACTGGAGGTGGTTAAGCTGGGATCTTGGCGAGTCAATGCCATTGATAGTGAGATAATCGGTGCCATTAGTGGCGCCAGTATCATCGCACCGATAATCACCGGAGCAGAACTGGCGTACAGGCCAATAGTGGCCAGCAAGGTAGACAAGATCATCAAGGTGATAAAGGCTGGAGTAATACGGGCATTATCTCTTAGCAGCTGATACAGCTCTTTAAACTCTTCAGTAGCGGCATGGGCTATCCACGGCAGAGGCTTTTCAGCCAAGCCTTTTATCGCCTCACCCTCTGGCAAGTGGGCCATTTTACGGCTTTCCTTTTGCGCTATGGCCTCATCTTGAAATATCATCGCCTTGCTTGGCAATAACTGTAAGCTGCGATGTTCACAGCGTAACTCTAAGCGCCGAGCTTGACTCTCAATACCATCTAACCAAAAGCTAAAGGGCCGCTCAGCCTCCAAAGACAGAGACTTGGATTTGATTAATCCAAGAAATGGCGGTTTTCTAACTACTCGGCCAAACATGGCTAAAAACAAGAAGCGGCACATTTCCATAATGCTTCTTGGCGCAATTAACATGCTTTCTAACATGCCATCATTACAGTGAGTATCGGGCAGTATCCGTTTCGACAGCATCGAGCCATGCGCGTGTTCAATCACCACCAAGCCTACCACCGCAGTAGAGAAACTACATTCACCAGCGGTTTGCAGCGATAGCTTTAAGGGTTTTATCTGACCAATTTTGCCGATATTGAGCCACGTTTGCTTTAAGCGCTCCCGCCAAGGCGCGTTGTGCCCACCGGGACGCAAATTAAAACTATGCCCTACCACCAAATGATTCAATACCAAGTGCTGATTACAGCGCAGTATATCTACTGTTAGCGCCTTAGCTTGTTGATAGTCTTGTATTGCAGCTTCAATACCGCCGAGTAAGCTAAAGCCACGCCGTGCATGGCTAGCTTGCGGATGAGGTAATATCGCCACCAGCCATTGCTGTTGTATTGCCAAGTCCAATACCTTGGCCAAGGCAGAATCACTCAAGTAACAATAAACCACACTTTGTGCATCGAGTTGCGGTGGCTGCTCCTGCTGCCAAGATTTGGGCAATACCACTTGCTCAAACAGCGGTAAAATTTTACTACTCACCAATTCACTGTCAGTGACTTCAAACAGTAAAAAACTATCAGCCATTGTTCTTCCTTAGCCATCCTTGGTTCCCACAGCATGGAGCTTGACACAATAAAGTGCAAGCTCAATAAGTGCTCTGAACGCCACCGCTAATAAGCAAGGGGTGACTATCATCGAACTGAGCAAGCCAACAGCGCGTTAAATCGGTAAAGCCAAGGAAAAAAATTATCCTTTTATTAGTCAGTGTTCCGGCTAAGCTGGAGTATTAACAAAATCCTTGTGTGACGGGGATTTAGACGTCCATGCGGCCATATCGACAAGCCCAAATGACCAATAGAGCGGCCACCTTGCAGTAAAACACCGCTATTTTTCCTTAGTCGATTCTGCTATAACTTGCCTGAAACACTGAGGATTAACTCTATTCTGCGAGGATTGTGCAGAATATGACCTCAAAAAATTATAAGTAACAACAAACACAACAAGGACTATTATGAAACGTGTCATTCAATCTGCGCTTGCCGCAGTCGCGCTATTATCTAGTGCAGCATTCGCCCAACAAACTCTGCTCCAAGAAATTACCGAATCGGGTGAACTACGCACCTGTTTTGATGCCGGTTACATGCCTTTTGAAATGAAAGCCAAAAATGGCCAATTTATTGGCTTTGACGTTGATTTAGGCAAACAAATGGCGCGTGCTATGGGCGTAAAATATGTTCCAGTTAACACCGCTTGGGATGGCATTATTCCCACTCTACTCACCGGTAAATGTCACCTCATCATGGGCGGAATGACCATTACTCCACAACGTAACATGCAAGTTAACTTTGCCGACCCTTACGTAGTGATTGGTCAGTCGATCCTACTAAGCCCTAAATTAGAAGGGAAAGTAAGCTCTTACCGCGACCTAAACAGCGAAGAGTTCACCGTAGTGACCAAATTAGGTACCACGGGTGAAGGCGCCATTAAGCGTTACCTACCAAAAGCTAAAGTGAACCTGTTTGAAACCCAATCTGAAGCGGTTCTTGAAGTAACCAACGGCAAAGCCGATGCCTTTATCTACGACCTACCATTCAATGCTATCTACGCAGCTGAGCACCAAGGTCAATTAGTTCACCTAGACCAACCTTTCACCTTTGAACCTTTAGGATGGGCAGTTCGCCAAGGCGACCCTGACTTCCTAAACTTTTTAAATGGCTACCTTCGCCAAATTAAAGGTGATGGCACCTACGAGCGCATTTATGACAAATGGTTCAAAGATGACGCTTGGTTAAAACAAGTTCAATAGTAAGACTCAAGTGGCTGCCTCGCAGCCACTTTGCTTTATCACTGAGTGCTTAACCAGGAATAAAGTAAAACCTAAATTAAAAAAGAGCTTCAGATGCAAACTCAAGCAAGCAAATTATTGTGGAATGGTGTTTTTGTCGCCATTTTACTTAGCCTGTGTGGCCTTATTTATCTTTCCGGTGAGAAAATCGACTACAACTGGAACTGGCAGCGCGTTGTTCCTTACATCGTTAATAACGAAGCCTCCAGTGTTACCGCCCCACAAGATGGCAGTATCGTTAAGACTGCGGCCGGTAAACTGAAATTAGTTTCCGACAGCGGCGAGGTACTAGTCGACCTAGCTAAATATGAAAACATCAGCGTTTATGAAGGCGACCTGGTGTTCGAAGGCGACCAACTGGCCGCTTCAGAGCATTGGCGAATCGGTCCGCTTACCGAAGGCTTAATTGTTACCATCAAAATTTCTATTTGGTCGCTGTTTTTCGCTATTCTGCTCGGCTTAATTATTGGCTTAATGCGGATAGCCAGTAACCCAGCCCTGCATAAACTAGCCGTCACCTACATCGAAATTATTCGTGGTACCCCGCTACTGGTACAAATATTCATTGTTTATTTCTTCATCGGTACGGTTTTCGATTTAGAACGTTTCACTGCGGGGGTCATCGCACTATCAGTATTTACCGCCGCCTACGTTGCCGAAATTATTCGAGCAGGCATTCAATCTATTCCCAAGGGGCAAATGGAAGCTGCGCGTTCACTCGGTATGAATTACCCGCAAGCAATGATTAATGTCATCTTGCCGCAAGCCTTCAAGCGCACCTTACCGCCGATGGCTGGCCAGTTTATCAACTTGATTAAAGACTCCTCTTTGGTATCGGTTATTTCCATCACCGACTTAACCAAAGCGGGCCGAGAAGTCGTCAGTGGCAGTTTTGCCCCTTTTGAAGTCTGGTTTACAGTTGCCTTATTGTATCTCGTACTTACTAGCAGCCTATCTTGGGCCATTCAACGCTTAGAAAAGAGGTTAGCGGCCAGTGACTAAAAATTACCAAGGCAACGATATGATCGTTGCAAAAGACATCAATAAGATTTATCCCAATGGCTGTCATGCTTTAAAAAATGTCTCGGCCACTGTTTCGCGGGGCGAAGTAGTAGTTATTGTTGGCCCTTCGGGCTCGGGTAAGTCAACCTTTTTGCGTACCCTCAATCAACTAGAAACCATCAGCAGTGGTTCGATCCACATCGATGGTACAGACATGTATGCCAAAGACACCAATATCAATACCCTACGCGAAGAAGTGGGCATGGTATTCCAAAACTTTAACTTGTTCCCACATAAAACGGCGCTAGGCAACGTTATGCTTGCGCCCTTAAAAGTCGCCAAGCGTAATAAGCAACAAGCAGAGGACGAAGCCAAGGCCCTATTACTTAAGGTTGGCCTAGCCGATCGTATGAACAACTACCCTTCCCACTTGTCTGGTGGTCAACAGCAGCGGGTAGCCATTGCACGCGCATTGGCCATGCAACCCAATATCATGTTATTTGATGAGCCCACCTCCGCACTTGACCCAGAAATGGTAGGCGAAGTGCTAGACGTAATGAAAGGCCTAGCCAAAGATGGCATGACCATGGTGGTGGTTACTCATGAAATGGGCTTTGCTCGAGAGGTAGCAGACCGAGTGCTGTTTATGGAAGATGGCGAGCTATTAGTTGAAGCGTCTCCAGATGAGTTCTTTGATAAACCTAGCCACCCAAGGTTAAAACAATTCCTATCTATGGTGCTCTAAATACCGAATCAGGGAGCTCGCCTCCCTGATATTTTTTAGCTTTACCTAGCTAGATTAGCGGTTAAGCCGTAATACTACCGACAAACATAAGTCTGTTTGTTGTGCAAAATGGGTAAACATATCAAAGTCATCTTGGCTTAGTTTTTCCTGGTTCTCCATGCTATCTGCATAGATTAAGGCAATACAGCGCCCTTCGATTACAATAGGAGCCAGAAAAAAGGCTTGTCCTTTGCTTATACGGCGAATTTGATTATTGATTAATGAAGCCCACCGCTGGTGTTGTGGCCCCTTGTACCAAATAGGCCTGCGCTCTTTATAAGCCGTGCTGAAGATAGTCTCCGCGCCCACTAGACTTAATTTAAAATCTTGTTTGTCTTGCTCTGGGCTATCACTGGTCACAAAACGCGGTAATAGATATTCATAACTGGGATTAACCATCAATACCATTACTCGCTCGAGGCCTATGCCACGTTGAATGCCTTCCATTGCGGTATGAATCACCAAATTAAGATCGGGTGTCTCTGTAGCCACCAGAGTGAGTTCTCGCAATAGTTGTAGTTGTAGACTCTGCTTACTTTGGATAGGAGCGGGTTCTTCCTCTGTAGCATCGTTGGTGTGCTTGCTGCCATGATCAAGATAAGGCTCTAATACACCTGCGCCATAAGAGCGTGCCAGTTGCAGGGTTTCATCGGTGCATTTAATCACCATTCGCTGCACCTCTGGCAACGGCAACTTCATTTGTTCGGCAATACCTTTCAGGCTTTTCTTGCGTGCAACTTCATCTTCCTCAACCATGGCCTGGCTAAATTTATGCGCCAGATGAATACTACGTAACTCAGGAGTACGAGTATTAGGATCACCTAAGGATTTCACCAACATCGAGCCCATATTCCAATTACTGGCCAAGCCCACACTAAGCTGCTCAAAGCGGGTTCCTAACAGCTGGTAAACCACATCGCCACTGGGTTCTGACGATTCAGTAAGCAGCTCATCTAATTGCTCGGTAATTTGGCCACCCATGGTCCAAAATGCTACTTCGCCTAGATTGTGTAACAAGGCCGCAATGTACACCTCTTCCTGAGTATCTTCGGCATAACCTTTAAGCATCATTTTCGCTAACCTGGCGGCATGAAACGAGCGCGCCATCAACATTAATACTCGTTGATACACAGCTTCGCTGATATTTTTATTGTTCAGCAAGCTATCTATCATCCGTGCGGTAATGCAGATGCGCTTAAGTTGGTCATAACCCAGAATAACCGCGGCGCGGCTAACGGTGGTAATTTGGTTATTACTGCGATTGTAATTAACACTATTCACCACCCTCAAAATACGTGAGGTTAAGCCGTGATCGTGTAATACCGACTGCCCAAGAATAGACAAGGAAGAGGTTTCATCTTGGGCAATTTTCTCCAACAGGCGAACCGTCGCAGCTAAAGCCGGCAACTCATGTTTACTGATTTTCTCCAACCACTGTTGGGTACCATAGGTGCTTTTATTCATTTTTTGCAAATTTACCCGACTTTACCTAGTAGTATGGCTGTATATGCCCCTATTGTTCCACTAACTGCGGTTAATTTGTTATATAAGTCAATCTATTACTAACAATAAGAATATTAAAAAAGGCCTAAGTAAGCCCAAAATGCTAAACAACTAAAAACAAGCGACAGCATATTTCAAGCTAACTTGAAACAAACTAATAGAGATAGGAAATTGGTGGAGCTACGCGGGATCGAACCGCGGACCTCTTGCATGCCATGCAAGCGCTCTCCCAGCTGAGCTATAGCCCCGATAAACGGTAGGGTGTGATTTGGTGGAGCTACGCGGGATCGAACCGCGGACCTCTTGCATGCCATGCAAGCGCTCTCCCAGCTGAGCTATAGCCCCAAGTCACACTATTTTCGAGCAGTAAATCCCGAAAACGAGCAGGATTCTAAGCAGCCTAGAGATGAGTGTCAACCGTTTTTATAAAGAAACGGTTCACTTGCTCAATTAGCCAACAATTAGCGGCGTATTATGCAAAATTACTCGCTTTTGCAGCAATAAACGGCTGTTGCTTTGCTGCCACTTTGACTAAATGACAATTGTTGACACAAGCTACGCACTATATGCAATCCACGTCCATAGTAGTGACTTGGTTTAGCCTGCCCTGTTACTAAGGCCTCATCAAAACCAGCACCACTATCTGCAATATCAATAGTAAATTGACCCACTTCACTTGAGCCATCATAGCGAATGGCCAGTTTTACCCAACCTTGATTAAGTTGCTCAACCCGTTGTTTGCGCAGCCGATAGTACTCTTCAAAGCCTTCGGCTGAATGTTTGATCGAGGAGTCAAGCTGCAATACGCCATGCTCAAAAGCATTATTAAATAGTTCTCCCACTACGGTAAACAAAGTATTTCTATCAACTTGATTCACTTTTAGTTCATCTAGAGTATTCATAAATAAAGGTACTGGGTTGAGCGACTTCAAGCTCAATACATCCAATTCTAATTGCCATTGCCACTGAGCTTTGGCCAACGGACGCGCCGCATAAGCTTCGGATTGCTTGGGGTGGGGTCTGGCTAATAAATTAGGGATTTCTACCAAGCTAATATCATCGGCCTGTTCAGCCCCCTGACAAAACGCGCTTAAGTGTTTTTGTACCGAGGCAATATACGATATTTGCTCCGCCTTCTCAGTTATAGCTTGTAGCAAGCGGGCTTCACCAAACATCTCGCCAGCCAAATTAACCGCATCTAAAATACCGTCGCTAAACAACAAGATGTGGTCATTGACGGTCCACTCTAGCGTGGTTAAATGAATATCGAGTTGAGCTTGGATCCCCAACGCGATGGAACTAGCGGGAACACGTTGGCGCAGCGTATCGCCTACACCATCAACAATCAGCAAATCAGGCATGCCTCCGTTCCAAACACCAATGCTCCGCTGTTGAAAAGAAAGCTCCACAAAGGTGGCGGCTAAAAACATGCCAGTGGGCAACAAACGATGTAAACGCCGGTTAATTTGCTGCAATAAGGCTTCGGCAGAATAGCCCTTACGCGTCATGCTGCGAAAAATCTCCGCCACTGGCATTGCGCCAATCGCGGCACGCAATCCATGTCCGGTAAAATCCCCCAACAATGCGTAAATATCACCATTGGGGCGGTACTCAGCAAACACCACATCCCCAGAAAAAGTGGAAGCACTATTTAACCAAATCAGCAACTCTTGATCGGCACATTGGGAATTAGCGATGGCACCGCTGAGTATTCTCTCGGCCAGTATTTCTTCTTGCTGACGCTGAGTTTCTAACAAACTGATCTTTTGATGGACCGCCTTTATTCGTTCAAAACCCAAGGCTTTTGCTTTAAGTACCGCATGCTCGATCGGTTTGAAAAGGATGTCATCGCCCCCACAAGCAATACATTTTACCGACGCATCGACTTCATTAAGGGCCGTCACAAAAATCACTGGAATAAAACGAGAGCCGCTTAAGCGTTTAATTTCACTAGCAGCTTGGTAACCGTCCATCACCGGCATGTGAACATCAAGAAAAACAATATCGATGGAGTGTTGTTTAAATAAAGTTAGGGCCTGTTGCCCGTCTGCGGCACTAAATACTTGATAACCCAGCTCGCTGAGTACCTCACTCAACATCAAACGATGTAAAGATACGTCATCGGCCACCAGGGCATTACCCTTAACCGCACGACTTAAAAACTCAGCAGCCTCTAGGTCTTTCACTAGTTTTCAATTTGTAATAATTTATCAAAATTGGCAATCTCCAGAATTTTTAACACCGCTGGAGAGGGTTTACTCACTGTTAAAGCGAGAGCTTGGCATTTTTCGGCATGCTCTTTTAACAGCAGCATCATACCTAAGGCTGAGCTGTCCATGTATTCGGCTTTGCTGAGATCTAACACCAGTTGCAAGCCTTCAATGGCAACGTGCTCATAACAAGCCCTAAAATCACGGTGCAATGAATAGTCAAAACGCCCCGTTACACTGATAATCAATTGGCCAGACTGTTGATTCAACAGACTACTAATAGACATTGCACCTCCTCCTTGAGCTACTGCGACTAAGCCCTAAATAAGTTATCAATAACTAGTAAAGCATTAAAAAATATTGAACCAAACCATTAGTTACAAAAATATCATTATTTTTTAGTAACTAGCCAGTTTCTTCAGAGAAACAGGTGAATGCCATGAAGCTCACATTTATTTGTTCAACCGTGCTCTTTTACTCACCATGAAACACTAAATAAATGCGATCCATCAAGAACTTTTATCATTAAAAACTTGCTTAAAAAAAGTTATGTGAGCCAATTCATAGTAATGACTTAGGCGCTTCGGGCAAGATGAGCCAACATCAAATACAGATAGGGAAGCAGATGGGCATTAAACTACAATTACAGTTCTTACTAGCACTCGGCTTTTTAATCGCAGCCTGTGGCAGCATGCTGTTAGTATAGATTTTCAGAATAAATAAAAAAGCCAACTCTAAGAGTTGGCTTTTTTGCGTTTATACGCCCTTACCAAGTCGCTTTATAAGCTCGGTAGGCTTTATCTAAAGACTTAGCTTGCTTCTTACTTACGCCAATTTGGTTAAGCGCAAAACGTAAACGAGCGCGACTCATATCTGAGCCTAAAATAGCCATTGCATCAACCACCGAAATAGAGCTAGTTTTACCGGTAATGGCAACAAAAATAGGTTCTAGAAAATCACGGATCTTCACATCTAAATGCGTAGCCAACTGCTTGGCAACCGCAAATACCACGTCTTTATCCCACTGGCGTTGCTCTTCCAATTGCCAGATAAATAATTGTAATAAGGTGCGAACCTGCTCAAGCTCTAACTTACCCGCGGTTAACAATTCTGGGTCATATTCCGGCATACCAGAAACAAAATGACCAGCTAAAGGCGCTAGGTCACTCATCACTTCTAAACGAGCTTTAGCTTGCGGCAGAATGCTCATCAAGGTTTGCTGGTTGTATGCCCACTCAACCAAACGTTGGGCTAATTGCTCATCACTAAGCTCTTCGCGGATCCATAAACCGTTTAACCATTTCAACTTATCTACGTCAAACACCGGACCGCCCAGCGATACCCGCTTCATGTCAAAATGCTCGACCATTTCCGCAAGTGTAAACTTTTCTCGCTCATCAGGCATAGACCACCCCATGCGGCCCAAGTAGTTCAGCATCGCTTCAGGTAGGAAACCCATTTTGCGGTAGTAATTAATGCTGGTTGGGTTTTTACGCTTACTCAGTTTACTTTTGTCAGGGTTACGTAATAAAGGCATGTGTCCTAGAACGGGTGCTTCCCAACCTAAATCTTGGTAGAGCTTTAATAGTTTAGGCGCAGAGTTTAGCCATTCTTCACCACGAAATACGTGAGTAATGCCCATTAGATGGTCATCAACAACATTCGCTAAAAAGTAAGTAGGCAGGCCATCGGCTTTAAGTAAGACTTGCATGTCTACTTGCTCCCATGGGATCTCCACTTCGCCACGCAGGTAATCGTCAAACTTAAAACTGCCGCTCTCGGGGATCATCATCCGCACAACGTAAGGCTTGCCGGCCGCTAAATTGGCTTCAATTTCCTCTTTGCTCAGCGCTAAGCCTCGGCCATCATATTTAGGTTGCAAACCCTCGGCCATTTGTTGCTGACGCATTTCATCTAGCTCTTCTGCAGTAGCAAAACAGTAAAAGGCTTTACCCTCGTCAATTAGCTGTTGCGCATATTTTTTATAAATATCGCTACGCTCACTTTGACGATAAGGGCCATATTGCCCGCCACAATCCGGGCCCTCGTCCCAATTTAAGCCAATCCATTTTAGGCTATCGTAAATAGCTTGCTCAGATTCTCGAGAACTACGTGCTTGGTCGGTATCTTCGATACGCAGAATAAATTCACCACCATGTTGCTTAGCAAAACAGTAGTTAAATAGTGCGATATAGGCGGTGCCTACATGGGGGTCACCAGTGGGTGAAGGAGCGACACGAGTACGAACTGTCATCTTGATTCTCTAATTAAAGTAATTGACCAATTGAATGGCGCGGATTTTACCACACCCGTCAAAATTCGCCAGATAAGAGCAACAGGCTAAATCATCTTGGTTTGCTTATTTTTAAGGCCAGCAAGCTCGCTAAATCGCCATTTTGACGAGAATTTGTGCAAGCAGTCAGTTTCCTTAAAATTTGCGTTGACACCTCTGCGAAGCTCCCTATAATACGCCTCCACAAGTTGGTCGCTTAGCTCAGTTGGGAGAGCATCGCCCTTACAAGGCGAGGGTCACTGGTTCAAGCCCAGTAGCGACCACCAATTTACAATTTAGGTTGCTTAGCTCAGTTGGGAGAGCATCGCCCTTACAAGGCGAGGGTCACTGGTTCAAGCCCAGTAGCAACCACCATATTTAGGTTTGGTATTAAACAGAGCAAAGGCGAAATCGCCCACCTCTTAATAACCCGACCATACACTGGTACAAGCCAGTCATAAAATTTGGTCGCTTAGCTCAGTTGGGAGAGCATCGCCCTTACAAGGCGAGGGTCACTGGTTCAAGCCCAGTAGCGACCACCATTTTACAATTAGGTTGCTTAGCTCAGTTGGGAGAGCATCGCCCTTACAAGGCGAGGGTCACTGGTTCAAGCCCAGTAGCAACCACCATATTTAGGTTTGGTATTAAACAGAGCAAAGGCGAAATCGCCCACCTCTTAATAACCCGACCATACACTGGTACAAGCCAGTCATAAAATTCGGTCGCTTAGCTCAGTTGGGAGAGCATCGCCCTTACAAGGCGAGGGTCACTGGTTCAAGCCCAGTAGCGACCACCAAATAGTAAGCCCGCAGCAATGCGGGCTTTTTTTTTACCTGAATATAAAGAGCATAAGCGATGCCGCATCGCCCTACTCTTTACATGGCGAGGGTCGCCGGTATCAAGCCCAGTAGCGATCAGCAAATAGTAAGCCCGCAGCAATGCGGGCTTTTTTTTACCTGAATATAAAGAGCATAAGCGATGCCGCATCGCCCTACTCTTTATAAGGCGAGAGTCGCCGGTATCAAGCCCAGTAGCGACCACCAAATAATAAGCCCGCAGCAATGCGGGCTTTTTTTTTACCTGAATATAAAGAGCATAAGCGATGCCGCATCGCCCTACTCTTTATAGGGCGAGGGTCACTGGTTCAAGCCCAGTAGCGACCAGCAAATAGTAAGCCCGCAGCAATGCGGGCTTTTTTTACCTGAATATAAAGAGCATAAGCGATGCCGCATCGCTCTACTCTTTATAAGGCGAGAGTCGCCGGTATCAAGCCCAGTAGCGATCAGCAAATACTAAGCCCGCAGCAATGCGGGCTTTTTTGTGCCTGAATATTAAAAGCAAAAGCGATGCCGCATCGCCCTACTCTTTATAGGGCGAGGGTCACTGGTTCAAGCCCAGTAGCGACCAGCAAATATTAAGCCCGCAGCAATGCGGGCTTTTTTGTGCCTGAACATTAAATGCAAAAGCGCTGCAACATCGCCCTACTCTTTGCATGATAAACAATGCCAGTTATAGCTCAGCCCTTCATTTTAAGACCTTAATTACCCGCTAGCTTATGGTTTCAGCTAAACAAGCAATTAACTCTCCATCCAATGCGACTAACAATAAGCAGCTCAATTGTATTAAAAACCTGTGTTTATGCTGGTAGTTATGGTAAAAATGCGTCGATAAAGGCTACCTTATAGGTGGCCTTTTAAGTTTTAGCCGCCAAAACTAGGAGTAGATGATGCCGCAACAACCGGCTTATTATCAGCAAGCCAACCGCGAAGCGGCGATGGCGCTATTGCTCGCCATGGCCTACTTTGTCTGGTGGTACTGCAGTGCCTATGGTTTAGCCCCAGCGATGGAACAAACAAATTTGCCTGAACTCTATTGGGGTCTGCCGCTGTGGTTTTTAATGTCCTGCGTAATAGGTCCCATCATCTTTACAGTACTGTGCGCACTGATGGTTAAGTACTGCTACCAAGATCTACCATTAGATCCCAAAGAGCATCATGAATAAATCTCTGATCATTCCATTAATCAGCTATTTGCTGATTGTATTCGCCCTAGCATTTTTTACTCGTCGGCATAATAAAGCAGGGAGCTTTCTCAACGAATATTTCATTGGCAGCCGCAGCATGGGAGGCTTTGTGCTAGCCATGACGCTTGCGGCCACCTATGCCAGTGCCAGTAGCTTCATTGGTGGCCCTGGAGCGGCCTATAAAATGGGCTTAGGTTGGGTATTGCTGGCAATGGTGCAACTACCAGCCGCTTGGCTAACCCTTGGCGTACTAGGCAAGAAGTTTGCTATTGAAGCTCGCCGCCATAATGCCTTGACCTTAAACGATATGCTATACGCCCGCTATAAAAGCCGAAGCGTAGTCATTTTAGCCTCTTTAGCGCTACTACTGGCCTTCTTCGGAACCATGGTGGTGCAGTTTGTCGGTGGCGCAAGGCTGCTGCAAACCGTCACTGGACTTTCCTATTTTCAAGGCTTATTTATTTTTGCTGCCACAGTTGGTGTCTATACCACCATTGGCGGTTTTCGCGCGGTGGTGCTCACCGATACCGTGCAAGGCGTCATGATGTTAATTGGTACCTTATTGCTATTGGCTGGGGTGATCCATGCCGGCGGCAGCCTGTCGCAACTGGTGACCCAATTACATGCTATTGATCCCGGTTTAGTTAAGCCCTATGGCCCCGATGGGTTTATTAGCCAACCATTTATTTTAAGCTTTTGGGTACTGGTCTGTTTTGGGGTAATTGCCCTGCCACATGCCGCGGTGCGCTGTATGTCATACAAAGACAGCCGCTCTCTGCATAAAGGCATGATCATCAGTACCGTGATGATGGGCGTATTAATGCTTGGTACCCACTTAGCAGGCGCCTTGGGGCGGGTAATTGTGCCAGAGCTAGAAAGCCCTGATCAAATCATGCCTAGCTTAATGATGACAGTATTACCGCCCATGCTGGCGGGCATTTTCCTCGCAGGACCCATGGCTGCGATTATGTCCACCATCGACTCTCAGCTGATTCAAGCGTCAGCCACACTACTAAAAGATCTCTATATCAACTACATCAACCCTGAAATAGTTGAAGGCGCCAATGCCGAGCGACGTTTGAGTCGCAGCTCACTATGGGTTACAGCCATCTTTGCTGGCCTGGTATTCGTTGCAGCCACTAAGCCACCCGATATGATTATTTGGCTTAATTTACTCGCTCTGGGAGGCCTGCAGGCGGTATTTCTGTGGCCTTTAGTGTTTGGCCTTTATTGGTCAAAAGCCTCTGCCCATGGAGCCATTGCTTCTATGTTAAGCGGGCTTATTTGTTATATCGCTTTGATGTGGCTAAAGCCCGACATGGCTGGGATTCACCCCATCGTTCCCACTCTAGTGGTTAATTTAGTGGTGTTTGTGACGGTAAGTTTGGCTAAACCGCAAGCCTTGGCTGAGCAAAGCTAAGTTTGAGTGGCCTGAATGATTCAGGCCACTCAAACTTTAAAACTTAAGATTCTATTTGCTTACGGAAGAACTGAATCATCTCATCGCGAGTCTTGCGATGATTCAAATGAAAAATGTCCATAGGAAAAAGCAGTTCAATCACTCCGGTATCGAACATTCGTTTTACCTCATACTCGTTATGCGCCACATCTCGTTGATACATATAATTTAACCAGGTGCGATTAGTATGAATAATAAACTCCACCCGCATTCCACCAAGTCGCGCAAAAAACTTCATCATCGGTGTTTTAGAGCTAGAGCCTACAGCACGGCTATGGTATTCGCTACGCTCCGTTAAAGAGTCGGAAATATCTTCCAATACCATTAATGAGTTGGCTTGCGAGGCACTGCGTGTCATATGCTTCTGAAAAGCCTTGATATCACTCACCGAATCCAACACCGCCATTAAACCCAATTCATCATCCACCGCTACCGCCGGATTCTTTTGGTTTTTACGTAATAGTTTTAAGACCTTAGCCTCGGGCGGCTTTTTCCGTATTGATACATAAATAGGAATTTGCCGCTCCCCTACGGTAAAGCTTCGGCGTTTCAACAGAGTGAGTTGCTCACGCTTATTTAACTGCACCAGCTTAGCTTGTTGAGGAGACAGTACCGCTACCTCAGAGCATGAGTAATCTTCTTCACTGTGATGAGAGTGTAAATAAACCGGATCCAGCTCGCCAATTTTTAGCTCACGACTCCATACATAACCATTTAAAAAGGCTAAGAAAGCAGAGAATTTAGTTTCGATTTCGGTCTCTCTTTCCCGCTGCTCAATACTGCCCGCTAAGGTCATTAAAATCAGCTTACGCCGAGCTTCAAAACGGGCCTTCTTATGATATTTGTTGTTAAACATAATCAGCAATAATTCTACTGGATTATTGGTGACTTCAATTTCGTTGGTATTTTCAATATGCGAAGCATAAGGGGCTAGAATTTTACCTTTAATCGAGTGAATAACGGCGTCGGCAGTGCGCGCATACTCATCTATTCGGTTTTCAATTTCATTTAGATTGCCGTTAATGCCAAACATGTTACCCAATAGGTAAAGCGCTCGTTCACTACGTTGCTCACGCAGTTCCTCGTCTTCGATAAGTGCTTGGATCTGCGAGAAACTATCAATTCCCAAAAACTCAAAAATCTGACTGCGTAGAGCACGATATTTAGACACATTGTTGGCGTCTTTTTGCACATTTTTCACCCAGTCGCGTACCGACTGGGAAAAAGGATGGGCGACCACAGCATCACGAGTGACCGCAAATGGCCCATCTTGCTGTAACGAAGTAAACACACTATTTGGAGAGAGAACCGACATAACTACCTAAAATCCTAATAACAGCAAGAACTTGCCTAAGCAACGAAGCAAAATATACACCAAATATGGATAACATTCAGTGAATTGTCTGGTATATAGACAAACTAAGTGGCTTAACTAGGATTTTGCTTGCCATTTAGACAACACATGCAGATTTCGGCTGGCAACAAGCTTTGCCACCAGCCTGATTGCCCCAACTCAGCGCTAGCCCAAATACCATGCTGCACCGGAACGAGGCAATCAATGCTTGACTAACTTTGGGACTGCAGTAAATCAATCAGCTGTTGCTCGTCCCATATTTCAATGCCCAATTCTTGGGCCTTACTTAATTTAGAACCGGCTGCTTCACCGGCAATCAGCAAATCGGTTTTTTTCGACACACTACCAGTGACTTTAGCACCTAAAGCTTGCAGTGCTTGTTTCGCTTCACTGCGGCCCAGTTGGCTTAAGGTGCCAGTCAATACAATTACCTTGCCGTCAAGCACCAACTCCTCAGCAGCTGGCTGCTCAATGGCTGGCCAGCTTAGTTGAGCAGCTAAGTCGACCACCAGCTGAGCATTCAACTCGCGATTGAAGAAAAAGCGAATATGCTTAGCCACAATTTCACCCACATCGGGCACCGCTAACAGCTGTTCTACGCTGGCTGTGGCGATGGCCTCAAGCTGCTTAAAATGCAGCGCTAAGTTGCTAGCGGTCGCCTCTCCGACCTCTCGAATACCGAGGGCGTAGATAAAGCGAGGTAAAGTGGTTTGACGCGCTTGTTCTATGCCCGCAAGCAGCTTATCCACCGATTTCTCGCCCATTCGCTCTAGCTTCAACAACTGCTCACGTCGATCTTTCAGGCGAAACAGATCCAGCGGCGTTTCTAGCAAGTTCTGCTCAACCAACTGTTCTACCAATTTGTCGCCAATCCCGTCGATATCTAAGGCTTTACGAGCCACAAAGTGTTTTAAGGCTTCTTTTCGTTGTGCTGCACACTGTAAACCCGCCACACAGCGAGCCACCGCTTCACCTTCAATCCGCTCAATTTTACTATCACACACTGGGCAATTTTGCGGAAAGACCACCTCTTTGGCGTCATCAGGGCGGCGCTCTAGCACCACACTGGCCACCTGAGGGATCACATCCCCAGCGCGACGCACCACCACGCTATCACCGATTTTTACGCCTAAGCGTTCAATTTCGTCAGCATTGTGCAAAGTAGCATTACTGACCGTTACCCCACCCACAAATACCGGCTCTAGCCTTGCTACCGGAGTAATAGCACCAGTTCGCCCTACCTGAAACTCAACATCACGTAGTACAGTAACTTCTTCCTGCGCCGGATACTTGTGCGCCGTGGCCCAGCGTGGAGCGCGCGCCACAAAGCCTAAGAGCTGTTGTAAAGCAAGCTCATCAACCTTGTACACCACCCCATCAATTTCGTAGGCTAAGGCATTACGTCGCTCACCAATTTCTTGGTAATAAGCCAAACAAGCCTCACTGCCCTGCACCACCCGAACTTCGGGGCACACTGGCAGTCCGAAATCTTTTAAGCGTTGTAAGTTTTGATAGTGGCTATCACCAAGGCTGTCACTGACTACACCTAAAGAATAGGCATAAAAAGCCAATGGGCGCGTCGCGGTAATTTTTGAATCTAGCTGGCGCAAACTCCCTGCGGCAGCATTTCTTGGGTTAGCAAAGCCTTTTTCGCCATTTTCTCTGGCCTGCTGGTTAAGCTTTTCAAAACCAGCCTTGGGCATGAATATTTCCCCTCTCACCTCTAAACGCTGCGGCCAATCACTCCCTCGCAGACGCAAGGGAATGGAGCGGATGGTTTTGACATTATCGGTGACATTTTCACCGGTGCTACCATCACCGCGGGTGGCGGCTTGAACCAATTGGCCGTTAACATACAGCAGGCTCACGGCTAAGCCATCTAATTTAGGTTCAACACAATAGTTCACCGGCTCGCTGCGTTTTAAACGCTCTTGCACTCGCTTATTAAAAGCACTGAGTTCAGCTTCACTAAATACGTTGTCTAAAGACAACATCGGCATTTCATGCTGAATTTGTTCAAAAGCCGCCAGCGGAGCACCACTGACGCGCTGTGTAGGAGAGTCACCGCGCAGCAGTTCTGGATATTGCGCTTCTAAGGCTTTGAGTTGCTTAAACAAGCGGTCATATTCGGCGTCAGGAATCGAAGGCTGATCCATCACATAGTACTGGTAGTTATACTGTTCTAATTGTTCGATGAGTTGATCTATTTGTTGTTTTGGCTGAGTCATGCAAGACCTTTAAATAAAAAAGCCTTCCCAAATGAGTGACTTGGAAAGGCTAAATGTTGCTGAAATAAAGTTAGTTTACCAGTAGTTGCTTACGCTCATATTCGCGTACGCGCTGTTCGTAGTGATTAACCGTTTGTTTGGTTAAAGGATTGCGTTGGTCATCTAACATGATCGCATCCAACTCTTTAGCTAAAGTTGAAGCCGCTTTGTACATCAAGGCAAAGTTTTTAGTGGGCTCGCCTTTACACGGAACCGTCATAAAAATGCTTACGCCGCGGGTTTCTAATTGCTCGATGTTATCCAGATCGAAGGTGCCAGGATTCACCATATTAGCCAAACTAAAAATAACCGGGCCAGTACCGCTATTATCCAAATGACGATGGAAGATGTTCATATCGCCATAACGCATACCAATTTTATTTAAGCTGGCTAACAAAGCTGGGCCTTTTAAGTAACGGCCGCTCTGCGCCATCACGTTCACAATAAACACATCATCAGGGGCATTAGGGTCTTTCTTTGGCTCGGACTCGAGTTCGGGTTCCGCAGATCTTGCTTCTTCTTCAGAATAGGCAAATTCAGGCTCAGCACTTGGCTCAACTAGGGGCTCCTCATCAGCTGCAAGCGGAGGCGTTTCCGGTGCCAGTTGTGGCTCGGCATCTAAACCCGCTAAACCTTGGTCATCCGCGATTTGCGGTGCGTCATCCACTGCCGAAAAATGAAACTCCGGCTCTTTACGTTGCACTGGCTGCGGCTTTTCTTCACTCGGTTTTACAGCCGGCTCAGCTTTAACGGCGGGCTTGGCTTCACTATCGTCAAACTTAGCCATCGCATCTTCTAGCGGATCACCAATAACCCTAGCCTCACCCACACCTAAGTCGTCAAAACCCTGTTCGTCTCTATTTAAGCCGGACTCTTTAGGCGCTATTTTTTGTTTAGGATTAAGCAGTTTTTCAGGTCGTTGTTTGCGACTACTCCAAAATCCATGAGCGAGTAAGGCAATAATTAAAATAATACCTACAACGATTAGTACGATGCGTAATTCCTGCATTTAACTGTTCTCTAAAGCTGTTATTCAACCATGGCTATCGCTTCTTCGATATCCACTGCGACCAAGCGGGACACCCCAGGCTCCTGCATGGTGACCCCAGCAAGCTGCGAGGCCTTTTCCATTGTCACTTTATTGTGACTAATAAATATAAATTGGACACTATCGGACATACTATGCACTAAATCAGCAAAGCGTCCCACATTTACTTCGTCAAGCGGTGCGTCCACCTCATCTAACATACAAAATGGCGCAGGATTTAGACGAAAAATCGCAAAAACCAAGGCCAAAGCAGTGAGTGCTTTTTCTCCGCCCGACAGCAAGCTAATGCTAGCATTCTTTTTACCTGGAGGCCGAGCCATAATTGTCACCCCGGTTTCCAGCAAGTCATCTGACGATAATTCCAACCAAGCTTTCCCTCCGCCAAAGACTTTCGGGAAAAGCTGCTGTAAGTCCGCGTCTACTTTAGCAAAAGTTTCACTAAATTTAGAGCGGGTTTGGCGGTCAATTTTTGCAATCGCCGCCTGCAATACTTCAATCGCCGCTTCAAGATCGGCTAACTGTTCACATAATTCTTGATAACGCGCATTTTGCTGCTCAAATTCTGCTTCAGCGGCTAAGTTCACTGCGCCAAGACGTTTTAAGCGTGCATCAACCTGCGCCAGTTCGCTGGCATAGTCATCTTCCAAGCTGGCCTCGGGCAAAGACAGCTCCAAATGTTTCAAGTTTTCGCCTTGTTCAGCCAATTGCTCTAACAAGACAGCTCGGCGCGCCAACAAGCTCTGTTGCTGAATTCTTTGCTCAGTATCTTGCTGTTGCAAACGTTGTAAATGCTGCTGAGCTTGTTTTAAGTTCTGTTGCTGTTGCTGCTGAGACTGAACACTTTGCTGATGAGCTTGAGACGCCTGCGCTTGTTGCTCTTCTAGCACTAACGCCTGCTCTAACAATTGCTCTATTTGCTCAGCCAGTAATTCCAGTTCATCTTGATGTTGTTCTGGCGCGTGGCTCAGCTGGGCGAGCAATTCATCCAGCTTTTGTTGCTGGTAATGCTGTTGCTGCGAACTTGCTTGAATGGCGGCTTGCTGTTGCTGAATAGCCAACTGTTGTTGATGGGCACTATGCTGTTGCTGTTGAATAGTTTGGCGTACTTGTTTTACTTGCTTGCTACTTAACTCAAGCTGCTCAGCTAAACGCAGTTGCTGCTCACTTTGCTGCTGTTGCTGAAAGCGGGCTTCTTCTAGCTGCTCTTCCAATAACAGCTGCGCTTCTTGTTCTTGCTCCAATAATATCGACAGTTCTTCAACTTGCTGCTGATACTGCTCTCGTTGCTGTTCGGCAAATTGCTGCTGTTGTTCTAATAAAGCCAAGCGGCTCTGCCATTGATGAATTTGACTGGCTAAGTTTTGCTGCAGCTGGGTTTGCTGTTCAAGCTCTTTAGCTAAGGCTTGCTCGGTGTCAGCCAAATTTTGTTGGCCTTGCTGCTGCTCAGCTAAACTGGCCTCCACCTGCTGTAGCTGCTCACTAAGTTGCTGATGCTCTTGTTGTAAGCTCAATAAGGAATGCTGGTATTGCTGTGGTCGAAGCTGCTGCCAATATTTACCCAGCCATTCGCCTTTAGCGGTAATCAGAGACTGCTCTGGGCGTAAGTACTGACGCAAGGCAAAGGCTTGCTCTAGACTTTCAACCAGTAATACCTGACCACATAAGAAGCTAAGCTCGACCTGGTTTAACTGCGAAGCCAAACTAGGTAAATGACGTAGCGGCTCGGCAAACTGATAATCATAAGCCTCACTCACGGCACTTAGCGCCAGACTTTGTTCGGGTGATAAATTTTCGCTCCACTCAGCTTGCAACCAAGTGCCTAATACCGTGTCTGCGGCCAACTCCCAACCTGAATTCACTCCAATCACCTCACTTAAGGGCAACTGAGCGCTACAGCTAAATTGAGAAAGCAATTTTTCCACACCTTGTAAGCGGGTTTGTTCGGCGGTTTGTTGTAACTTTAACTGTTGTAGCTGCTGCTCAAGAGCCTGTAAATCACTGCTAACTTGCTGCTTTTGCTCGCTGAGTGTTCGTCGCCCCTGATTAAGCTGTTGCTGCTGCGGCTCAGCATCAGCCAACTGTTGCTTAAGCTGGGCAATTTCTTCCTCAGCTTGGCTGCTTAACTGGTTTAAGCCCTGCTGCGCCTGAGCTAATTGTTGTTGATGTCCCTGTTGCAAACGCTGGCTATGTTGCAACTGCGATTGCAATTGAGCCGCTTCATGCTTAGCTTGCTGAGATTCATTGGCGAAGGAATTTTGCTCGGCTTGCGCCTGATTATAAGCCTGCTCGGCTTGCTCTAGTTGAGGCTCAAGTTCTAGTAGCAACTGCTGTTGCATTTCCTGTTGCTGCGCTAAATCCTCAAGCTGTTGCTGTTGCTCATCTAGCTGCAGCTCGAGCTCTTCTAAGCTTTGTTTGATACTGGCTTGCTGCTCTAAATTCCGCTGTCTGGCCTGCTGAGATTGGTTTTGCTGCTGCTTAATGTGCTGTTGCTGTTGTTCTAATTTCGCTAATTCAGTTTTAACTTCAAAAGCCTGCCCTTGTAAGCGCTGTGCTAACTCTTGCTGCTCAGTCAGTTGATGACTTAACAGCAATAATTGATTTTCAGCTTGAGTAATCGCATGTTCGGCAAGAGCTTGCTGCTGTTCCGCCTGCTGATGCTGCTGATCGGCGCCGTCAATGCTGGCATCTAGTTGACGTAGTTCCTGCAAACAAATCAGCGCCTTTAACTCTCGATAGCGCTCTCGATACTGACGATAACGTTTAGCGGCCTGGGCCTGGGTTTTGAGTTTATTAACCTGCTGGGCTAACTCCGATTCGATATCACGCAAACGCAAAATATTTTCGTTACTGTGTTTTATTCGCAGCTCGGTTTCACGGCGTCGTTCTTTGTATTTCGACACGCCAGCCGCTTCCTCAATAAACACTCTAAGCTCTTGAGGTTTAGATTCGATTAAGCGGCTGATCATGCCCTGTTCGATAATAGCGTAACTACGCGGGCCTAAACCGGTACCCAGAAACAAATCGGTAATATCACGCTTACGACACTTGGCGCCATTTAATAAGTAGTTATTTTGCCCGTCTCGAGTCACTTCTCGGCGCACCGCAATTTCACTATAGCTAGCGAATTCACCGCCAATTCGCCCTTGCTGATTATCAAATACCAGCTCAACCATGGCTTTTGACACCGCCGCACGCTTAGTTGAGCCATTAAAAATCACATCGGTCATCGAGCCGCCACGTAAATTACGCGCATTGCTTTCGCCCAATACCCAGCGCACCGCATCGATCACGTTAGACTTACCACAGCCATTGGGCCCCACAATGGCCGTCATATCGGTGGGAAAAGGAATAGTGGTGCGATCAACAAAAGATTTAAATCCGGCTAAACGGATTTGCTTCAAACGCATAACAAAGTGAGCTTCATTCAATAGCTATTATTAGTCAAGACTTTACCAGAGCTACCGACGCTTTGTAATATGTCCATCTATAAACAACTGAGAGATCACAACAATGACCCAAAATACGCTTGCCTCACGCAGCGGAATTTCCTACATCGTACAAGGTTTTCATTTAATTACTCAGCCCGGCCTACGCCTTTTTGTAATGATCCCTCTGATTGCCAATGTATTATTATTTGGTGCCGCATTTATTTACCTATATCAGCAACTTGGTTCTTGGATAAACGATATCCTCAGCTATTTTCCAAGCTGGTTAGATTGGCTGAGTTGGCTTATTTGGCCCACCGCCATCATAGCCATTCTTATGATATTTGGTTTTACCTTTAGCATCATTGGCAACTGGATTGCTGCGCCTTTTAATGGCCTACTGGCAGAAAAAGTCGAGCAACACCTATGTGGTAAAACCATCGAAGAAATGTCGTTAGTCGACCTGATTAAAGATTTGCCCCGCATTTTTTCTCGAGAGCTACAGAAGCTATGGTATTGGTTACCAAAGGCCTTGGGCTTACTGTTGCTGTTTTTAATTCCAGCCATCGGCCAAACAGTGGCCCCGCTGCTGTGGTTTTTGTTTAGCGCTTGGATGATGAGCATTCAATATATTGATTACCCCTTCGATAATCACCGCATCGCTTTCACCAGCATGCGTGACCAACTAAAGCAAGATCGAATTCGAAATAGCGGCTTTGGAGCGATCGTTTTATTTTGCAGCACCGTACCTCTACTAAACTTAATTATTATGCCGGTAGCCGTATGTGGCGCCACCGCTATATGGGTAGATAGTTACCGTGACTTAATGCTAAAGGATCAATAATCATGAAACCTACTCATCTCATGCCTTACGCTCTAGTCTGTCTATTACTGTTTAATGCTTCGGTAATCGCGGCAGAAGCGCCCCTACAACAAGTCAGTTACAGTGAAGCTAGCGAGATGAAGCTAAGCAAAATAGGCCAGAAGACTTTTTTAGACCGCTACAGTATAGAGCTAGCGCAACAGGCTGCAGTTGAGTGGGCAGCGACTCAAGGGGCAAGCCACTATTCGGTTTATACGATAGAACGCAGTTCATTACGCAGCCGCTTTCGCGTATCCATTATTTTATACCGACACTAACTATACCCCGACAAAATTAACCAACCGCTTAAAGACTCGCTGTTGGTTAATCACTTTCCTCTCCACTCCCCTTTCGTACAAGGCGCTTATACAGTGGCTTGAGGCCTTGTTTGCCGATATACCCGAGTCATCAGAGAAGCCTAATACTCGCCTTACATCACCAGGCGATTGTAATGAATGGCATATCAATTTATCTCTTAATTACATAACGTTATAAATAAACGTTACTTCCCCTTAGTAATTACCGCGCTATGCTATTACTACAGTTAATGCTGCTTGGTGCAAAGTAACCACTAAGAGTAGCAACCCGTATAAACTAAAAAGGACGCTTCAATGAGTAAAATCTACGACGACAATTCCCTAACAATCGGTCGCACTCCCTTGGTTCGCTTAAACCGAGTAAGCAAAGGTAACGTATTGGCTAAAGTAGAAAGCCGTAACCCAAGCTTCAGTGTGAAGTGTCGTATTGGCGCCAACCTAGTGTGGGACGCCGAGAAAAAAGGCCTGTTAGGTCCTGGTAAAGAAATCATTGAACCAACCAGTGGTAACACCGGTATTGCATTGGCTTTCGTTGCGGCTTCGCGTGGTTACCCTATTACTTTAACCATGCCTAACACCATGAGCTTAGAGCGTCGTAAGCTGCTTAAAGCTTTAGGAGCCAACTTAGTTCTCACTGAAGGTGCTAAAGGCATGAAAGGCGCGATTTCTAAAGCTGAAGAAATCCGCGACAGCAACCCTGAAAAATACATATTGCTTGGCCAGTTTGATAACCCAGCCAACCCTGAAATTCACGAACAAACCACCGGCCCTGAAATTTGGGAAGATACCGATGGTGAAGTAGACGTATTCGTAGCGGGCGTTGGCACCGGCGGCACCATTACCGGCGTTAGTCGCTACATCAAGCTAGAGCAAGGTAAAAAAATCACTTCAGTTGCGGTAGAGCCGGTTGACTCACCAGTGATTACTCAAGCTAAGGCCGGTGAAGAACTCACCCCTGGACCACACAAAATTCAAGGCATTGGTGCTGGCTTTATTCCAGCCAACCTAGACTTAGACATGGTGGACCTAGTTGAACAAGTCAGCAATGACGACGCCATTGCCATGGCTCAACGCTTGATGGAAGAAGAAGGTATCTTGGCGGGCATCTCATCGGGTGCAGCTGTAGTTGCGGCCAACCGCATCGCTGAAAAGCCAGAATTTGCCGATAAAACCATAGTGGTTATCTTACCAAGTTCAGGTGAGCGTTACCTATCAAGTGCACTGTTTGCAAACATTTTCACAGAGCAAGAAAACGTTCAATAAAACAGCGAAACAAGCACTTAAAAGGGCGATCCATTGATGGGTCGCTTTTTTTTGCGATTCGGACTTAATTTTCTAAGAAAAATAACATCATTCTCTTGTGTAATAAAACCGCAAAAACTATACTCCAGCCCACCAAATATCGGCTTTTATAATGTTTCCATTTGTAACACAAGGTATCAAAACAGATACATTGTTTACGTCGATAAATTAGTAAAAATACAATAATTACAAATAGTTAAACAAAAAAGCCGTTTGTAATAATTAGTAACACCTTACAACTTAACCTGAAAATTTGACGTAGATTAAACTTCACAGTCTATTTTTACGTTATTTTTTTCTCGAAAACGTTTTACTAATAAACGTCTAAGCTTATAGCAAGTTTTAGGCGACATAATTATTAATATTGAGGAATGATAATATGTTTGAAAAATCTGTTGTAATTACTGCTGAGAATGGCCTTCACACTCGCCCAGCCGCCCAGTTCGTAAAAGAAGCAAAAGCCTTTTCTAGCGACATCACCGTAGAAAGCAACGGCAAATCAGCCAGCGCTAAAAGCTTATTCAAACTACAAACCTTAGGTCTAACTAAAGGCACTAGCGTGGTAATTCGTGCCGAGGGTGCTGATGAAAACGCAGCGGTTGAAAAGCTTGTTGCATTAATGGATGAGCTTGAATAAGCCAGTCGTTTTTTTTCTTTTTATTCAGTTCAACCAAATAGGTACAGGTTATGATTTCAGGTATTCTGGCGTCACCAGGAATTTCAATTGGTAAAGCACTACTTCTAGCCGAGCAAGAAGTGGTTATTAACCAAGAAAAAATCGAAGCATCGCAAATAGATAACGAAGTTCAACGTTTCTTCGATGGCCGCACAAAAACATCGGCTCAACTCGAAGAAATTAAGACAATGGCAGGTAAAACCTTCGGCGAAGAAAAAGAAGCTATCTTCGAAGGCCACATTATGTTGTTGGAAGATGAAGAGTTAGAAGAAGAGATTCTAGCTTGCATTAAAGACAGCTTAATGAGCGCAGACAAAGCGACCAGCACGATTATCGAGCAAAATGCGCAAATGCTATCGGAACTAGATGACCCGTATTTGAAAGAACGCGCTACCGATTTTAGAGACATCGGCTCACGTTTAGTCAAAAACATTCTTGGAATTGAAATCGTTTCCTTAAGCACTATTACTGATGAAGTAATCCTAGTTGCTAACGACCTTACCCCGTCAGAAACCGCTCAAATTAACTTAAATAAAGTGTTGGGTTTTGTCACTGATATTGGTGGTCGTACTTCACATACTTCAATTATGGCGCGTTCACTAGAATTGCCTGCGATTGTCGGCACCAACGACATCACTAAGCAAGTGAACAATGGCGATATTATTGCTCTAGACGCAATTAACAACGAAGTGATTATTAACCCAAGTGAAGAGCAACTAGCGACTTACAAACAACGTCAACAAAGCTACTTAGAAGAAAAAGCAGAACTGGCTAAGTTGAAAGACTTACCTGCTGTTTCTCTTGATGGTCACCAAGTAGAAGTGTGTGCCAACATCGGTACCATTAAAGATGTTGACGGCGCTCACCGCAATGGTTCGGAAGGTGTAGGTTTATACCGTACCGAATTTTTGTTCATGGACCGCGATTCACTACCTACAGAAGATGAGCAGTTCGAAGCCTACAAAGCTGTGGTTGAAGCGATGCAAGGTCACCCAGTGATTATTCGTACCATGGACATCGGCGGTGACAAAGATCTACCTTATTTAGATCTTCCCAAAGAGATGAACCCATTCCTAGGCTGGCGTGCGATTCGCATCTTCTTTGACCGCGAAGAGATCATGAACACGCAATTGCGAGCACTATTACGTGCCTCTGCCTTTGGTAAGGTTCGCATTATGTTCCCGATGGTGATTGCAGTAGAAGAAATCCGCAAACTAAACGGCGTATTAGACACGCTAAAAGCCGAATTACGTGAAGCAGGCATCGCCTTTGACGAAAAAGTTGAAGTGGGTGTAATGGTGGAAACACCAGCCGCAGCTGCGATTGCGCATCACCTAATTAAAGAAGTGGACTTCTTTAGTATTGGCACTAACGACTTAACTCAGTACACTTTAGCAGTTGACCGCGGTAACGAGCTTATTTCCGACCTCTACAACCCTATGTCACCTGCAGTATTAACCTTGATTAAACAGGTTATTGATGCTTCTCACGCTGAAGGCAAATGGACAGGTATGTGTGGTGAATTGGCCGGTGACGAAGCCGCTACCCTGTTATTAATGGGAATGGGCCTAGATGAATTTTCAATGAGTGCCATTTCTATACCTCGGATCAAAAAACTGATCCGTAATTCGAACTATGCTGATGCAAAGAAATTAGCCGATCAAGCTTTAGCTGCTCCAACAGCAGCCGAAATTGCCACGCTAGTTGACACTTTTGTTAAACAAAATTCGGTCTGTTAAGATAGTTGCAATTGCACAATAATTAAGAATTTAGGAGCGCCACAATGGGTCTATTCGACAAATTCAAAAAAATGGTTTCGGATGATAGTTCAAGCAAAAGCGGTATCGATATTATCGCTCCGCTATCAGGCGAAATCATTCCTATTGAAGAAGTGCCTGATGTTGTATTTGCTGAAAAAATCGTTGGTGATGGTATTGCCATTAAGCCAAGTGGTAACAAAATGGTGGCCCCTTGTGACGGCACCATCGGCAAAATTTTCGAAACTAATCACGCTTTCTCACTAGAGTCTACCGACGGCATCGAACTATTCGTTCACTTCGGTATCGACACTGTAGAACTAAAAGGCGAAGGCTTTACTCGCATCGCTGCTGAAGGCCAAGAAGTAAAACAAGGTGATGTTATCATCGAGTTCGATCTAGCCGTTTTAGAAGAGAAAGCAAAATCAACATTGACTCCTGTTGTTATTTCAAACATGGACGAAATCAAAGAGCTAGTGAAAAAATCAGGTGCGGTGACCATTGGTGAAACACCAGTGCTAACTATTATCAAGTAACTGATTTATTCCACCCCCCAAAGCCACGCCCTAGGGCGTGGCTTTTTCTTGCCTGCCCATATCTGCACCACCAGCTACAAAACAATCCCAATTGGCAATGAGCTTTTGCTTCAGCTCTGGTATTCTTAGCCCAAAATATTAAAAGGGAAGCACTATGCCAGCAACCAACATCATCATGTATGGTATTCCCAACTGCGATACCATTAAAAAGGCGCGCCGTTGGTTAGACGAACACAACATCGAATTTCAATTCCACGACTATCGTAAAGATGGCGTGAGCAGCGAACAAATCTCCAAGTGGTGTGAACAACTAGGATGGGAAGCGCTACTTAACAAACGTGGCACCACCTACCGACAACTTAGTGAGCAGCAAAAAGCCGGCCTTAATCAACAAACCGCAATTCAACTGCTCAGTGAGTATCCAGCAATGATTAAGCGTCCTTTACTGCAAATAAACGATAGCTTAACACTAGGTTTTAAAGCCGATACCTATCAACAACTTTTCACTTCGGAAGCATAAGCACCATGTCAGACAGTCCCGTTTTGCAACTTGCAAAAGACCTCATTAGCCGACCTTCAGTCACCCCTGAAGATTGTGAATGCCAAACGCTGATGGCGGAGCGCTTAAGCCCCTTAGGCTTTAATATCGAAGCCATGATTTTCGAAGACACCACCAATATGTGGGCCCGTAAAGGCAATAGCGGCCCGTTATTTTGCTTTGCCGGACATACCGATGTAGTTCCTTCAGGCCCTGCCGAGAAGTGGCATACATCGCCATTTGAACCCACCGTGATTGATGGTGTATTACATGGTCGCGGCGCCGCCGATATGAAGGGTTCTTTAGCCGCAATGGTAGTAGCCACCGAGCGTTTTGTGGCAGACTACCCCGATCATCAAGGCTCAATTGCTTATTTAATTACCTCCGATGAAGAAGGCCCGTTTATCAACGGAACAACCCGTGTGGTAGACACACTAATAGCACGTAACGAGTTGATTGATATGTGCTTAGTCGGTGAACCGTCGTCTACCCATCGAGTGGGAGATGTAGTGAAAAATGGCCGTAGAGGCTCACTTACCGGTGACTTAACAGTAAAAGGTATTCAAGGCCACGTAGCCTATCCTCACTTGGCGAATAACCCCATCCACCAAGCGGCCCCTGCTCTAGCCGAGTTGGCCTCAATGCATTGGGACGATGGCAATCAATTCTTCCCGCCAACCAGTTTTCAAATCGCCAACATTCACGCTGGTACAGGTGCATCGAATGTGATTCCTGGCGAGTTGGCAGTGCAGTTTAACTTCCGTTATTCAACCGAACTCACCGACCAAGATATTGTTAAACGAGTCCATAATATTCTCGACAGCCATGGCTTAGACTACCAACTGGATTGGACGTATAACGGCCAGCCCTTCCTCACTGAAGAAGGCAGTTTTTTAAGCGCGGTGAGCGACGCGGTCAGCAAAGTAACCAAACAAGCGCCGGAGTTATTAACCACTGGCGGCACATCGGATGGCCGCTTCATCGCCAAAATGGGCACTCAAGTTGTTGAGCTAGGCCCAGTGAATGCGACTATTCATAAAGTCAACGAATGTGTCAAAGTGGCCGATTTAGAGCAACTGACCGACATGTATTATGAACTGTTGGTAAATGTATTAGGTAACCATGCCACAAACCCATAAACAGCTTTCTCTGTATGGCTTAGACTCAAGCAAACTGCTCAAGGACCCGCAGTTTGCTTGGGTTCATCCAGAAGTGCTTAAAGACTTAAGCGACTTACATTTAGCCGCGAAGGCCGCTGGATTCGACTTGCAAGTCTACAGTGGCTATCGCGATTTCCATCAACAATTGGCTATCTGGAATAACAAATGGCGTGGGCAACGGCCCATCCTCGACGCCAACAGCCAGGCCCTAGACATAACGCAGCTCAGCGACCAGCAAAAAATGCAGGCTATCTTGCGTTGGTCAGCCTTGCCCGGTGCGAGTCGCCATCATTGGGGTACAGACTTCGATTTTTACGATCCGAGTTTGCTCCCCAAAGGAGAAACTCTGCAGCTGGTCCCCAAGAATATGCAATTGGCGGCTGCCAAAACTCGCTGTCTGAATGGTTACAAGCAAACGCCGCAGACTATCACTTCTTCTACCCTTACCGACGCTTTCAAGGTGGAGTAGAGTTTGAACCATGGCACCTCAGCCATTGGCCCAGTAGCGAGAAATTACTGGCCGAACTGGATGCGAGGCAAATTCTGCAGCACTTAAAAGAGGCAAATGCAGCAGGCTTTAGCTGCATTGAGCAAAACATTGAGCAGATCATGACTCAATACGTAAGAAATATTTGTTTACCGGAGAAATAATGCCGAACCTGTATGCCACCTTGTTTGTAAGTTTAGTCAGTTGCTCCGCGCTTAGTTTTCTGATCTTAGCCTTGGTATTACATAAGGGGCAGCTATGCCGAGGGCAGAGCGCGCGCATTCAGCGACAACTGGCCACCTTGGTGAGTTTTATCAGCCTCGCAGGTTTAAGTGGCTTTGAAAGCCAGCAAAACCCCTATTTAGTGGCGCTAGTATTCGCCAGTGCCCTAGTCGGCTGGTTTTTATGCTATCGCCTCAATAAGCTAAAACAAAAACGCAGTTTGTCACTTAAGTCTTGGTGGATAATGGCCATTCCACTGTTGCTGGCCGCCCTATGGCTTATCATTCAGCACAGCTTATGGTTATTTAGCTTCCTTGCCTGCGGCGCGGCTATCGCCCACTGGCTGCTGGTAAAAGCCAAACACCGGCTTAGCAGCTTCGATAGATTGCTGCCCTTAATCGGACTCGCTGCGGCCATGCTCAGTCTCATCCTTGTTTGTGGCTATTTGATGCTTAACCCCGCATTGTTTGAACAAACCGCAACCGTGAAGCAATTCGTGATCATGAGCGTCAGTTTACTCGCGGCAACCCTGTTATGGTTAAGTCCTCAGTTTTACCAAACTGCGCCGCCCGCAGCTTTGTTGCTAGCAGTGGCGTTTATGAGTTTAATTTCAAACATTAGTTTACAAGCTATCCACTTATAAGCAGGCTGACGAGGTTCGCATGAGCACACCCTATCTAATTCTTCTTATCGTCTTGGTATTGGGGTTTATTGTTGGCAATATCATGATGCTAAAGCACATGGGCCGGTTTAATATCAGCCCTGAACTGCGCAAAAAGATTGAGCAAAACAATCGCAAAGCCGATGCCTTAGACCAACAAGACAAACAGCAAGACTAGCTGTTGACTAGCCCTCAGGCATAAAAAAAGGTCCCTCAGGGACCTTTTTTTATCAGTTGAAAGCGCTAACGAGATAAGCTCTCGGTAGTATCTAGCCCCATCTTCATCAAGATAGCAAGATAAGGATACAAGGCCTTCACTTCGCTTGGCTTCAATACAATGCCTTCTTCGTCGGCTAAAGTAATTTGCGTTACGTCGCCATTTGACCCCACAGTAAAGATGTAGTTTTTCTCAGCAAACTGCATGGTACTTAAACCATAATTTTCTAGAATTTGCTCTGGTGGGCGCTCGTAAGTTAAATACAAACTACCAGAGTTTTCGATGTAATCGGTAATGGTAAAGCCAGCCAAAGGCAATACGACTCGCAAGCGCTTCATGGTTTTTTCCATATTTGCTTTGGCTCGGTAGTAGGCTGCACCACCTTCATTAACTAATAATAAGTTAACCGTCTCATCGTAAAGCTGCTCTTTCTCAGCTTCACTCATTGTGGCCAATTTCGCTTGTTGGCGCTGCTCTTCTAGCTGAGCTTCAAGCTCAGCACGACGCTCACTGACATAGCCAATCAAACGATTTAGCTCAATAACGGCTAAGCGCTGTTTATCAAAAGCATCTAATTCAACGACCGAATCACTGGTATCACGATACAACTGAGCATCAACAAAGCTCACCTTCAAGCCTGCGGTACGCCCATGTGGCTTAACATCAAGTTGATAAGCAAATTTTTGGCGTTGCTCAACCACTTTGTCGGTAAAGAAAATACTGCCTTCAATTTCTTCTTGGTCAACCAACCAGTCCGACTCAATCAAAGATTGCTGAGGGTCTTGATTCAAAATACCTGATTTACGGTAAGCGAGGTATTCACCAATGGTGCGCATCATTGTGTCTTTGGTTTCGGCGGCTGATTGTGCTCTTAAAATATCGAACCAAAAAATCAGACCATTTTCAGTGTCCTCAATCCGGCTACCGGCGATTAATGGAATCACCTGAACTGGTGCGCGAACATCTACCTGTGGACCCAATAACATTTGGTTGTCTGGCGTAATGTTCGGAATCACAAATTCTGCGCTTTGCTCTGGAGCCGTCACACCCGGTGGGATTTTTAATGGTTCAATTTGTGAAACTTCTAAATAATCAAAATTACGTTCCGCTTGGCGACGCTTCTCTACGCCATCGGAGCACGCTGCTAGAGTGGCCACTAGGCTGCCCAAAACTACGATTTTCATCGTTTGAAAAGAAACTAGTTGCATATCCCACTACATTTACAAACAAGATAAAGATGAACTGGTAAACGATCTTAATAAGCAAAATCAATCCAGAGTAAGGGCGCTATACTACTTAGCCACCTTGATAAACACAAGATGAAAACCCTCAGGGCTTGATACAAACTCCGCTTTTAAGTGGAGAGAATAAGTGAAGCGCTAGAATTCGCTGCTTGAAGCAAGTATCCTGAGCGTTAAAATCTTGCAGGATCAATAAAAACAAATATGAGTCAACACCTTGTTGTTACTGCCGTTGGAACCAACCGCCCCGGCATTGTAAATCAGCTTACCCAACTGGTATCTAGTTGCGGTTGCAATATTGTTGATAGCCGAATGGCCTTGTTTGGCTCAGAGTTCACTCTCATCATGCTAGTTTCAGGCTCTCACAACGCCATCATTCAAATTGAAACGCGCCTTCCGGTTAGCGCCCAAGAACTGCAATTGCTCACCGTGCTGAAGAAAACCTCGCGACACGAGTTAATCGATTACTCTCATACAGCAGTATTACAATTAACCCTGCCCGATGCGCCGGGAGTCATTAGCCAAGTGACGCAATTTATCAGCGATCATCAAATGAGTATGATGGGATTGAAATCGAATTTGTTTACCGATGATCAGCAAGAAATGCTGCACGCCGAGTTTGAAGTCAAACTTAGCAGCGAACATCAGCCTGAAATAATAGAGCAGGCTTTTGCCAAGCTGTGTCAAGAACTGGGCTGCCAACAATTTAATCTGCATATTTTGTCAAACTAGCCACCACAAGGAATACTCAATGAAAACGTTGACCGCTGGAGAAGCAGCCCCACAATTTGACTTGCCGAACCAAGACGAAAAACGGATTAAACTCAGTGACTACGCCGGGAAAAAAGTACTGGTGTATTTTTACCCTAAAGCGTTAACACCCGGCTGTACAACCCAAGCTTGTGGTTTACGCGATAGTATTGAGCAATTAGCTGAAGCCAATACTGTAGTGTTTGGGGTGAGCCCCGATCCGGTTAAACGCCTGCCTAAATTTATAGAAAAGCACCAGCTTAACTTTGATTTACTGTCTGATGAAGATCATGCGGTTGCCGAGCAATTCGGAGTCTGGGGATTGAAGAAGTTCATGGGCAAAGAATACGACGGTATTCACCGAATTAGCTTTTTAGTTAACGAGCAAGGCGTGATTGAAAAAGTATTCGATAAGTTCAAAACTAAAGAGCACCATCAAGTGGTGCTCGACTATTTAAACCAATAAAGCCCTTAAGCCTGAGGGCTCTGCTCCTCAGGCTGAGCATTATGATGCGGCCAAGCATTGATGACGGCCTTCACTAGGGTCGCCAAGGGAATAGCAAAGAACACTCCCCAAAACCCCCACAAACCGCCAAACACTAATACCGCCATAATAATCGCCAGCGGATGCAAGTTTACCGCCTCGGAAAACAGCAAGGGAACCAAGACATTGCCGTCAATTACTTGAATAACCCCATAAGCTAAAATCAAATAACCAAACTGTGGACTGACTCCCCATTGAAACAAGCCCACCATGGCCACCGGCAAGGTCACAGCAAAAGCACCAATAAAAGGAATCAGCACAGATAAGCCCACCAATACCGCTAATAAAGCGGAATAGCGTAAATCCATTACCGCAAATACCACATAACTAATACAGCCCACTACCAATATTTCTATGGCTTT
This sequence comes from Agarivorans gilvus, assembly GCF_001420915.1. Classification (NCBI taxonomy): domain Bacteria; kingdom Pseudomonadati; phylum Pseudomonadota; class Gammaproteobacteria; order Alteromonadales; family Alteromonadaceae; genus Agarivorans; species Agarivorans gilvus. The sequence goes on along the minus strand of NZ_CP013021.1, from coordinate 4,149,093 downwards.
ACCACGAATGTAATTGACCACTTGGCCATTCATTTCAGCCCATACTTGCACAATTAAGCGGCGATCATTAGGTAAGAATCGAGATACGCTGCCCAATAAGGTCTTTTTATCACTCAACATGAAAAACACCATTAAGGGAACCAGCACGCTGTATACCATCACGGTGGCAAGGTTAACGATGGAAGAAAACGAAGACTGGAGTAACTGCTCGCCTACCCCCATTAAGCGACTGCGAACATTACTCACCACCGCTTCAATTAAGGCGCCATCGATGAATTCTGGATAACGTTGCGGCAGTGATTCTAACCATTGCTGCGAACTATTTAACATCACCGGATATTCACTTAATAAGTTCACCCCCTGCCCCATACTGTAGGCAATATCCGTAATACGGCGAAGGTGGCAATTAGAAAGAACACCAACAACACTAATGCGCTGGCCAAGCCGCGCCTAAAACCATGATTGGCTAAAAAGCTCACTGGCCAATCCAGCAAATAGGCAAGCACCAAAGCAATTAATAAGGGGGCCAGCAAATCGCCCATAAAATAAATCAAGGTAAAACCAATCAGCAACACCAAGGCCATAGCCACCGCTTCAGGATCGGTAAAGGTTCTGTGGTACCAATTTGATAAGACTTTAAACATAGTTACTGCATTAATCCTTGTTAGGCTTAGCGGTAATAGTGACGCGAAATACACGGCTATCTTGCTCTACCAATACATCATGACCTAAGCGTCGAAAATACTTAGGAATATCGCGGCGAGACCCACTATCAGCGAGTAATAACTGAAGCTTGTCTCCCGCCTTAGCGGTTTTTAACCAGAGCTTGCTTTCCAACAATGGGTAGGGACAAGCATGATCTTGCAAATCAAGGCAAAGCATTTGTATTAATTACCATAAAATACCTAAGACATTATTACAGGCTATTCATTCGGACTCAATTTTTAGCTTTTGAATAACAAACAAAATAGCGTTATTCTCGCCATACTAAAGCAAACCTATCGGAATGAAATGACCCGACTAGCTCACTACTTTGTTGCCAGCATGTTGTTCTTCTATACGCCGCTGATGTCTGCCAATAATCAACTCCCAGAGATTGGCACAGCCGGCGCATCAGCTCTGTCTATCGACAAAGAGGTTATCTACGGCAACGCTTACATGCGGATTATTCGAGCCAGCAGTAAAATGACCAACGATCCGGTACTGTCGGAATATGTGAGTGAGCTGGGCAACCATTTGGTCGCCAAAGCCGACCAGGTAAGAACCCCATTTAATTTCTTCTTAGTCACCGACAACGAAATTAACGCCGCCGCATTTTTAGGTGGCTATGTAAAAATTCATACCGGCTTATTCTTATATGCCGATACCGAAAGCGAGTTTGCCTCGGTGATTGCCCACGAAATCGCTCACGTAACACAAAGACACATTGCCCGCAGCATTGAAAACCAAGCGGCAGCCCAAAACCTGTCGATGGCCGGCATGTTAGGTTCGCTGTTACTGGGTATCGCTAATCCGGTAGCGGGGATTGCCGCTTTACAGGCCACCATGGCCGCAGGGATACAAAACTCCATTAACTATACACGGGCTAACGAGTTTGAGGCGGATAGAATCGGCTTAAGAACGCTGGCAGAAGCAGGCTATGACCCCAGCGGCATGGGCAGCTTCTTTGGCAAGTTATCTGAAAAGTATCGCTATGCCAGCAAACCGCCGCAAATGCTGATAACTCACCCGCTACCCGATACTCGAGTCAGTGAAGCGCGCGCCCGCGCTAACCGCTATCCGCACCGCTTCATCGCACCTTCATTATCCTTTCAAATGGCCAAGGCCCGAATTATTGTACGCCATGGCACCATGAGCCCAAGTGAAGCTTTGGCCCATTATGAACAGGTATTAGAGCGTAAACAATACCGTATTAAGGAAGCGGCAGAATATGGTAAAGCCTTAGCCTTGTTTGCTTTGGCTCGCTATCCTGAAGCCAAAACCATTATCGATGCGCTCGCCACCACTCACCCAGATAACTTGTTTATTATCGACACCCTAACCGATATTGATATCGCAATGAAAAACTATGATGCTGCGATACAACGCTTAAGCGCGGCGCAAACCCGCTACACCAATAATCAGGTTATCGTACTCAACTTGGCTTATGCCTTGAGTGAAAAAGGCCAGTTCAGTGAAAGCGCCAAGCTCCTCGACCGGTATTTACGAGATAAACCCAACGATGCGCTGGCATGGGGACAACTGAGCAAAACCCAACGGCGTTTGAACAATGTGGCGGCCAGCCATGTCGCACAGGCTGAGTATTTGTCCTTACATTCTGATTATCGCCGCGCCATCGACGAGCTACATAGCGCTTATAACTTAACTGAAAATAAACTCGAACAGGCTCGGATCCAAGCCAGAATAGAACAATTTAAACAGGCCGAACAAGAGCTTGAATCACTCAACTAAGCCTTCAATCAAGGAAATAATATGTCTGATATAAAAATATTACACAATCCACGCTGTTCAAAAAGCCGCCAAACGCTACAGCTACTACAAGACAAAGGCATTGACCCTGAAGTGATTCTATATTTGGAAAACCCTCCTTCGGAACAACAACTAGCAGATATACTCGCCATGTTAGATCTAAGCCCTCGCCAATTAATGCGCCGCGGCGAGCAGCTTTATAAGGACTTAAACTTGGCCGATGAAAGCCTCACCGATGCCCAATTAATTGCCGCCATGCATGCCAACCCTAAATTAATTGAGCGCCCGATAGTGATTAAGCAAGGGCAAGCGCGTATTGGTCGCCCACCTGAGCAGGTACTAGAGATTGTTTAAGCTGACTAGTTCGGCGCTACTACGCGCCGCCAAAAGCGCCTACCTTAGCTTACTGGCTTGGGTATTGCTTTGGCACCTATGGCTATCGCCACCGGTAGACATTCATATCTCGTTAATGTTGATATTTTGGGTGCTTCCCTTACTGTTTCCGCTACGCGGTATACTTGCTGGCAAGCCTTATACTTATGCTTGGAGCTGTTTTGTATTATTACTCTATGTATTACATAGCACGACCTTGTTAATGGTATCAGAGCAAGAACGCTGGTTAGCCGCGGTGGAATTAGTATTGGTGCTATTGGCTTTTTTCTTTGCTTTGCAATACGCCAAATGCCGAGGCAAAGAGCTCGGCCTAGGCCTGAAGAAACTTAAAGATAAATCTTAAACTTACAGTTCCAATATTTCTTTTACGAAAGGCACTGTGAGTTTACGCTGCGCGGTAATGGACGCTTGATCAAGCACATTCAACTTTGACAGCAAGGTTGGCATATCGCGCGACAAACGTTTCAATAGAAAGCGCGCTACCTCTAGAGGCATTTTCAAACCACGTAGTTCGGCGCGCAACTGCAGCGCGCTAAGCTTTTGTTCATCATCTAATTCATGAACTTTATAGGTGACGCCCCAATTAAGCCGTGATTGTAAATCAGCCAAAGCAAAAGAGAGTTGCGGAGCAGGAGCACTAGCAGTAACAATTAAGCGGGTGGTTGCAGCGAGTTCTTTACGCCGATTATAAAAATCGAAGATGGCTTCTTCCCATGCTTTAATCCCCACAATGGCATCAATGTTATCCAAGCACACCAAGGCCATATTTTCTAAACCTTCGAGCATTTGCGGTGACATAGCGTCATGCATGTCGAGAGGAAGATAAGCACTAGCAGCCCCCATATCAGCCATTTCGGTGCAACTGGCATGTAATAAATGAGTACGGCCACAACCTTCACTGCCCCACAAGTAAATCATTCGCTCTCCTTTATCGAGAGCCAAATTACGCAGTGCACTTAATAACTGCTGATTATCCCCTGGGTAAAAACTCACCAAGGTTTCATCATCAGGTAACAGTACTGGAAGTGATAATTGCGGGGAAAAACTCAAACTAATACATTAAAGCTGATACAAGACTGCGGGCATTGTATCAGCTCACTATTAAGATGAGAAATATTTGCTATTGGAAATGATAGTACTTACTGCGTGTGTCATCTGCTTGTAGCCGAGGAGCAATATCCAGTGCAGCTTTTAAGTCTTCCCAAGGGCTTAACAGCTCCACTTCAAAGGTGAACACATCTTGCTTCACTTGATGTAAGGTTAAACTTGCGACACTGGGCTGCTGATTTAAAAAACGTTCCAACTCCACATACTGATTCATATTGTGGATCTGGGCAAAGCTCACCAAGGTGGCAGCTTGTTCACCTTGACTTAATACCACACCGTAGCGCTCTGCCAAGCTGGCCCCCACATCGTTCATGGCAGCCACGGCCACTTGCTCTAGAGGAGCCTGCACAACACCACTGTCTAACACAGTTTGGCTTTGGCTATCTAACAAGCGCCACTGGATCTGCCACTGGTTAGCTTGTAGATATTGACGAAAACTTAATACCAAAGGTGTGGCATAGCGTTGACTAGCAGCCAATAACGGTCCATCAAAGCCGCCCCATACATCATTTACGCTTACCGCCATGGTATCTTCTAAGTCCATTACCGGTAAACGAATAGGCAAGCCGAGTAAAGCCGCTTGCTTACGGCCATTCTCCAACCAAGACTGCTGTGAACTGTCGGCTAATAAGCGACGGTTAAAGTCCTGTTCGTTAGCGTACCACAGCACTATGTCGGGACGCTGTTTACCCCATAAACGCAATTGAGCCTGCATTAACAATTGGTTAATTTTAGCTTCGTTAAACAATACCGAGATACTGTCTTCACGATAAGAAAATTGCTGAATATAGGGTTGAATATTACTGCCCGCCTTCACCAGTAGTGGAGCATCCTTGCTGGCGGGATCGCCAGTTAAGCGCAGAATTAATAATTCAAAGGCTTGTTGTTGATCTTGTTGTTGATTGCCACTGGCAGTAGCTTCAACTCGATATAAATCGCTTAGCAATGAGGCCCTAAGGGGTAAACTCAGCAAGGCTAAACTTAGTACTAACAAGCACTTTTTAATCACTACACTCTCCTAAAGCTAAAACTAATCCGCTTAAAGCAGTTTATTTAGTACCGAAGATCTTGTCACCGGCATCACCTAAACCAGGCAAAATATAGCCGTGTTCATTTAATTTTTCATCAATCGATGCAGTATACAGAACCAAATCAGGATGCGCAGCTTCTAGCGCTTTCAAACCTTCAGGGGCCGCTACTAAAACCAATACCACAATATCTTTACATCCTTGCTCTTTTAATAAATCGATAGTGGCAATCATTGAGCCGCCAGTGGCTAACATAGGGTCAACTACCAAGGCTAAGCGCTCATCGATTTGCCCCACTAACTTATGGAAATACGGTACTGGTTCTAAGGTTTCTTCATCACGGTAGATACCCACAACACTGGTTTTAGCTGAAGGCATATGTTCCAACACACCGTCCATCATACCCAAACCAGCACGCAAAATAGGCACTACAGTGGCTTTTTTACCTTTAATTTGTTCAACCGTTACTGGGCCATTCCAGCCCGCAATCGTTACTTGTTCTACTGCCAAGTTGGCTGTTGCTTCATAGGTTAAAAGCGCAGATACCTCGCGAGCCAACTCACGAAAACGCTTAGTGCTAATATCCGCTTCGCGCATTAGTCCAATTTTATGACGAACTAACGGGTGCTTTACTTCAACAACTTTCATTTTTATTCCTTTGGTTTAACGATTTGCGAGCCAATAGTGTAGCTCAGCCTCAATCTGGATATGTTAGCAAAAATCAACAAAATGTCTTAGTTATCGTTTATTGCTGTTCCAGCGCCGCTAACACTGCTAAAATATCGCGAAATTTTTTTCCATGTTCGTTGCAAGGTAATCCCGTGACCAAACAAAACACCCCTCTGAGTTATAAAGATGCTGGCGTTGATATCGAAGCTGGTAATGCATTAGTAGAACGTATTAAAAGTGTAAGTAAACGTACGCAACGCCCAGAAGTGATGGGTGGATTAGGTGGCTTTGGTGCATTATGTCAATTGCCCACTGGTTATAAAGAGCCTGTATTAGTGGCTGGTACCGATGGCGTAGGTACTAAGTTACGGCTTGCTCTTGATCTGGAAAAACACGACACCGTTGGTATCGATTTAGTTGCCATGTGTGTTAACGACCTTATTGTACAAGGTGCGGAACCGCTATTTTTCCTCGACTACTACGCTACCGGTAAGCTAGAAGTAGATACCGCTGCCGACGTAGTAAAAGGCATAGGTCAAGGCTGTGAGCAGTCTGGCTGTGCGCTAATTGGTGGTGAAACCGCAGAAATGCCAGGTATGTACCACGGTGACGATTACGACATCGCTGGCTTCTGTGTTGGTGTGGTAGAAAAATCACAAATCATCGACGGCAGCAAGGTTGCCGCAGGCGATGCGCTTATTGCCTTAGCATCTAGCGGTCCACACTCAAACGGTTACTCGCTAATTCGCAAAATTTTGGAAGTATCCAACGCCGATACTAAACAAATGTTAGGCGAGCGCACCTTAGGTGAAACCTTATTAACGCCAACTAAAATTTACGTTAAATCGGTACTAGCCTTGCTTAAGCAGTGTCAAGTTCATGCCCTTTCTCACATCACCGGCGGTGGTTTCTGGGAAAACATTCCACGGGTATTACCTGCTGGAGCAAAAGCCGTAGTTGACGAAAGCAGCTGGCAATGGCCACAAGTATTCGATTGGCTACAAGAGCACGGCAACGTTGCGCGTGAAGAAATGTACCGCACCTTTAACTGTGGTGTAGGCATGGTTATCGCCCTTCCTGAAGCTGAAGTAGAAACCGCCCTAGCCCTATTAGCAGAACACGGTGAAACTGCTTGGAAGATTGGCCACATTGAAAATGTTGCTGGTGACGAAGGCCAAGTAGAATTTAAGTAGGATGATAATGGCACGCAACATCGTTGTACTCATTTCAGGTTCAGGGACTAACCTGCAAGCCATTATTGATGCCTGCAAAGAAGGCCGTATTAATGCTTCAATTAGCGCAGTAATAAGTAACAAGGCCGATGCTTATGGCCTTGAACGTGCGCAACAAGCAGCCATTAACACGGTCTTTATTAATCCTAAAGATTATGCTGATAGAGAAAGCTACGACTTGGCGCTAGCCGATGCGATAGAACAACAACAAGCAGACTTAATTGTGATGGCAGGTTTTATGCGCATATTAAGTCCAGCTTTTGTTGAGCGCTTTAAAGGCAAAATGCTCAACATACATCCATCATTACTGCCCAAGTATCAAGGCTTAAATACTCATCAGCGCGCCATTGATGCCAACGACGATGAACACGGTTGTAGTGTTCACTTTGTCACCGCAGAGCTAGATGGTGGCCCAGTGGTACTGCAAGCCAAGGTACCTATTTTCGAAGAAGATAGTGCTGAAGAACTCGCCGCCAGAGTGCAAGCTCAAGAGCATGCCATTTACCCCTTAGTGGTAAGTTGGTTTATTGAGCAACGGCTTGAAATGAAAGAGGGTCGCGCTTGGCTAGATGGGCAGATGTTGCCCGACAGTGGCTACGCCAATAATTAAAAAAAGCGCCATTGGCGCTTTTTTATTGCTCTGACTTTATTGTAATTCTCCGTCGCGGAACAATACATATTCTCCGCTGGCTATTTTTTGCCAGCGCTCGTTACTGGTAAGAGGTTGAGTAGCGATCATGGTCACCACATCATTCGGCGTGGTTTCTTTACAAAAATCAATGGTCACATCGGCATCAGACAACTGCGCTTCACCAAAGGGTGCTCGGCGAGTAATCCAATGTAAATTGCTGGAACAGTAAGCCATGACATACTCACCGTTACTCAGCAACATATTAAACACGCCCTTCTCTCGCAGCTGATCGGCAAGGCTGGCAACAAATTTAAACATAGCGCGCATATTGGCCGGCTTACGCGGATACTTCAGGCGCAATTGTTCCAATATCCAACAAAACGCTTGCTCGCTATCGGTTTGTCCAACCGGACGAAAAAAACCTGTCTCTAATTGGCGATAACCTTTCAACTGCCCGTTATGCGCATAAGTCCAGTTTTGTCCCCATAGTTCGCGAGTAAAAGGATGGGTATTTTCTAAGGATACGTTGCCGCGATTGGCCTGACGAATATGGCCAATCACCGCTTGGCTTTTAATTGGAAAGGCCTGAACCAACTCGGCAATTTTAGATTTACAACTGGGAGCGGGATCTTTAAAGCTACGACACCCCTTCCCTTCATAAAAAGTAATTCCCCAGCCATCTACATGCGGCCCAGTTACCCCGCCGCGTTGAACTAAGCCGGTAAACGAAAAACAAATATCAGTAGGAACATTGGCACTCATTCCTAATAACTCACACATACCACTACTCGCTAGCTAATGAATAACCACTCGGACCTTATTCGGCCATGTATTTTTCAATTAATTGGATAAGAATATGAATCACTTTAATGTGGATCTCTTGGATTCGGTCGGCAAAGCCAAAATGCGGAACTCTTATTTCTACATCCGCTTGCCCCGCGAGTTGGCCGCCATCTTTACCAGACAGAATAATCACCTGCATACCCTTGGCTTTGGCGGCTTCTACCGCTTTAACAATGTTACCGGAATTGCCGCTGGTGCTAATGCCAAACAGCACGTCACCAGGCTGACCAAGGCCTTCAATATAACGTGAGAATACGTACTCGTAACCATAATCATTACTAACACACGATAAGTGGCTAGGATCGGAAATCGCAATCGCTGGGTAAGCCGGGCGATTTTCACGATAACGGCCGGTTAACTCTTCGGCGAAATGCATCGCATCACAATGTGAGCCACCGTTACCACAGGCCAATACTTTTCCTTGTTGCTTGAAGCTATCGGCTAACAAACGTGCGGCTTGCTCAATCGCAGCAATGTTCTTCTCATCAGCAATAAAGGCATTTAATACCAGAGCCGCTTCTTGCAACTCTTCAACAATCAAATTTTTCATTTAAGTTCACTTATCTAGGCGAGGCTTATTAGCCCCACACTATAACTTTTTTTTTACCGAGGATCAGCGTTCTGTGTGGCTCAAATTGCATTTTGTTCATCATCCATTACATAAACAAGCGCGTTACATTTTTGTAAACAGCTTGAAATTTATTAACCATTGCGTTACAAATAAACCAAAGAGGTCAGACCTCTTGAAAACTCAAGGAGATACAGATGCAAAGTTACTTTCCACTTTTTGCGCTAATTGCCGGGCTGCTGTTAATGGGCGGATTAGCCTATTTCAGGGCTTCATTACTGGCCTTTAGCTTGGTCTTAACTGGTTTATTGGTGGCCTATAGTTTTGTTAGCCCCTTTAGCCAAATATTTTGGTTGGCTTATTTGTTAATCATTGGCGGATTAAATTTTAAAGCGCTGCGTCAACAGTTAATCTCTAAACCGCTGTTTAAGATCTTCAAGAAGATCATGCCGGAAATGTCGCGCACTGAAAAAGAAGCCATTGATGCAGGCACAACTTGGTGGGAAGGCGAACTATTTCGCGGTGCGCCAGATTGGAAAAAACTACATAGTTACCCAGCCCCTCGCTTGAGTTCAGAAGAGCAAGCTTTCTTAGATGGCCCGGTTGAACAAGTCTGTGCAATGACTCGGGATTGGGAAATCACTCACGAGTTGGCCGATCTGCCCGAGGAAATCTGGGACTTCCTCAAACAACACAAGTTCTTCGCCATGATTATTAAGAAACAATATGGCGGCCTAGAGTTCTCTGCCTACGCTCAATCCTGTGTATTACAAAAACTGGCAGGTGTTTCTGCAGTATTATCCAGTACTGTGGGGGTTCCTAATTCACTTGGCCCTGGTGAACTATTACAACATTACGGTACTAAGCAGCAACAAGACCACTACCTACCACGCTTGGCAGAAGGTAAAGAAATTCCCTGTTTTGCTCTGACCAGCCCAGAAGCAGGTTCTGATGCCGGTTCAATTCCCGATGCAGGCGTAGTGTGTATGGGCGAGTGGCAAGGCGAGCAAGTATTAGGCATGCGAATTACTTGGAACAAACGTTATATTACGCTGGCTCCGGTAGCAACCATTCTTGGCTTAGCCTTTAAACTGTCTGACCCCGATGGCTTGTTGGGTGAACAAAAAGAGCTAGGTATTACCTGCGCCTTAATTCCTACCGACATTGAAGGTGTCGAAGTCGGCCGTCGCCACTTCCCGCTAAACGTGCCCTTCATGAATGGCCCAACACGTGCCACTGATTTATTTGTGCCGATTGATTTCATTATTGGCGGAAAAGAAATGGCCGGTCAGGGCTGGCGCATGTTGGTAGAATGTTTATCGGTAGGTCGTGGCATCACCCTTCCCTCCAGTGCCACTGGCGGGATTAAAAATGCCGCACTAGCCACCGGTGCTTACGCCCGGATCCGCCGTCAATTCAAACTGCCAATTGGTAAAATGGAAGGCATAGAAGAGCCATTAGCACGCCTAGCCGGTAACGCCTATTTAATGGGCGCAGCCTCGGATTTAACCGTAAGCGCCATCGACTTAGGCGAGAAACCTTCGGTGATTTCCGCCATCGTCAAATACCATCTCACCCACCGCGGCCAACGCGCTGGTATAGATGCCATGGATATTGTTGGCGGAAAAGGGATTTGCTTAGGCCCCAAAAACTTTCTCGCCCGCGCCTATCAAGGTGCTCCGATTGCTATCACCGTAGAAGGCGCCAACATTCTCACTCGCAGCATGATTATTTATGGTCAGGGAGCTATCCGCTGCCATCCTTATGTATTAAATGAAATGGCCGCCGCACAAGATCCAGACTTTAACCAAGGCTTGCATAGTTTTGATAAGGCACTCTTTAGCCACCTTGGCTTTGCTTTTAGTAACTTTGTTCGCAGCTTCTGGTTTGGCATTAGTGGCAATAACTTTATTAGCGCCCCCTATTCGGACCAAACCGCGATTTATTATAAGCAACTGACTCGCTTCAGTAGCAACCTAGCATTGTTGTCAGATGTGGCAATGGGCACTCTGGGTGGTAACTTAAAACGCAAAGAACGGGTATCGGCGCGCTTAGGTGATATGTTAAGCCAACTTTATCTCGCCTCTGCGGTGCTCAAACGCTACGACGATGAAGGACGAAAAACCGAAGATTTGCCCTTAGTACATTGGAGCATGCAGGACTCATTGTTCCAACTACAAACGGCTCTTGATGAGCTATTACTGAACTTCCCCAACAAGTTCGTAGGTAAATTTATGCACTGGGTATTATTCCCGCTAGGCAAGCCGCTACGTGCGCCGAGTGACCAATTAGACCACACCCTTGCACGTATTCTGCAGCAACCCAGCGAAACCCGCGAGCGACTAGGCCAAGGACGGTTTGACAGCCGAGTAGCGGGCAATGTATTCGGCGAACTAGAACAGACCCTAGAAGACGTATTAGCCAGTGAAGCACTTTACGATAAGGTGTGTCAGGCCTTAGGCGAAAAACGCCCCTTCACCCAGCTGGATAAACTAGCCGAAGAAGGTCTTAGCTTAGGGGTGCTTAGTCCTGAGGAGGCTCAGCTAATGAAGCGCACCGAACAAGGGCGTTTAGCGGCCATCAACGTTGATGACTTCGATCACCAACAACTAGAAAACCGCCCAGAAAAAAACCAAGACAAACGTTCCAGTTTGGATTCGGTAGCCTAAATCAGCGACCAAACAAGCCCATAAAAGCGAAGCGAGCAGCTTCGCTTTTTTTTAAGTTAAGCAAAACAAGGCGTTGAATTTATTTCCAAAATACTCTTTACTTAGATAAAAATCTCAGCATGGAAAGCCAATGAGTGACGACATTTTTCTCTTGGATGATGCAGCCCCGGAGCCCAGCGCCTTACTGGAACAATGGAAGCTACTCATCGTTGATGATGAACCAGAGGTTCACCACATCACCAACATGACCTTGTCACAATTTGTTTTCGATAATAAATCCATTCAGTTCATTCACGCTAATTCAGCACAACAGGCCAAAGAGCAGCTTAAACAACACCCCGATATCGCCTTAATTTTACTTGATGTGGTGATGGAGACCGATGACGCCGGTTTATGTTTAGTGCGTTATATTCGAGAACAATTACATAACCAAAGCGTGCGCATCGTATTACGCACAGGGCAGCCAGGGCAGGCGCCAGAAGATGAAGTGGTAGATAACTATGACATCAACGATTATAAAGACAAAACCGAACTTACTTCACAAAAGTTACGCACACTAATCCGTGCCAGTCTGCGTTCTTATCGTGACATCTGTGCTTTAGAAAAACATAAAAAAGGCTTGGAAAAAGTAGTTAAAGCCTCACGAGGCATCTTCGAGAAAAACGCCTTGTTCAACTTTGTCGAAGGCGTATTAGAGCACCTAGCTGCGGTGCTCAACCTTGAGGACAGTTGTATTTACCAAGTAGAGCAATATGCCTATCGAATTCATGAGACCCAATTACAGTTATTAGCCTATCAAGGGGATAAACAACCGGCTAAACCTACGCCACAACAACTTAGCGACTTTCCCGCTCATCAGCAGCAACTGTTTAGTGAAGCCATAAACAACAAACAACACGTCTTTGCCGACAATGCCTTAGTTATTTACTGTGAGAACAGTGCTTACAACCTGCTATTCTACATCACGCGCACAGCCCCATTTAGCCAAGCAGACCACCATTTCACCAAGTTGCTCAGCGAAAACATTGTGGTGGCCTTGGAAAACATTCGTCTTAACGAGCTGATCCTGACCAATCAAAAGGAAGTGCTGTACCGTTTGGGGGAAATTGTTGAAACTCGCTCCAAAGAATCAGGCATGCATGTACGCCGAGTGGCCCTTTTTACCGCACTATTAGCCGAACAACTAGGACTGCCCGAATTAATCATTGAACAGCTAAAATTAGCAGCGCCGCTACACGATGTGGGAAAGGTGGCCATTCCCGATGCGATTTTACATAAACCCGGTAAACTTGAGCCCGACGAATGGGAAATCATGCAAACCCATGCGGCGATTGGTGAGAAGATGCTGGAAGGATCCAACATTGAAGTATTGCAGCTAGCCGCCGAAATTGCCGGCTCTCACCATGAGAAATGGGATGGCAGTGGTTACCCTAAGGGCTTGAAAGGCGAGCAAATACCACTTAGTGGTCGCTTAACCGCCATCGCCGATGTATTTGACGCCCTAGCCAGTAAACGTTGTTATAAGGATGCATGGCCAGAGCCACAGATTATCGACTACTTAAAACAGCAACGCGCTCAGCAATTTGATCCGCAACTGGTCGATCTACTGTTAGATAATTTCGCCGATTTTATGGCAATAAGAGAAAAGTATCAGGATTGATTGGGCTAGGCTTGAGCCGATTACAGACACAAAAAAAACCTCGCTTAACGAGGCCTTGTTTAGTAGTGGCGGAGTGGACGGGACTCGAACCCGCGACCCCCGGCGTGACAGGCCGGTATTCTAACCAACTGAACTACCACTCCGCATATACTAAAGTCACAATTTTTATTCAATGCTGGCGGAGTGGACGGGACTCGAACCCGCGACCCCCGGCGTGACAGGCCGGTATTCTAACCAACTGAACTACCACTCCTAAGCATTAAATCGTTTCGTCGTTGGCGGAGTGGACGGGACTCGAACCCGCGACCCCCGGCGTGACAGGCCGGTATTCTAACCAACTGAACTACCACTCCGCTACATCGAAACGCTACACACAGACTAAAACAGACTTGGCGGAGTGGACGGGACTCGAACCCGCGACCCCCGGCGTGACAGGCCGGTATTCTAACCAACTGAACTACCACTCCGCAGAACCATCTCGTCTGGTGCGGCGCAGATAATACGGTTATGCCCATAACGAGTCAACAAAGAATTGTCTTATTTCTTTAAAAAACTGTTTAACCGCCGATGTTTTAGCCAATGCGCCTTGCTTTTAACCAAGGCGCTGCTTTTTTACTCTGGCGGCATCTGTAAACTATCGGCATCATCCATTTTAGGTTCTGCGGTTTTTATCTCGCTAGCAGCGGCTTTTGCTTCTTTTAGAGCTGCCGCATAGGCTTTACGCTTGCGCCACCAAATAAAGCCAAAGACTAAACCCACAAGCAACAACAGCCCTAGAACACTGAGCAAAATTATCAACCACCAAGGAGTGGCAGGTTCTTCAACTACCACTACTTCGACTACCGGCTGCGGTGGAGGCGGCGGAGGTAAAATCACAAAGTCTTCTTCCGGTAAGTCGATGACGATTTCACGATTTTGTATAGTGGTGGCCAGCAAGGTGCCCATAACCCGATAGCGCCCCTGCTCTGCTGGCGTAGGTAGGTTAACCGAAAACTCTTCACCCTCACCGTACACCTGAAACGCCTCTTCCCACCCCACATTGTTATAAACTTTACCACTAATCACTACAGATTCAGGCTTGATTTCATCGGTATCAATAAGCAAAGCCATTTGCGCTTCACGCTGCTGGTCTTTAGGCGACATCACCTCTATGGAAACCGGATTAGGATAGACCAAAACAGGCGTTCGCTGAGCTCGAGTAAATATTTGATTTAGGGTACTAACCACCATTTCATACTTACCGGGCTTAATATCTAGCTGAACATGCGTGGTGAAGACTCCGTCGTTGGCGTATTCATCGTAGTTCTTACCATCATCATAGAATTTGCCTAAACTATCGCGACGCATTTCGATGCTTTGATCATCTTGCAACTGCTCGTGTAGCATCGCCACATTCATTAAGGCTTCTCGAAGCATGACTTCTAAGTCTATGCGCTCTCCCTTAGAAGTGAGACTGGCGGTAATTCTTAAACGCTCTCCTTGGTATAGCTGATATGGAATGGTATCTACTTCCATCTCTATATCACTAAGCACCCGGATCCGGTTGCGCCCTTTGTTTTCAGCGACCGCCTGCCAAGGCCCCCGCATTGGCTTCTCAATAGTGACAATGTCTAATTCATCGGTTTCTAGCCAACTGACATTGGCCGGCACATCCCAAGCATAAATTTTACTACCATCAGGACGAACCAAAATGGCCGCTGGCGCCCCCTCTGAACGGTATAGAAGGAAGGTCGCCTTATCGATGCTTTCATCTAAACGGAAACGATTGTCGATTAAAGGGATATCTCGATTTTCGAAGATCGTTGTTGCCTGCAGCGGCAGCCCCACCGTTAGCAACAGCAAACATAGCCATTTTCTTATCATTTAATTACGCCAGCGACACTGGCCTCCCTTTTTTTCTACCAAATCTAAGCGTTGTTGATGAGCCTCAAGCTCTTGACCTGTTGCCATAACCACCTTAAGTGGTGGACGGTTAGTATCGATTGGGCGCACATCTACGCCGTCGCTACTGCCTTTATGTTTAAGGTTGAGCTTATTCTGGCCTCCGGTCATCTTTAAGAAAACGTCTGCCAGCAACTCAGCATCCAATAAGGCGCCGTGATAGGTTCGTGAAGAACGGTCAACGCCGTAATAGTCACTTAAAGAGTCGAGGTTTTTCCTCGAAGGCAAAGGCTTGTTGCCTGCCAACTGGATTTCACGCTTATTGTATTCACCCCGTCGCGCCACTAACAGCGAGTCGGTGATAGTACAAATATCGGCACACTTAGGCATTGCTTGAGTTAAGGCCCGCGACATTAGGCCAAACTCGTGATCCAAGAAGCTAATATCGAAGTTCGCGTTGTGTGCAACTAACTCTGCACCACGAATAAACTCAACAAAATCATGGGCTATTTCGCGGAACAAAGGTTTATCAGCCACAAATTCATCGGTGATCCCGTGAACCTGTATGGCTTCTTCATCAATGAGTTGTTGCGGATTGATATAAACGTGAAAGGTATTTCCGGTAAGTTTACGGTCAATCACTTCAACACAACCGATTTCAATCACCCGGTGACCTTCATAAATCGGGCCTCCAGTATCATTCATACCCGTTGTTTCAGTATCGAAAACCACTAAACGGTGACTCTTAGTTTGGTTCAAAACAGCTCCTATGCGACACTACGTCATTACTTTCCCAAGTTTAACAAATATATGGCAAAAGAAGTTCACTTGTTTACCGATGGCTCATGTTTAGGTAATCCAGGTCCTGGTGGCTACGCCGCTTTATTGGTTTATCAACAACATAAAAAAGAAATTAGCCAAGGTTATCGACTTACCACCAATAACCGAATGGAAATGTTGGCGGCGATTGTTGCCTTAGAAAGCTTAACTCAACCCTGCAAAGTGATACTCACCACCGATAGCCAGTATGTGCGCCAAGGCATTACTCAGTGGATCCACAATTGGAAAAAGCGCGATTGGAAAACCGCGGCGAAAGCTGAAGTAAAAAATGCCGACTTATGGAAACGCCTCGATGCCGCTTGCCAGCCACATCAACTGGAGTGGCATTGGGTAAAGGGCCATGCCGGTCATCCCGAAAATGAGCGCGTAGATCTGCTGGCTCGCGAAGCGGCAACACAAAATGCCACCTTAATAGACCAAGTCTACGAAGAGTTGAGCTAACCGCCGATTGAAGACGGAACCTGAATGCGCTGTTTGACTCGCCATACCTTTTTCACCGGAGTGAGTGGAGCACGGCGTTTACGAGCAACAATCAAATAAGCAGAAGCAGTGGGCCGAAAATAACGCTTGCCCCAACGCTCAAACCACTGTGGCGCAGGGCGACTATTAACGAACGAAGTATAGGCAAAGCGCTCATCATTTAGCACTTCAAAGCCCAATAAGTGTAACCAGTCTTTCACCCGCGCAGGGGTAAACATACGACAGGACCAAGGCAAACCTCGTTTGCGAAAAGGGAAGTAGCGACGCAGCCCTACCAAACTAAAGGGGTTAAAGCCGCTAACAATCAGGTAGCCATCGGCGGTCAACACTCGCTCAACTTCACGCAACAATTGGTGAGGATCTTTGGAGAAATCTAGGCTATGCAGCAATAAGCACAGGTCGATACTGCTTTCTTGAAACGGCAGTTGCTCTGGCAGTGCGCGTAAACCAATTAAGTGCCCTTGTGGCGCCACGTTTAATTGGTGGCGAATCATTGAGGCATGACAATTCACTTGAGCGCTTAAATTACCGATTTTTAGCATGTGGTAACCAAAGGCGACGGGTAAATATTGGTCCAGCAAACTCTGTTGCTGCTCCATCAACCAATCACCCAATGGCAACTCTTGCCAAAAATCAGGGCTCGCAATGACGTCACGAATTTTCGCCGGTTTCATTAATTCCCCATACCAATCTACCGCCGTTAAGGCAATAATGTGTCATCGACTTTAACGACAGAGGTATTATAATGCAAATCCTCCATATTCCTGCCTTTAACGACAACTATATTTGGTTAATTAAAGAGCCCGACTCCAGTGCTTGCGTGGTGGTCGATCCGGGTGATGCAGAAGTTGTTAAACAACGTTTAAACGACATGGACTGTCGGCTATCTGCGATATTAATCACCCATCATCACGCCGACCATATCGGCGGTGTTACAGCGCTATTAAGCAGCTATCCACAAGCCAAAGTCTACGGCCCTAAACACGGCTCTTATCCGTTTCCCCATCAGGGAGTGGCCGAGGGTGAGCAAATCACTCCAGAAGGCTTAAGTCATCAATTTGAGCTTATCGATGTTCCAGGCCATACCCTAGACCATGTGGCCTATTTGAGCGGCCAGCAACTGTTCATTGGTGATACCCTGTTTGCCGCTGGCTGTGGCCGTCTGTTTGAAGGCAGCGCCGAGCAGATGCACCACTCATTAAGCAAGCTCAAAGCTCTTGAGCCAAGTACTCAAATTTATTCAGCCCATGAATATACTCAAGCCAATGTTCAGTTCGCCCTAGCGGTTGAACCAGAAAATCAGGCCTTACTGGCTTACCAAAAACAGGTGAGCAAGCTGCGCCAATCTGGCCTACCTACCCTGCCCAGCTCCTTAGAGCAACAACTAGCAGTGAACCCTTTCTTGCGCTGTGATAAGGCCAGCGTGAAAGCGGCGGTAGAAATACACAGCAGCCAACCACTAAACAATGAGATAGCCGTGTTCGCGGGCCTGAGATCATGGAAAGATAGCTTCTGACTTGCCAAAGCCCCTTTCGCTCAATACCATGAAGCCTACATTTATCGTCGATGGAAAAATCATGAAAGCGCTCATTGTTGGCCTTTTAACTTTATTACTGGGCGCTTGCCAACTCGTTTCCCCCCAGTCAGAACAGGTGGATTACACGCCCTTAGTCGCGCCCGAAACAGACTTAGCCCCTAGCCCATCGCCGATTGCAGAACCCAGCGAAATTGAAACAATCGTTAAAAATGAAGCTAAGCCAAGCCCAAAACCGATAGTCTACGATGATGTTTGGCAGCGCATCGAAGCCCAGCTCAATTTGCCTTTGCCTGAAAACAAAAAACGGCTACAAGCTCAGTTAAATTGGTTCCTAAAACACCCCGATTACATGACTCGGGTATCACAGCGAGCGGAACCTTATTTATTCTTCATCGTTGAAGAACTCGAGCGACGCCAAATGCCTGTGGAATTAGCCCTGCTACCAATAGTTGAAAGTGCCTTCCAACCCTTTGCCTATTCACATGGGCGAGCGGCAGGTATGTGGCAGATTATTCCCGGAACCGGCAAGCGTTTTGGCCTAGAGCAAAACTGGTGGTATGACGGCAGACGCGATGTTTATGCCTCAACACATGCCGCTTTAGACTATTTAGAATATTTACATAAGTTCTTTGACGGAAACTGGCTACACGCCTTAGCCGCCTACAACTCTGGCGAGGGTCGGGTCAAACGGGCCATTAGAGCCAACCAAAAAGCCGGTAAAGCCACCGACTTTTGGTCTTTAGACCTACCCAGAGAAACCCGCGCCTATGTACCGAAGTTATTGGCGCTAAGTAAAATGCTGCAAAATCGCGATAGCTATAAGCTCACGATCCCAGCCATTGCCAACCAAGCCTACTTTGAAAAGGTGGATACCTACAGTCAAATAGATTTAGCGCTGGCGGCCGAACTGGCAGAAATAGAACTGAAACAACTTCATCAGTTAAACCCAGGCTTTAACCGCTGGGCAACGGCCCCTAATGGCCCGCATTACTTGCTTATCCCCAGCAAACGGGTAGCTAATTTTGAATTGGCGCTGGCCTCACTGTCGAAACAAGAGCGCATGCAATGGGCTCGCTATAAGGTTAAGTCTGGCGACAGCCTCAGCGTGATAGCTTCTCGCTACAATACCACCAGCAAACAAATTAGAGAGCTAAACCAGCTTAGCAACAACACTATTCGTATCGGTCAGCACTTGTTAGTGCCAGTATCGTCGCGCAAGCAAAGTGCTTATACCTTAAGTCAAAGCCAACGTTTGGCCATCCAACAAAACAAACCTCGCGGCAATATCAAACTTGAGTATACGGTTAAATCTGGTGATAGTTTTTGGAGTATCGCCCAAGCTTATAAAGTGAATCACCGCAACATTGCTAAATGGAATGGCATGGCCCCCGCCGACACCTTAAAGCCGGGGCAGAAATTGGTCATTTGGCAGCAGTCAAAAGTCGCCAAAGACTATATTCAAAGCGTCACCTACAAAGTAAGAAGTGGTGACTCCTTATCCCGCATCGCCCAAAAATTCAAAGTATCAGTCGCCGATCTATTAAAGTGGAACGACCTCAATAAGAACCATTACTTACAACCAGGTCAAACCCTTAAACTATACGTCAACGTGGCAGAGGTCAGTGCTTAACAAAGCCTAAACGCAGCACTAAGGCATTGTGATCTGAGGCATCAGTGGCAATGCTGGTGCTGGCTTTAAGCTCCAGCCCTCGGTAGAACACATGATCTAAAGTTTTGCCAAAAAAGTGACTGCGCAAATCCGGTTCAAAACGGGCGGCGCGCAATTGCAAACTCCTAACAAACCGCTGTAATACCGCTAGACGTCCCTCACTCCAAGTATTAAAGTCACCCGCTAAAATCACCGCCCCTTTGTAATGGCTAAGCCATACCTGCAATCGCGTTAACTGCTGTTGGTAATCTTCATCACCCAAAGTAAAATTAATACTGTGTACGTTGATGATTAACAATTCTTCATCGCCCCAGCGATAAAGCTGCAACAAAGCAGACTTAGGTAACCTAATCCAAGGTTCTGGGCTTAGCACTAAACAGCTTTTAGCACTGGCAAATTTGGCTAGATTCATCACGCCTAGTTGGTCACCACGCCATTCAAAAGCCTTGGCTTGATAACGAAACCACTGTTCACTTAAAGGCCAAACATTAATTTGCCGTTGGCTAACTTCCTGCAACAGCATGAAATCAACATTGCGACTTAAATGGCTTAATTGTTGGTGCCAAGTGCTTTTTTGTCCTTTGTAGGTATTCCATACCAATACCGAGAAATCATCCACATTGGGCAAAGCTTGCAGATCCGTAGACAAGGCCGGTTGATAACTCAACTGTTGATTATTACAAGCCGGCAATTGCGCATAAGCACTAAAACAAAGGAGGCTGCTGAACGTTAAGCAATACAAGACTTTGTAGAAAACGTTAATACTTCTCAAAGGGCCTCCTTATTCAAGCCGCAATGCCATAAATCCGCTAAAATTAGTCTATCCAGACAAGCCGTTTAATCATCACTGACACTCTTGGGCTATCATCTTATTATGAACAGCACGACGCAATGCCAAGCCTTAAGATCTTTAGTGCCTATATTTGCCGGAGGAGGCACTCGCTTACCTGCGCACATCGGTATTTTGGCCGGCTTAAAAGAGCTGGAAATCGAATTTTCTCACATCGTTGGTGTATCTGGAGGCAGCATCATTAGCGCATTATTTGCTAGTGGTATGGATGTTCAGCAAATCAAACAAATCGCCTTAGATACCAACTTTGAACGTTTCAAAGGTTTTTCCTTATTTAGCCTACTGCGTAACGGAGGCTTGTGCTCGGGAGACAAGTTTGAAGCTTGGATCGACGAGCTACTCATGGGAGTTACCTTTAGCCAATTACCGATGCAGCTGCATATTGTAGCAACCGACGTTCGCTCTGGCTCTCCGGTCGTGTTTGACGCGCTAAAAACCCCTAATGAAAAAGTCTCAAGGGCGGTACGTTTTTCCATGTCCATTCCACTGATCTTTTCTTTTAAGCCCTACCAAGAGCATCTCATGGTAGATGGAAGTATTCTCTCTGAAGATGCACTTCATCAAGACTGGGCCGAAGATGGTACTCCAGTTATTTGTTTTCGACTACGCGGTGATAATGACATTAGACCGGTGCAAACCAATGGTTTTGTCCCCTTAGCCGCTTATATTTCGCTACTAATTCGCACCTTCATGACTACCATATCCCGCGAGTACGTTAACGAAAAGTTTTGGCATCGCACGATAGTGGTCAACACTGGAAATACTTCTCCGGTTGATTTTCATTTGAGTGATGATGCCAAACTACGCTTATTCAACATTGGCTATAAAACGGCCTTAGAAATTGTACCGGCCAAGATTTGGCAACAAAATATCCCCTCTAAAAAGCCACTATAAAATCCATCTAAAACAAAGCTTGATCACATTTACCAGTTCACACTAGCAGCGACCAATTTATCAAAGTAAATGCAGTCTACACTTAAGTAAAAACTAAAATTATAATTAATTTGAGAACAGTTCTATGTCTTTAACTATTCGCCAACGGCTACTCTTACTATCGATAGCACCCATACTTGTCTTTGCCATTATCATCCTATGGCTCACCACCTCAGAAACCCAAAAACTCAGTCATGAGCAATCACAAGCAACTCATGAAAGTATGTTAAAGTTAAAGAAAGTAGAGTTACGCTCTTATATGGAATTAGCCTACTCTTCTATTGCTAGCATCTACGAAGCTGGCGGAACCTTAGAGCAAGCACTGCCTATTTTAAAAAGTTTAGAGTACGGCGAATCTGGCTATATTTTTGGTTACAGCGCCGAGGGTATTCGTATCTTTTCGGGTAGCTCTGATAAAGGTCTAGGAGAAAACTTTTGGTCACTACAAGACAAACAAGGTCAGTACCTCATTCAGGGCTTAATTAAGGCATCTAAAAATAAACAATTTTACACCTACCACTTCCCTAAACCGGGACAAACAGAAGCCCTACCTAAGTTAAGTTACGCTATTTTTTTAGAGCGTTGGAATTTAATGATGGGCACAGGGTTTTATACCGACGATATAGAAACAGTCATCCGCGAATTAGAGCAGCAAAGTGAGCAAAGTTTGAAATCATCCTTACAACTCATTGCTGTGAGTGTTGTTGCATTGCTAGCCTTCGCTCTGGTTATCGGCTTTTTTATCAACCGTAGCATCATGACGCCACTGCAGGAACTCAATCGCTCCTTTGCCAAGCTAGCCTCAGGCGAAGCCGATCTCAGTGCCAGACTCAGCGATAATTATGTTTACGAATTTGCTCAGTTAACCACCAATTTTAATGCATTTATTTCACTACTTCATGAAATCATTAGTAAAGTGGGTGCGGTATCACAACACGTTGCTGAAGAAACCCACTCTATGTCGACACGTGCAAATCATGTTGACCAACTATTATTAGAGCAGCGCCAACAAACTGAACAAGTGGCCACCGCTATGACCGAAATGTCGGCTTCAGCAAATGATGTCAGTAGCAATGCCAATCAAGCTGCTGAATCGGCCCATCAGGTTGATAACAGTGCTGAGACAGCAATGACAACCGTCACAGGCGCGGTTCATCGAGTGGAACAACTAGCAGAAGAGCTCACCCAAGCCAGTGAAGTGATCAGCCAACTAGAGGTCGACATTAAAGACATATCCGCAGCTTTAAACGTGATTCAAAGCATTGCCGAACAAACCAACCTGCTCGCCTTAAATGCAGCAATTGAAGCGGCTCGAGCTGGTGAACAAGGACGTGGATTCGCAGTAGTGGCCGATGAAGTTCGAAACTTGGCCAACCGCACCCAGCAGAGCACTGGTGATATCGATGCGATGATTGAACGGTTAATCAGTGGCTCAGATGCGGCGGTCTCGGTGATGAACCATAGCCAACAACGAGGTAGCGAAGCAGTAACAGGAGCCAATGCAGCCAGCGAAGCCCTATTGAAGATTAAGCAATCAGTGCAGCACATCATGGATATGAACGCATTGATAGCGAGCGCAACTCAACAACAGAATCATGTAGGCCAAGATATATCTCAGCGAATTGAACAGATTGCTGAAAATTCAAACGCCTCAGCGCAGCTTGCCCAAGAAAATCAGGCTGGCAGCGCCAGTTTAAAACAACGAGCACAACAGCTAGAGGAATTAGTGAGCCGTTTCACCTTGTAGTAATTTTTATATTAATTTTTTCTAAATTATGGTGCATAACAACCGATACTAATCATAATCGTTATTCGTTCCGCACTAGCGCAGCAGGAGCTAACTATGTCGCTAACCATTAACCAACGTTTGCTAATCCTTGCCATCGGGCCATTGCTTGTACTGGCTGGTAGCATGTTATACCTCAGTTATCATGAAACTAGCGCTTTGAGCCATGCGCAAAGTAATGAGACTCAAGCCAGCATGATGGACAGGCGTAAAGATGAATTAAAGTCCTACCTTGATATGGCCTACTCATCCATCGCGGATATATACGAAAACGGCGGTAATTTAGAGCAAGCGCTGCCGACACTTAAACGTCTAAAATACGGCGAAAGTGGCTATTTATTTGGTTACGATAAAAGTGGCGTACGATTTTTACTCGGATTAAGTGATAATGGTATAGGTAAAAACTACTGGACCCTACAAGACAAGCAAAACCAGTACATAGTACAAGATTTGCTAAAGGCTTCTAAAGCCGGTGAATTCTATACCTATTACTTTCCCAAACCAGGTGGCACAGAAGCCTTACCTAAACTCAGCTACGCCATTTATTTAGACAAATGGGACGTATTTATCGGCACCGGATTTTATACCGATGATGTTGACGCGATAATTAGCAAACTCAAAGATGAAGCAGAGCAAAGCTTAAGCTCATCGATGCTGTTTATTTCAATAACCGCCCTCGTTTTTCTTGGCTTAGCTTTAGTGATTAGCTACTTCATCAATCGCAGCATCATGGCTCCGCTAAAAGATTTGAACCAATCCTTTGCTAAGTTAGCTTCTGGCGATGCCGATCTCACAGCTAGGCTTAGAACCGACTACGTATACGAATTTGGTCAACTGGCTAGCAACTTCAATATTTTTATTGGTTTGCTACATGAGATAATTAGTAAAGTCGGCACCGTAGCCCACGAAGTGGCCCAAGAAACGTCCTCCATGTCAGCCCGCGCAAACAGCGTCGACAAACTATTGTTAGAGCAACGTGAGGAAACCGAACAAGTGGCTACAGCAATGACAGAAATGACCGCCTCGGCTCACGACGTATCCGATAATGCCAACCAAGCCGCTAGCTCAGCCCAACAAGTAGACAGTAATGCCGGTGAGGCTATGACCACGGTTAGCTCTGCAGTGCACAGTGTCGAACAGTTGGCTAACGAAATAGGCCAAGCCAGCGAAGTCATCAGCCGCCTAGAAGGAGATGTGCAGAATATTTCTTCAGCTTTAAGTGTGATTCAAGGAATTGCAGAACAAACTAACCTATTGGCGCTAAATGCAGCCATTGAAGCCGCTCGAGCCGGAGAGCAAGGCCGCGGTTTTGCGGTGGTTGCCGATGAAGTAAGACAATTAGCCAGTCGCACTCAACAAAGCACTGGTGAAATTCACGAAATGATTGAACGCCTGAAAAACGGCTCTGATGCTGCAGTATCCGCCATGGACAGTAGCCAAGAGCGCAGTACAGAAGCAGTAAGTGGTGCCAACGCAGCCAGCGATGCATTGCGGCTAATTAAAGAGTCGATTCAACATATCATGGATATGAATGCCTTAATTGCAACGGCTACCGAAGAACAAAGCCATGTGGGACAGGAAATTTCCCAGCGCGTGGTGCATATCGCCGACCAATCGAGTCAGTCTGCAGGACTTGCTCAAGAAAACCGAGCAGGAAGTGTGAACCTCAACGAACGAGCCGAAGAGCTAGAAGCTTTAGTGCAGCGCTTTAAGCTGTAATATTAAGCATAGTGACGGTGTCCAGCAACCACCGTCACAAGCCTCATCACTATAAACGCCTTGTAAAACTAGAATAGCACTTAGGCCTTAATTCAATCTATCCAGCAAAGCTTTCGCTTGCTCATATTCGGCAATATCTTGTTCAGACTCTAGTGCCGCTTCTAGCTCTCTCTTCGCCTCTACTGGTCGATTTAACTTATTAAGTACCACCGCCAAGTGGTACCGAATACTCGGGTCAGAGGCGTTCATCGTGTAGGCCTCACGTAGATACACCAAAGCCTGCTGCTGATTGCCCCGCTGCTGCTCTATCCAGCCAGCAGTGTCTAAAATAGCTGCGCTTTTCACACCTTGTTGTAAGACGATATTAATCGTTTGAAAAGCTTTATCTAAATCATCCAGCGCATATAAATTGGCTAAGTTATTAAGTAAACCCGGTTCATTTTTCAACTGTGGGGACTTTCTTAGAACCTCGTAATGCTGAATAGCTTGAGTATTTTGTCCATGTTGTAAATAACTGTCAGCCAATAAGCGTCGTTGCCAAAACATTTGCTCACCATCATTCAACGTCGCTTCCATTTGCTGATGGAATGCCTCAACACCAATATTTTGGCTAGCTAATTGATAAAGGTGAATTGCCGCTTCACGGTTTAAGGGTTGTTTCGCTAAGGCGGAGCTAAACCGTTTTTGAGCCTGTTGAGCCTTACCCTGGGCGAGTAACAAACGCCCTCTTAACAGTAAAGATTGACTAGTTTGAGAAAACTGCGCCTCAAACTTATCCAAGGTTTTTGCCGCAGCAGCCAGCTGCCCCTGTGACAGCTCTAAACTGGTCAACATTAATAGAGCTCTAGCTAAACTCGGGTCAAGCTCTAAGGCGTCAAGCAAGCTTTGCTTAGCGTCATTTGGTTTCTGAGCCGCGATTTGTAAACTGGCTAAATCAATTAATTTAAGGGCTTGGTCTTCCCAAAGACTAATTAACAGATCAA
Source organism: Agarivorans gilvus (assembly GCF_001420915.1). Lineage (NCBI taxonomy): Bacteria > Pseudomonadati > Pseudomonadota > Gammaproteobacteria > Alteromonadales > Alteromonadaceae > Agarivorans > Agarivorans gilvus. The sequence goes on along the minus strand of NZ_CP013021.1, from coordinate 4,123,146 downwards.
GAGGATAATCAGCCTCATCAAAGCGCTGTAATTGAATTAACACTTCAGCATAGCTACGTAAGTAATCTTGGTTAAGAATATATTCGCGATTGAGTTTTTTAACTAACTGTAACGCCTCTTCCCATTGTTGAGTCCGCGATAAGGTGGTTAGTTTTAGCTCTAGAGCTGTTCTGTTATCTGGCTGATGATTTAACAAGGTATCCAGCTGCTCGATAACCATTTTATATTGCTGCTGTTGAAAGTAGATATTGGCCATTAACAGATGGCTAGGGGCATGCTGTTTATGTTCAGCGAGTATTGTTTCCAGCAGCGCTAAAGCTTGCGGAAACTGGCCTTGGTTTTGGTATACAACAGCTTTGTTATAGGCAGCACTGAGATTATCAGGATTAACAGCTAGAACTTTATCCAAATAACTCAAAGCGACTTGGTTCTGCTCGGTTTTGATGTAGTAAGCAGCCAGCAAGTTATTAGCATTTTCGGTTTGCAGGTTTCGTTGCTGCAAGGCGTTCACAATGTCTTTAGCGTCTTCGAGCAAGCCTAACTGTAGAGCCAATTCACCCTTAATCTGCAACCATTTTAAGGGGGCATCATCCGTTTGATAAGGCATAGCGCTTAATAATTGATAGGCCCGCTGAGGCTCACCTGAGGCGCGCGCTAGCTCCGCTTCAAGCAACACCACATAGGGAGAGCCACTGTGATAGGCGCGGATCTCCTCAAAGGCCTGCTGCGCTTGGTAAAGGTTACCCGCTTCCAAATACAAATAAACTAACTGGCTAGATAAGGCTAATTCACCAATGATGTAGTCAAAATTATCTTGTAATAGCAACTGCAGTCGACTTTTTTCACCGTTACGCAAATACACTTTTGCCAACAAGCGGGTAGCCGCCAAATCGCTCGGCTGTTGGCGTAGATATTGACTCAAGTATTGCTGAGCCTTTTCATCGTTGTTGAGAATGTACTCTGATGCTCCCTGAATAAATAACAAGTTATTCGCATCAGCCAACTGTTCACCATCGGCGGTAGAAATATTTTGCGCTAAAGTTGCTAAGGCCTGTTCGGCGATATCCTTACCATCTTCTTCGCTCAATAAACTGGCCGACAACAAAATAGCAGTGGGATCATTAGGTGTTTGTTGTTGCACTAACTTTAGGTAGCGTTTCGCCTCTGCCACTTCATCCATTTTTAGATTGATGATAACTAAGCTACGCAAGACCTTAGGATCTTTAGGGTCAAGTTCATAAGCTCGCTGATAATGCTGCAAAGCGGTAGTTAAGTCGCCTTTAGCAGAAACTAAGTCACCTTTTAATAACCATGTGCGTTCATTACTTTGCTCTTGTGCTAAAGAGCGTTCGATCCACTGTTCAGCCAAAGTGTATTGTTTTTGCTGAAGGTATAACATGGCTAAACTATTCATTGCCGCGGTTTTGCCGGGAGCCAGTTGCGTAGCTTGTTCAAACAGCTGCTTAGCCGACTCCGTTTGCCCCTGCTTTAACAGTACCTGCCCTTGCAGCAGCTTCCACTCAAATTGTGTTGATTTAGAAAACTCGTGCTCTCTATCTGCCAACGCTAACAGCTCATCAGTTTTGTTTTGTAGCAATAAAACGTTACCTAATAGCGGTAGCACTAGGTTGATATCAGCCCCCATTTCTAGGGCCTCACGTAATTGCTTTTCCGCCGAACCTAAGTTATTGGCGTAAAAATACACTTTAGCTAACAATAACTTAGAAGAAAGGTGTTGAGGATCGGCCTTCAACGCGTTCTTTAAATAGATAAAAGCTTCGTTTTCTTCACCATTATGAAAGGCTTTAACCGCCATTTCATAATCGTTCATTTGTTCATTAGCCAAGCTCACATTTACTAGCGATGATAAAACAAAAGCAATCAATAATTTTTTCATTGGGTAGCGGCAATCCTTGCGAGATCAGAGCAAATTAATTCGACTAAAAACAGTATCTAATGAACAAGGACTAAAAAAAAGACAAAAAAATACGAAACACAGAGTATTTCGTATTTTTGTTCAGAAAGGAAAGGAGGTTCAAATAATCAGTTAGCGCTTTCTAGTACGCAATGCAATACCAAATAGGCCCGCAGCGAACAACAACACAGTGCCGGGTTCTGGAACACTGTTGACTGGTTGCGCACCAGGTTCAGCTTGCACCCCAGCCAACTTAAAGGCATCGTTACCTGCATATTGCCCAGACCCGCCAAATACTGGATTGTAAGCGCCAATTAACCAATATTTTGATTCGGTACTGCTGGAAATCGCTTGATAAGCATAATCGTCAGCATCGTAAACTTGCGCTTCACTGGTCCAGCCGCTGGCTAAATCAGCCACATCATTCCAAGTGCTACCCGCTAAAACTGGAGCATCTGCTCCGTTATAGGCTAATACTGAGACATCGGCATGACGGCCGGCTCGGTCTCGTCCATTTCGATACTCATAAGCCCAGCCAAGAGAAAAGCCCGCTAAATTAACCGCAGTATCAAAACTCAGCAATACCATGTCGTAGTCATTGTAACCTGGCAGATAGTTACTGTTGTCAATACCATGGTCCGGATAAATAGGCCACTCATCACGGTTCATCAAGGTTAAACCATTACCGTCTGCATAATCCAAATATGCATCCTCGATGCTTTCACCAGAGCCGGTATTCGACCAACCGGTTAAGTTAAGGCCAATGCCTGATCCTGAGGTGCCAGAGAAACTATTTCCGTAATCATAGAAGTCACGAGAAAAGTCCTCGAAAGACCATGTCTCCGTCGCACCAAAGGCCGATAGCGATACGGCACAACTTGCCGCTAATAAAATTTTCTTCAACACAACGCCCCCTAAATAGCATTCTGTATATCAAACTGGTAATACCACGTAAACAAGCAACAATCAGGCCAAAATAAAAAAGCATTATTTAACAGCTATTTACACCCAAGCCTCGAATATTTCTGCCATTGCATGTAAAAAATACTGACAATAATGTGCTTAATTCTAAAACGCATCGCTCAATTTTCAAGCAAAACTTACGCCACTCATTAGCTCAAGCCCCCTACCAATATCGCTCAACCGTAACCTGCCCCGGTTTACGCCTTAGGTTTTTACTTAAACCTTTACCTTCAAGAGATTGCATTGCTGCAGTGATCATCTCAGGATTTCCACACAACATCACTTGAGAGCTCTCGGGACTTAAAGATAAGCCCACCGCGTTCTCTAGGCTACCATCGTCAAGCGCCTCAGGAATGCGCTTAACTAAAGCTCCAGCATAGTTCTCCCGCGTGACCATGGTTTGCAAAACGAACTGTTGAGGATAACGCTGCAGGTACTGCTCCAACACGTCCAAATAAGCCAAGTCTCTGGCATATCTAACCCCGTATACCACAACCACTTTATCGAAACGCTGCCATGGCTGGTCAGTGGCCAACATCGACAGGTAAGGTCCAATACCGGTCCCTGTTGCCATCAACCATAGATGTTTAGCCGGCGGGACTTCGTCAAGCACCAAAAAACCTGCGGCAGCACTCGATACCTCAATAGTCTCGCCCACATGTAAGTTATGCAGGTTAGGCGAAAGAGTACCGTCTTCTACTTTAATCGCTAATACTTCAAGATAATCTGCTCTCGGAGGGTTTACCAAAGAATAGGCACGAGCAATCCGCTTCCCTTGCTGTAACTCAGACAACTTTATAAATTGCCCGGCAACGAAAGGGGCAATGTCGGCCTCTATCCGTAAGCTAAACAATTGTTTGTTCCAATCAATTCGCTTTGTTACTCGACCTTCTACCCACATAGTTACTCCTGGTGTTTAATTACCTCTGACTGATGATCCACATAGATTAATTCATCTACATCGAAGCCTGCCTGCTTGGCCCGCCATACAAGTTCACTACGAATAGCATGCGGTAGGTCTGGGCTTCTTGCCAATAACCACAAATAATTTCTGCTCGGTCCCGCAACCAAGGCATATTGATAGGCTTCTTGGTCCAAAACAAAAATCACGTAGGCCCCATAAAACGGTCGAAAAAAGGAAACTTTTAAATAACCACGTCCTTGCTCGGGCAAATAGGCTAGGCCTTCTGCGCTTAACCAACGCCCCTCCTGCTCGGAAAAGCCCTTGTTAATCACCTTAACTTTGCCATTCGGCAGCACACTGTAAGTTGCGCTCACATGGCTCATACCGCGCTCGAAGGCATGATCCAAACGGGCAACTTCATACCAAGTGCCTAAATATTGGCTTAACTCAAAATTATCAACAGGCTCGATACCTGGTGGCTTAGAACTGCAGCCGCTGATGATGAATACACACAAGGCCAAATATAAAATTTTCATTTAACGCTCCCGTTGTTAAAACCAAAACGCAGCAATACAGCCCAGCAAGGTCATAATAAACAAAAACCACTTTAGAGTGCTTGCTTCTGCCTGAATAGCAAATTTCACCGCATAATGAGCACCGGCAATATAGCCTAAAGATAAGACTAAGGCCGGCAACCACACCACTTGTCCTCTAGCGACAAAAACGACTAAGGCAACACTGGTAAATGCCAAAGTACATACCAATTTCAATGCATTGGCTCTTACTAAATCATAACGCAAACTCCCTGCAAGGGCGGCTAACAAGATAAAGCCCACCCCAGCTTGTACAAAACCACCATAAAAGCCCGCCAGCATTAAGCTCCACTTGGCGCTGGAACTCTCGGCCACAGTTTTAGCCTGAGTACCTAGGTCTGGAGCCACCACAGAAGGTTTGAACAGCATTAAGCTAGCCATTGCCAACATCGCACCTAGCAATAAGTATTTAACTAACCACGCGGCGGCGTAAGATGCCACTAAGGCTCCAACTAAACCGCCTATTAGCGTAGGCCATAATATTGGGCCTAGATCTTGGGTATCCAGCTTACCGTGTTTTTTAAATCCCAGAGCGCCAGTGAGGCATTGCAAAAAAATTCCAACCCGATTAGTCGCGTTCGCCAACTCTGCCGGCATCCCCATGATCATCAATGCTGGCAAGGTCAAATTAGAGCCACCACCCGCTAAAGTATTAATCACGCCTGCGGCCAACCCCAGCAACAGCAACAATACAGCGTTAAAAATTGTTAAATCCATTTAAACATCTCGTTAGCAAATTGATAAATTTGACTTTATCATTGCTGAGTGGTGAATTCAGTTATCACTTGATATCTTTAGTCTAAATACAATCAGTTACCTAGCTCAGTTAAAGGTCAGCGAAACAGCAGCAAGCCAAGGAATAGCCTAATGGATTATGATTTTTGCGTTATTGGTGGTGGTATTGTGGGCTTGGCGACAGCCTTGCAGCTGCAAAAAACTTACCCTGATGCCAGTATCGCCCTGCTAGAAAAAGAAGCCTCGTTGGCCTTCCATCAAACCGGTCATAACAGCGGTGTAATCCACGCCGGGGTTTATTATCAACCGGGGAGCTTAAAAGCACAGTTTTGTAAGCAGGGCCTGCAACAAACTATCGAATTTTGCCAGCGGCATGCAATTCCCTATCAACAATGCGGTAAGTTATTGGTGGCGAGTAATCAACTGGAGTTAACTCGTATGCAGCAACTTGCCAAACGCTGTGAGCAAAATCAAATCACCTACCAGCAACTTAGCAGCCAAGAGCTAAAACAACGAGAGCCAAATATTGCAGGTTTAGGAGCCTTGTACATTCCTGCTACAGGCATCGTTAGCTATCCACAAATTTGCCAAAAAATAGCTCAAGAATTTACCGACAATGGCGGAAAAGTTCTGCTTTCACACCAAGTGACAGCCCTTGATGAACAGCCAGAGCAGATCAATATCACCACTGAGCAAGGAGCGATAAGCTGTGCTTATCTGGTTGCCTGCGGAGGCCTAATGGCCGACCGTTTATGTGAGATGCTAAAACTAGACATCGACTTTCAGATTATTCCCTATCGCGGCGAATACTATCGCCTGGCGGCTAAGCACAGCCAAATAATCAAACACCTTATTTACCCCATCCCCGATCCCGAGCTACCGTTTTTGGGTGTGCATTTAACCAAAATGATTGATGGTAGCGTAACCGTAGGCCCGAATGCCGTTCAAGGGTGGTCTAGAGAGGGCTACGCCAAAGGCTCCATCAACTTCGCAGATGTTAAACAGATGCTTAGCTTCTGTGGTTTTTGGAAAGTGGCCAAACAGCATTTTCGACATGGCTTAAGCGAAACTAAGGACTCGTTGTTTAAATCAGCTTACCTAGAGCGCGTGAGAAAGTACTGCCCTAGCCTTAAGGTCAGTGATTTACATGCCTATCCAGCTGGTATTCGCGCCCAAGCAGTTCTCAAAGATGGCACCCTAGTCCATGATTTTTTATTCGCCAGCAGCCCCCGCAGCTTGCATGTTTGTAACGCGCCTTCACCAGCAGCCACCTCTGCTTTTCCTATAGCCGAGCACATTTGTCAGAAAATACAACAGGCTAGATCCAAAGCATAAATACCCGCAGGCTGAGTAAAAATGCCGACCTTGGCTGTGTTATAGTCGCTAGTCACTGTTGTTTATTAGCCAGCGAACCATACCATGCAACACCAACTAACAGCCGTGCCCTGCCATTTAATTACCGGCTTTTTGGGCTCAGGGAAAACCACCCTCATTCAACACTTATTAAAACAAAAGCCCGAGCAACAAACTTGGGCGGTGCTCAGTAATGAGTTTGGCGAAATCGGCCTAGATGCTAGCATCCTTAAAGCGCAAAATACGAGTAATGTAGCAATTAAAGAAGTGCCCGGTGGCTGCTTGTGTTGCGCAGCAGGCGTGCCCTTTCAAGTGGCCTTGATTGCCTTGTTAAAACAAGCCAAACCTCAGCGCTTACTAATCGAGCCCACCGGCTTGGGTCACCCTTTGCAAATCAAAAAGCGCTTACAAGAATTAGCAAACTTAGGCAGCATTACCATCGCCAACAGCCTTGCCTTGATAGATGCACGACTATTAGCAGACCAACGTTATCGCGAGCACGAAAACTTTGCGGCACAGTTACACATTGCCGATAAAATTATCGCCAGTAAAACTGATCTTTACCAAGATAGCGACCGCCAAGCCTTAGCGCAGTATTTGGAGCAACTAAAGCTGAACCATAAACCGTTGTTATTTAGCCAACACGGAGGTTTAGCCCTAGATGAACTAATTACTCCGGTAACGCAGCCAAGCCACAGCATATCGTTTTCGCCAATCAGTAAGCAGCAGCTCACTATTGGCCTAGAAACCACTACAGCGCACTTAGATCCTAATGCCAATATCTGCACTCTTGGCTGGTCCTTCCCAGCAAACCAGCGCTTCAACCAGCAGGCCTTAGTCGACTTAATTAACTCTCTAGAGCTGCTTCGCTGCAAGGCCTTACTACAAGTTGAGCATCACAGCTTACTGATCAATCATGTGAACGGCGCAGGAACGCTCCAGCTGTTAGCGCCAAGTGAAACCAACCGTATTGAAATAATCAGCACTCAAGCCTTAGACAAACATTCCTTGCAACAACAGTTGACAGCCTGCTCGATAAATACTCGGTGACGGCTTGCACAAGCGCCAAATCAACTCTAGGCTGCAATTAACAACCAAGACAGAGCTCAGCCCAAAAGGTAAAAGGAACAAGCAATGATTCAACAAGGACAACAAATTCCCAACAGCCCACTCAGCGAGTTAGCACCAGAGGGCATGCAAACCTACCAGAGCCACGAACTATTTGCGGGTAAAAAGGTACTGTTGTTTGCTGTTCCCGGTGCCTTTACTCCCACTTGCTCAGAAGCCCACCTACCTGGCTATGTTCGTTTAGCCGAGCAATTTAAAACTAAAGGCGTTGATATTATCGCCTGTGTTGCCGTGAATGACGCCTTTGTGATGAATGCTTGGGGTAAAGCACAACAAGCGGAGCAACTGATGATGTTAGCCGACGGTGACGCTAGTTTTACTAAGGCCTTAGGCCTAGAAAAAGATACCGGTAACTTTGGCGGGCTACGTTCACAACGCTACGCCATGCTGATTGATGATTTGACCGTTAGCATCCTTAAGCTTGAGCCGGGTAAAGGACTCGATCAAAGTAAAGCAGAAAACCTGTTAGCCCTGTTGTAACAGTAGTAGAGAACAAGCTTTGCGTTCCGCCCTACTGTACTTATATTTGTGCTTTTTTAGTCTTCCTAGCATGGCCTTTGGCGTGCTAGGCCATCAACTAGTTGCTCACATCGCCGAACAACAACTCAGCCCATCGGCTAAGCAACAAATTGGCATTTTGCTTGACCAGCAAAATCTCGTTGATGTGGCGACTTGGGCGGATCAAATAAGAAAAGACTCGGCGTGGCAGTACACCGCGCCATGGCATTATATTAACCTAGCCAAAGGGCAAAACTTGAGTTTCGCCAAGCGCAACCCTCAAGGCGATGTGCTTAGCCAGCTCAACTATTTTGAAGGCCAATTGGCTAATCACTCACTCAACAAGCAAACCCGTAGCCAAGCGCTTAAATTTTATATTCACCTACTCGCCGATTTGCACCAGCCACTGCATGTGGCCTACGCGGAGGACCGAGGCGGCAATCTCCGCCAAGTAACATGGTATGGCAAACCCAGCAACCTGCACCGAATTTGGGATAGCCAACTATTAGACTCAGCCGCCAAGCCGCTACCAAGTTATGCCCTGCAACTGATGCGTGATTACCCGCTAAACCAGCAACAACTGGGGCATGACTACCAACAATGGTTCTTGCAAACTCGGCAACTAGTGCCCATGGTCTACGACTATTCGTCCGAGCACCTAGGTGAAGCTTATGCTCAAAGTAAGCGCCCACTCATCGAGCAACAGCTGGCTCTAGCCGGATATCGCTTAGCCAGTAAACTCAATCAAATTTTGGATTAAAGGGTCATTTCAAAAACAAAAATTCAGTAATATTGATCCTAGTGCTCGACTCAATTCGTATTAGATAGGTGAGAAATAAGGAGCAAGCCATGAATCGATTTTCTAGTGAAAAAATTGCGGTGGGTATCAGCAGTTGTCTATTGGGCCAAGAAGTGCGCTACGACGGCGGACACAAGCAATCACGTTTTTGTCGACAAGAACTCGCTGAGTATTTTGATTTTGAACCTAACTGTCCAGAAATGGCGATTGGCTTAGGCAGCCCACGTAAATCTATACGTTTAGTTAAACAACAAGACCTTATCTCACTGCAAGCCAGCGATGGCAGCTTTGACGTAACCCAAAAAATGCTGGACTACACCCAGCACCGCTTACCTCAATTAGGCCATTTAAGTGGTTACATTGTTTGTGCCAAATCTCCCAGCTGCGGCATGGAACGAGTTAGCGTTTACTCACCATCAACCAACAATGCCGCTAAAGAAGGTGTAGGTTTGTTCACCGCAGAATTAATAAAGGCTTATCCGCTACTACCCATTGAAGAAGATGGCCGACTTAACGACCCAATATTGCGAGAAAATTTCGTTAATCGAGTTTTTGCTTTTCATCAATGGCAGGTATTAGCGGAGCAAGGGCTCACTGTAGCTGCCTTGCAAGCATTTCATGCCAAGTATAAATACCTGTTAATGGCTCATCATCCTGAAAAATACCGCAAGCTAGGCCCATTAGTTGCCAACATTCAAGGCCCTCACGACAAGCAAGGTTTTGACAATTACATTAAGGCGTTTATGGAGATACTGCGCCACAACTGCAGCAGAAAAAACCACACCAACGTATTGCAGCATCTGCAAGGTTACTTCAAGCGAGACTTAAGCTCACAACAACGCAGTGAGTTAAGCGAACGTATTCACCAGTACCGCGAAGGAATACTTCCGCTGCTGGTGCCAATCAGTTTAATTCAGCACTACTTACGTGAGCACCCCAAACAGTATTTAGCACAACAAGCTTATTTATCACCCCATCCCGATAAATTAAAACTGCGTTACAGCTTGTAAACAGCGAATTTATCCAAAAAAATGCCTGTTTCACCCAGCCCAAAAGGGTGAACGGGCCTCACTTATGCTACAATCCCTCTTTGTAAGCACCAAAAACATACTATTCTTAAGGTGATACGCAAAATACAAACTAGACGAAGCCCATCAAGTATTAATTTTAAAAAGAGACAAAAATGAATCACATTTTAAAAGTATCACTGATAGCATCGTTAAGCGCTGGATTAATCGCCTGCGGAAGCGATGACTCACCTTCTTTAAATACCGCTAAAGTGTCTTTTTCTATCGCCGACGCGCCTGTAGATAGCGCTCAAGAGGTTAATGTAAGTTATAGCTCAATTACCTTACAGCGCCCCGATGAAGCAGACATTGAGCTATTGATTGAAGACGAAAACGGCGAACCCATTAGTATTAACTTGCTTGATTACCAAAATGGCGACAGCCTCTTGGTGCTAAGTGACGCTGAGCTGCCGATTGGTGAATACAGCGAACTGATCATCAATACTTACCAGTGTCCTCAAAACCAAAATGGCAGCACCGAGTTTTGTAACGTGGTTGACGAAGTAGGCGCCACCCTACCACTGAAAACGCCAAGTAATAAATTACGGCTGGGCAGTTTTACCGTGACCAGTGAAGGGACTCAAGCCTATACCATTGATTTTAATCTAAGAAAATCCTTGGTGAGCACAGCCAATGGCACTAGCTTTAATTTGAAACCCCACGGTGTGACAATTATTGATAACACAGCTGTAGGTAGCCTATCGGGCACCGTTGACCCGAGCTTATTTTCAGCCGGTGAATGCGCCGCAGATACCGGCAATGTGGTTTATTTATATAATGCGCCGATTGGTGAAACTGAAGTATTGGGCGATGAGTTTGACCCAGAGATAGATACCGATGTGCCCGCAGAGGTAGTAGCACCTTATGCCTCTAAAATGGTGCAACAAGATAGCGAAACTAACGACTATGTTTATAGTTTCTCTTACCTACCCGCAGGTGATTATCTAGTTGCCTTTAGCTGCAGCGCTGTTGATGATGATCCAGAAATTTATAACGAAATTAGCATCGCCGATCCTCAGGCTCAACAGGCTACTGTAAGCTTGGAAGCAGGAGTTAACGCAGAATACAATTTCGTTGAAGCGGTAGAAGAAGCGGAAGCGATTTAAGCTATAACCAATAATAAGGGCCTATCGCGTAAGCTTTAGGCCCTTTTTTTTGCTTAGTCTTTGCTGTTAAGCACGATGCCGGTTTTACTGATGGTAATCAGGCCTTCTTTATATAAACGGCCAATGGCTTTTTTGAAGGTAGCCTTACTTACCCCAAAAATCGCAGCAATCGCCTGAGGGGAGCTTTTATCACTAAGCGCCAAATAACCCTGCTCTTGCTCTAACTTAGTCAAGATTTGCTCACCAATATCAATGGCTTTTTTAATCCCTATCGGCTCTAAGCTAACATCCAATTTTTGATCTTCTCGCACCTTTTGAATATAACCTTCACAGCTATAACCTGCGCGGATCCGCTTAAAGACTTGGTCGTAATACAACACGCCCCAGTGTTGATGATTCACCACGGCTTTGTAGCCCAGTTCGGTTCGACCCGCAATCAACAGCTGAACTTTGTCGCCACGTTGATAATGGTGGGGGCTTTTATCGATGTAGCGATCTAGTTTATTGCTCGCAGTAATGCGCTGCTGATTATCTAAATAAACATAAACCACGTAGTGGCGATCTACTTCCATCGGCTGCTGTTGTTCGCTGAAAGGCAGGAATAAGTCTTTCTCTAAGCCCCAATCAAGAAAAATACCGACATCGTTGATCTCTTTCACTAGCAAATTGGCACACTCACCCACTTGCACCTTCGGTGTTTGCCGGGTGGCTAATAGATTTTGCTCATTATCTCGATAAACAAAGACGGTAAGCTCGTCACCTTCGGCTAAGTGCTCAGGCAACTCTTTAGTGGGCAACAGTATATCTCCCCACTCTCCTCCATCGAGGTAAGCACCTAAGTCGGCCAATTCAATCACTGTTAATTGATTAAGGCGTCCAATTTCTAGCATTTTCACTCTCTTTCCGCGTAAAACTGGCTCCAAACGAGCCAAAGCGGCAGTATAACATGCTATCGCAAATAGCCCTTAGCTTTATCGATTTAGGCGGGTTTTAAAGCATTCACAATGGTGGTCACTTGTTGATGAACATTCGCCTCAATGTTTCTGGCCAATTGGTGAGCCGATTCTACTTGGGTTTTTACCGTAGTCATTTTTGAATTAAAACTACCCACATGATGACTTTGCTCGCGGATATATTCACTGGCTTGATGCGCTACCGCAACTGAGGTTTGAGCTTGCTCTCTTACCCAATGAGTGGTTTGCATTAATTTTGAAGAAATTTGCTGCTGATACTCACTGGCCTCTTCGATACCACCGATATTGCTTTCCAAGCTACTAGAGGATTGCTTTAACTGATTCAAGATGGTGGTGATCTCTTCTAATGACGTTTGCGTGCGCATCGATAAGGTTCGCACTTCATCTGCCACCACCGCAAAACCTCTGCCATGCTCTCCAGCCCGAGCCGATTCAATAGCAGCATTTAAGGCCAATAAGTTAGTTTGCTCGGCAATGCCGCGAATGACATCTAAGATAGCGCTAACATCAACTACAGCTTTAACTAGGGTGGCGAGTGAGCCTCTTCCTTCAACTACCGCATCACTGGTTCTTTTACTGGCACTGATCACTTGCTCAACATTTTGCTGCGATTCATTCATCGCCTCTTGAGTGGCGTTAGCGTTATGTTCAACATCAGAAGAAATTTGGTTTAATTGCTGAGTAAGATGGGCCAGTTGCTCCATCAGCGTTTGTGATTCACTCACCTGCTGATCGGTTTGTTCTGAGGTTTGATATATTTCTCTGACCTGCTGTGATACCGAATCTAAAGAGCTAGACACCACCGATAGTTGCTGATTTCTTAGCGCGTCATGCGCTTCTTGTTTATCTAACAGCTGATTAAAGAAAGTGGCAATTTCACCAATTTCGGTATGCTTACGGCGTACTTTTAACTGCTGAATACTGGCATTTTCCACCAATAAAGCAAAACTATTACGCAACTCTCGTAGCGGTTTTAGCACCGTAGTTTGCATAATAATCTGCATTAGTATCGCTAATAAAACGATCAGCCCCGCTACTGTATACAAACTAAGTTGTACATTTTTCATCACTCGTTCGCGGTCTTTCACTACGCCTTGCTCGGCTTCGGCCACTTGTTGAGTGAGCTTATCTATATCTTGGCTTAAAGCCTCTCGCAGTGCGAGGCGTTGCTCAATCAGACTATGCGTCGATTTAAGCTCTCTTGGATAACGCTGACTTAAACTGGATAACTCACTTTTCAGTTCTTCAGCCAAATCAACCGCTTCTTCTGGGTCCCCCAACGCAAATTCATCTATTTCTACTTCACTCATCACTCCCAGCAAAGGCAAACTGTTAATCTGTTCAATACTAGAACGAATTTGACTATAGGCGTTGTCGTAAGCAGCTTGAGCCTCTTCGCTGGGATGAGCAAAATAGCGATTACGCTGCATAGACAAATGAATCAATCCATTCATCAGCTCGCTACCTTGGCGAATATAAGCATCGCCAGCACTCGCCTTGAGGCCATAATCTACCGTGCTATCAGCCCAAGCTAGCATTTCTCTTTCAGCATTGAGCAGTAGGGCTTGCTCATTACCACTAAGTTTACCTAAAGCTAAATAACGCTGTTGCAACGCTTCCAATAAAGCAGCCAACATTGACGACAAGCTCGTTAGTTGCTGCTGTTGAGCTTGTTCAACCAAGTCCTGTAACAGGCTCTCAGCGTCGCTGAGTGCAATCGCATTACCGGTATTGAGATAGCTGTTGACCTTGGCCACTAACTGGCTATTAAACTGAAACTTTAAAGCTTGATATCGTTGTAACTGCTGATTTGAAGTCGATATTTTTTCCAATGAAAAATACAGGGCAATAATTAATACGGCGCTTACTGTAAATAAAGCAAAAGCCGACACTCTCGAGAATCGTGAAACTCGCATAAGATCTCCATGGCCTAGCGCAATGAGTAAAAACGGAGAACCCCCTTATAAACCCATTGAACATCAAACTAGGCGCAACCATATTGCTTTTTTATGACGAATTTATTACAGGCAACAGTAGCCATACGCTATTTTATCAAGTCAAGACAATAAGAAGTAAAGACGTTTAGCCATCTAGATTGACAGAGCTCTATAAATCATTACACTAGGCCGATATTATTCACTAGAGTATTATTCCAATGTCTTCGAAAAAAACCGTTGAAGCACCAGCTTCAGCCCTAGCGCTTACGCCAATAGTTCTGTTTTTAAGCCTGTTTATTGGTGTAGGTAGCTATTTACATTGGCAAGGTGTCGAGTTTGCCTTCTATCAGCTGCCCGCCCCCATTGCCATTATTCCAGCTGTTGTATTAGCGCTGATACTAAGCAAGGACAAATTGAATCACAGCATTGAGCAGTTGGTGGGTGGAATGGCAAACCACAACATCATCACCATGTGCTTAATTTACCTCTTAGCAGGGGCATTTAGCAGCGTCGCTAAGGCCAGCGGCGGAGCCGAGGCCGTGGTCGCTTTAGCGCTTAATGGCGTCCCTTCTTGGTTTCTGTTACCCGGTATTTTTATTGTTTCCGGTTTGATTGCCACCGCAATGGGAACCTCAATGGGCACCATTGCAGCTGTTGCCCCTATCGCCTTAGGCATTGCCCAAGCTGCCAACATTGACCCTGTATATATGGCGGGTGCAGTGCTAGGCGGCGCGATGTTTGGTGATAACCTTTCAATTATCTCCGATACCACGATTGCCGCGACCCGCACTCAAGGCTGTGCGATGAAAGATAAGTTTAAGCAAAACCTAGGCATAGCCCTTCCAGCGGCCTTTATTACCATCGTGTTATTGTTTGTCGCTAATGACAGTGCTCCAATTGAGCCGCTTACAATCGAACAGCCACTAAGTGCACTGCCTTATTTAGTTATTTTGCTAATGGCAGTGGTTGGCGTGAATGTATTTGTGGTGCTATTCAGTGGAATCATACTCGCTGGGGTCACCGCCATGCTTAGCAGCGAGTACAGTGCATTAAGCTTTGCCAATGACATTTATGCGGGCTTTACCGGTATGCAAGAAATCTTTCTATTATCGCTATTTATCGGGGGCTTAAGCGCCTTAATGCGCCATCAAGGCGGGCTAAGCTTCATCCAACAAAGAGTTAACAGCTGGGTAAACCAAGCCAACTATAAGAGTTTTACTGCACAAATTGGCATAGCGCTTATTACCGCTCTAAGTAACCTGGCGGTAGCTAATAACACCGTAGCGATTTTATTGGCCGGTGACTTAACCAAACAACTTGCTCAAGAAAATGCTATTTCAGCGGCTCGTAGTGCCAGCATAATGGATATATTTGCCTGTGTTATCCAAGGCCTCATACCTTATGGTGCACAAGCCTTGTTACTAGGCTCTCTATTTGCGCTTAGCCCCTTAATGGTGGTGAGTAGCGCTTGGTACCCAATGGTACTGGCTGTAGTCGCCTTGGTGATGATGCTAAAAAGAAAATAAATGTAAAACTAAGGGGGTATTTCGCCCCCTTAGTGCAATTCCGACGAACTTAGGTGGGCGTCAATATAGCGTGCCTTTTTCTTTGCTTTTAGCTGCTGTAGATCCACCAGTACCAAGCCGTCAATACACTGATTAAAATCAGGATCCACGTTAAAATCAATAAATTGTACTCCACCAGCATCACACAGCTCAGTATATTGTTTATACAAAGTCGGAACAGCACTGCCCATAGAAGCTAAAGCACTTTTTAGCGAAGCAAAGTCACTCTTGTAATCCTCACCACTAAAGCTAACGAAGCCAGCATCCTTAGAACTGCGATTGAGTTGATAAGGCTGACGAGAGCGCGCATAAGGCTTTGCTGGCGGAAAATAACGACGATAAAAATCAATGAGCAGATCCCTGCCAGCTTCAGGCATAGCCACACTAATGCTGACCGGTCCGAATAAGTAACGGTATTGTGGATGACGAGCTAAAAAGGCGCCAATGCCCAACCATAAGTAATCTAAACTACGTTTACCCCAATATTTGGGCTGAACAAAACTACGCCCAAGCTCAATGCCCGACTTCAAAAATTCACAATCTTTCAATTTGTAGTCAAACAAAGTATGGCTATACAAAGCACTAATACCGTGGCGTTCAATTAAGTCTTGAGTATCAGCAAAACGGTAGGCTCCGGCGATTTCCAGTAGCTCACTATCCCATAAGATAAGATGCATATAGTGGCGATCATACTTATCAGTATCACTACGCCGCCCGGTACCTTCTCCCACCGCGCGAAACGCGAGTTCTCGCAAGCGACCTAGCTCTGACAAAATCACCGGCTGAGAATTGCCATAACATAGGCAGATTTTCTTACCGTCAGGCGTTTCGCCTAAATCCTCTAACTGTTCAACAGCCTTCTTTAGCTCAAGACGCTGCTCGGGGTGAGCAATCGCCGCTTCTGTCTTAAATAAACCCTTCTTATTTCTACCAATACGGTATAAATGTTTCTTAATTAGCTGTGCTTGGGTGGCTCGGTCGAGACCACTGAAGGCAAAACTTTTAACTGGAATTTGCTCCCCCACCACCATCGAAAACACCTTGTTTTTGTGGTAGAACAGCTCCTTAACTAACAGTAGCGTAGACAAAGGGCGATACAGAAGAGAGCTTAAATAAAACAACTTACTGTTTTTCGCCTTAACGTAAACCGGCAGCAAAGGGGTATGGGTCTTTTTGGCGATGCTCACGAAGCCCTTACTCCACTTGCCATCTTGGACCTTTAAACCTTTTAAGCGAGAGACTTCCCCCGCCGGAAAGATAATCACCGCGCCTTCCTGCTCCAGTAGCGCTTTAATCGCATTTAGCTGCTTACGTTGACTATTCCCTCGCATATTATCCACCGGCAGTAACAATTCACCTAAGGGGTGAATGGCTGATAGTAGCTCATTAGCGACTATTTTTACGTCTTTACGCACTTGGCTAACCAAATGCAGTAGTGCGAGACCGTCAATGGAACCAATCGGGTGATTGGCCACAATTACCACCCGTCCTTCACTGGGAATTCGCTCGCGTTCGTTTTGACTCACTCGATAACTAATATTGAGTTCAGCAAATACCTGTTCAATAAAAGCGACACCGGTTAAATGCGGGTGTTTTTCGGCAAAGGCTTGAAACCTATCTTCAAATAAAATCTTAGAAAAAAACCACTTTGCCAAGTTATACCGGCGAGGATGCCGTGCTAGGCTTGGGTAATGTTGGTCAAGCAGCTGCTGAGCTGAAATCATCGTTCTCTCCCTGTTTTCGCTCAAAGGCTAGGAGTAAAACATGACAAACGAGCAACAGTTTTGTGGCAGTTAAATGACAGACTTAAGCCCCTGCAAGGCGCGAGTTAATACAGAGATAAGGAAAAGCTAAGTATGATAATCGGCAGTGCTACTCCAAGAGTGGTGTTATACCTTAATACCGATGTGCCAGAGTTAGGAGCAGCACTAAGCGACGTACCTAAAACCCAGTTGTGCCAGTCGATTTTGGCCCACAACAACAATAATTGGCGAAAAATACTGACGATCTTCGCCAAATTGACCGCGCCAAATGACGACTGGCGGGAATATTTACAACAGCAGCTATTACTAGAACAGCAAATTAATTTAGGCACTCAGCTGGTAAAAAATACCCAATGGCACCTCATTGCCGGTAAGAAAAATTGGCCACAGTTTGAGCCAAATCTAATAAATGCTTTCTCACAAGAGACTAAAAAACACTTTTTTACTGTAGCCAATCGTATTTATGCCCCTTATCCAGACTACCGACAATTTCCCAATGCGCTAGTGGAAAAATGTAGGCAACATTTATTAAGTAATATAAAAACAATAGTTAGTTAATTGAATTTAAAAGGCTTTATCTTTAGCGATAACAACAGAACAAAGACACAACTAAATAACAAAAAATCAATAAAAACAACACCATAGGAGATAAATTTAGTATTTACTAGCTGTTAGAGTTAACAGTTTAAAAAATGCGCAGGCTGGATTGTACTCATAGCATCACCACCTAGGGAGAGATGCTTATGGACTTCATCGACGGCGTTGCAGAACAACTTTCAGCCACTACCTTTCAACACCTAAATCACTATCGCCATCAAGTCTTTGTCGAAATGCTGGGTTGGGAGCTAGATACTCCCGAAGGCATAGAGCAAGACCAATTTGATCATCAAGACACTATTTATGTCGTGGCTAAAAATCAACATGAGCACATTTGCGGCTGTGCCCGACTGCTCCCCACTACTCAACCTTATTTGCTGGAAGAGGTATTTCCAGAACTACTCAACGGTTTGCCCTGCCCTAAACAATCCGATATTTGGGAGCTTTCTCGTTTTGCCGCTGTAGACTTTGACAACCATCAAGAAGCACCTACTCAGCTAATGTCGAAACAAGCCTTATCGCTATTAAATGCCGCCATCGAATGTGCTAAAAAACACGGCGCCAAACGGCTTGTTTCAGTATCACCACTTGGCATAGAGCGCATGTTACGCCACGCCGGCTTCCGCCATCACCGGGCAGGCCCACCTAAGGTAATTAATGGTTACGCCCTATTTGCCTGCTACATTGATCTTGATTAACCAATGTTCATTGGCGATTCTTGATAGCGTTCTAAAATGGCCGCGCTGGTAGTAGGTTGCCAATTCATATTACCGATCAACTGTAACAGCAGTTGATCGTTTCTTTTAGGGCTCACATCAAAGCCCTCTTCTTGTAATTGAATGTTACTTCGAGGGAAACCTTTTACTTGGCACTGCATACGACCATCACGCCATGTCCAATGCCAATCCCAACCCAGCGTGATGGCGCATATGTTTTCAAATAGCCACTCGGTATATCCACCGTATTGCTGCAGACTCAATGCTTCCTGCGCGGGATTGATTTTATCTAAGCCAGAAATAATGTGCTTAAAATCGAGCACGCTAAGTTGCTCATAAGATAATCTGACTAAGCCATCGTAATCCGGAGTAACCGTGTAGCTTGCTGGATCTAAAATAGTTTTTCTATTTACCCACATATTCATAATTATGTTTATTTTTTTTTTGAACTCTACCTCATCAAAGCATCAGGCTTGCCCTCCATCAATTGTCAACATTGACAGTTGCGTTATACTGCTAGTTAATCAGTCATTGCATTTATATGGCTAAATGGCATATATCAAGGAAGTTATAGCTAGCACATGGAAGCGTGGTTAGAAGAACAGTTCTGCTTATTAGAAACTAAAGGTTCGAGCGAAGATTTTTTTGCTGAACTATCAAAAATCACCAGCGCTTTAGGTTTTAACTTTTGTGCCTATGGGCTCCGTATGCCCTATCCATTGTCTGCACCACGCACCGAGATGCTAAATAACTACCCCACACCATGGCAGCAGGCTTACCAAGAAAAAAACTACCTGCAAATTGACCCTACAGTGCATCATGGCTTAAGCTCACAACTGCCTATTGTTTGGAGCGACCAAGTTTTTGCTAGAACACCAGAACTGATGGAAGATGCTCGCTCATTTGGTTTGGAATATGGTTGGGCGCAATCCTCTCGTCAAGCCAATGGTACCATTGGTATGCTCACCCTTGCGCGTTCATCGGAAATGCTCGGCCCCAACGAGCTAGCTCGCTATCGCTACCAACTATTATGGCTGACTCAAGTCGCTCACCATGGCTTGGCCTCAAGAATATGTGCTGAGAAATTTGATATGCCAGAGCTAAGTCTACGCGAACTAGAAATGCTTAAATGGACCGCCGATGGAAAAACCGCAGAAGAAATTGCGTTAATTTTAGGCATCACTACTCGAACAGTTAATTTTCATATTAGTCAGGCTATGCGTAAACTAGACGTAGTCAATAAAACCGCAGCCACGGTAAAAGCAGCACTACTAGGATTAATTTAACTAGGGCTTGTTGAGCTTTTTGCTGCTGTTTGTGGGAGTTTTATAATTCTTGCTTTTCATTGCTTCTGCTTATTGCACTATAATGCGATTTGCTTTCCACCTATCTTAAACGAACATGACATTTAACCTCGATTTTCACACCGCACTCTATCAGTTTGGCCTAATCGCTGTGTTTGTCTTCGCCCTTACTGGCGCTCTCACTGCGGCTAAAAAGGAATTAGACATTTTGGCTTTTGTGTTCGTTGGCATCGTAACCGGGATAGGCGGAGGAACCATTCGTGATTTGTTGCTCGGTACCCAAGTATTTTGGATAGCTGACACCAGCTACCTTAGTATATGTATTGTCGCCTCGGTTATGACTTACTTTTTTGCCCACTGGGTAATCAAAATTGACCGTATATTATTATGGATGGATGCTGCGGGAATTGCCTTGTTTGCGGTGTTAGGCACAGGTAAAGCCTTGAGTTATGAAATGGCGCCTTTAGTCGCCATCTTAATGGGAGTGATGACCTCCACTCTCGGCTCGGCGATTCGTGACCAGATGCTGCAAACTAAACTGGTTATCTTTGAACCAGAGATCTACGTGACAGCCTGCTTACTCGGTAGCCTAAGCTATGTTGTCTTAGACCTTTTTGGCGTGAGTGAATTACCCAACATCTTAATCTCAAGTGGCGCGGCCTTTATTTTGCGAATACTGGCGATAGAACTCGACCTGCGTTTCCCCAGCTTTAAGTTAAGCAAATTACAAAATCGAGAAATTCGCAAGCAACAGCACAAACCCTAAACCTCTCAAGGCTGCATCAACAAGACGAACCCTATGCCAATGGCAAGCCCTCTTTGGGCGGGAGTTAAGCACAAGTAAACGGCGCACCAACGCCGCTGATGCGCGAAAATAAAGACTAGCAGCTCAAGCAGCCAAAACGGTGCTCATCACTTGCCACATACTTGCTGGTAAGCCCAAGTTAACCATGTCAGCAAGCGGCGTAGGTCCTCTTGCTCAACGGTTGCCCCACACCAGATGCGCAAGCCGGCTGGTGCATCTCGGTAAGCACCGATATCGTAAGCCACTTGTTGTTGCTCCAATAAGCCAATAATCGTCTCCACCTGCTCTGCTGTGGCTTCGAGCGTTAAACACACACTGGTATTGGAAATAGTTTCAGGCTGCTGAGCCAAAAACGCTATCCAAGGATGAGCGCTTACAAATTGGCTAATGACTTGAAGATTCTGCCGTGAACGATTGATGCTCGCGGAGAGCCCGCCCAACGATTCAAGCCAGCGGAGGGCATCGATATAGTCCGCCACACATAACATCGACGGCGTGTTAATCGTTTCGCCTTTGAATATCCCTTCAATGAGCTTCCCTCCTTGGGTTAGTCTAAAAATTTTTGGCATGGGCCAACAGGGTTGATAACTTTCTAATCTTGCTACAGCGCGAGGACTAAGAATAATCACGCCATGAGCGCCTTCCCCACCCAACACTTTCTGCCAGCTGTAGGTAACAACATCTAACTTTTGCCAATCTAAGGGCATGGCAAACACCGCAGAGGTGGCGTCACACAGGGTTAAGCCACTGCGCTGACTACTGATCCAATCCGCGTTGGCCAGTGCCACACCGGAGGTAGTACCATTCCAAGTAAAAATACAATCATGCTCAGGGTTAGCTTGACTAAAATCGGGTAGCAAGCCGTACTCACTGTGGTAATGATGTACTTCGGCTAACTTAAGTTGTTCACTGACATCTAAGAACCAGCCTTTACCAAACGATTCCCAACTAAAAATGTCTACCGGTTTAGGACCTAATAAAGACCACATAGCCATTTCCATCGCCCCCGTATCGGACCCTGGAACAATGCCAAGCTTGTACCCCTGTGGTAACTGTAAAATTTGCTCGCTTAATCTAATTGCTTCAGCCAGTTGAGCTTTACCAACTTGGCTACGATGAGACCGCCCTAGGCTGTGTTGTTCAAGCTGGTTGAGCTGATAACCCGGTCGTTTAGCACAAGGACCCGAGGAAAAGTTAGGACATTGGGGTTTTAACAGCGGCTTCATTAAGCATCCCTAAGAGTAAATAGCGGTCAAATTAAAAGCAGTATAAGCGAGCAATGTTTACTAAAAAATGACCTAAGACCAATTTTATTCACAGCTGAAGACTTCGAGATAAACCAATAGTCACCACGCCAAATTCAGCATAAACCAGCAAATCGTAACGGCGCTATTTACGAGTTTCACCAAGTCCCTCCAAACACTAAGCATATTGAGCGACTAAGCTTAAGCCCTTCTCTTCGAAGCCAAAGCTCGCTACTATCAATAGCAGCCTATTCAACCTTTAAGCGAGCTTATTCTGACTTCGATACAATTTTGTCCCCGTTGCGCCCAGCCAGAACTACAAGCCCATGGCCCCAAACAATGGCGCTGTCAGCACTGTGATTTTTGTTACTTTCATAACACCGCTTCCACGGCGGGAGCTTTGATTATTTATCAGCAAGAATTGCTCTTGGTTGAACGAGCGATAGAACCGAAAAAAGGCTATTGGGATCTTCCCGGAGGCTTTATTGAATATAATGAGAGTCTCGAACAAGGTCTTGCCAGAGAGCTAACAGAAGAACTCAATTTGAGTATTCAAGCTGAACAGCTCGCTTATTTTGGCTCCTTTGCCAATCAATACTGTTATCAAGACGTGTTGTATCACACTTGCGATAGCTTCTTCATCTACCGCTGTGCTAACAAACCCGAACTCAAAGCCATGGATGACGTTGCGGGCTGGCAATGGCATGCTCTTTCGCAATTACCAATGGAAAAAATTGCTTTTAGCTCTGTGCTACAAGGCCTAACACAGCTAGTCAAACAGGTTGAAGTTTAATATAACCCCCAATTGTGAGCTCTAAATCACACCAACAAATAGAGCTAAGAAATGAACGCCTATCCACTGTAGGCGAGAGCTAAACCATCAATACACATCCTTAAATTAAGGCTATTTATAGCTTGAAGTCTTCATCTTATGAGTAGCCTTGGTGAAGAGTTTTTTGTTTCTGGCTTTACTCATCCGACCAGAAGTGTTAAAAAAATGTAAAACAACTGTTGAGTAAAACCATGAATCACTATTTCCGATTAATCTTTATGTTTATTCGTCATTGGATTAGCGGCCAAACGGCTTATGCTCCAACCGGCGACTTCATGATAAAACTAACCGCCCTACCTTTTGATTGTGATGCCAATATGCACCTCACTAATTCCCGCTATTTGAGCTTTGGTGATCTAGGGCGTATCGACATGCTGCTAAAAACTAAGCTAGCAGGGCTAACCCTAAAAAAAGGTTGGCTAGGAGTGGTTAATGCGCAAACCGTTAGCTACATAAGGGCGATTAAACCGCTGAGTAGAATTGAATTGCACAGCAAATTGCTCGGTTGGGACGAAAAATACTGGTACTTTGAACATCGTTTTGTGGCAAACAATACCCTCTACGCTAGTATTTTAGTGCGTGGAGTATTCATTAAAGGCAAACAAGTCATTCCAATGCAAGAATTATGGGACCAGCTTGGTCATAAGCAAACTTCACCGGAGTTGCCAAAGCGAGTCAAGCACTGGAAAGAACTACTCTCAATCAAAAAACAGGAATCCGCTTTTTAGTTTATTCACTGAGCCCGCTACCTGCCATACTCTACAAAAAACCAGCTCTGGAGCGATAACTCCCTTGCTCAAGACATGGCAGCTCGCTGGCTTAACCTAGGACAAATAACCAATATTCAGGCAAAAGACATCACCTTAGCCACTAATAAGTCCATTCAACCTTATATCATCGGACAAAATCAATCGGGTATACAACTCGATATTATTCGATAAGCCTTTGATAAAATTGAGTATAAAGTCACTACCCTTATTTTCACCTGTAGGCGTTGTTTCCTAAATCAGATTGAACTAACTCAGCAGTCGCGGATCTGATCAGTATCGATATCCGTCGGACCACCAAGAATGGGTAAAGCGAAAGGCAAAATCACCAATTGGAAGCTGTACAACAGTGCACTGAAGCAACGCGGCTCATTGACCTTCTGGATGGATGAGAAAGCCATAGAACTATGGAATAACACTGAGCGCAGTGGTCGTCGAGGGCGCAGCCATACTTACAGTGACACCGCTATCGCAACTGCGCTGATGATTAAAGGCGTATTCAAGTTACCACTGCGTGCTCTTGAAGGCTTCATCAACTCATTGTTTCGCCTGCTCAAGGTCGACTTAAAATCTCCCGATTACAGTTGTATAAGTAAGCGAGCAAAGACTGTTGAAGTCAACTATCGCCTACCTAGCCAAGGTCAAGCGGCTCACCTCGTTATCGATGCTACAGGTCTTAAGGTGTTTGGCGAAGGAGAGTGGAAGGTGCGTAAACACGGCGCTGAAAAGCGTCGAGTCTGGCGAAAACTGCATATGGCAGTAGATGCCCAGAGCCATCAGATAGTGAGTGCTGAGGTCTCGATGGACTGGGTTCACGATAGCGAAGTGTTACCCACCTTGTTGAGACCGCTGCGGCGCAAAGTGAAAGCAGTAAGCGCTGATGGTGCCTATGACACACGGCAGAGCTATCAAGAAGTACAACGTAAGAAGGCTGTTGCACTAATCCCTCCACGCAAGAATGCAGGTATGTGGGAAGCGGGTCACCCACGGAACATTGCAGTAAAAGCCTTGAAGCAAGGTGAGTTGGAAAACTGGAAACGGGACAATGCTTACCATCTTCGTTCACTATCGGAGACGGCGATGTATCGTTTCAAACAACTGCTTAGCGACAAGTTGAGTCTACGTTGTTACAACGCCCAAGTCGGCGAAATCATGGCCGGAGTGTGCGCGTTGAACAAAATGAGCAGGCTAGGTATGCCTGCTCGTCAGCTAGCTGAATAAAGAGGAAAACGCCTTGGGGTTACTGCATTCTTGGCTCTGAATTGATCAACAAGGCCTCACCTGTAACCTCATAGCCAAGCGAATGCTCAACAAAAGCGCCGTAGATGCGATTATCAATGCACCCAATAATAGCGTTGATAATTACCTATCGGACCCGGTTATTTATTACCAGAACGTTGCCATCAATTTAACTGAGCGGCAAGTTAAGCTAAACAGCGTTGCAGACTTAGCTAATTACCGCTTTATGGCATTTCAAAATGCTACAAAATACTTGAGAGCCACTTTCAACGAAGCAGCAGAGCAAGCTAAAGCCTATACAGAGGTCGCCAATCAACAAGCGTAAATTGAACGTTTATTTCGAGCTCAAGTCGAAGTCGTTGTGGTGAACAAGCAAATATACCTATCGTTAAGCCAGCAATTGGCCACCAGCGAAGCAAAACAAGCCGTCACCTTTACCCTATTTTTATAGCTTCACCTAGGCTATTAGGTTTTCATAATAAGCATCTGCGTGACCAATTTAACCAAGGACTAAAAAAGCTGAAGCGCGAGCACGGTATCTTCAAATAGAGCTTACCGCGACTGGATAAACCAGTTATTTCACCATTTTGAGAGTACAATCAATAGAAAGCTAATATTTTTATATCTTAAATAAAATAATCCCAAGTCGTTCTTATGATATAAACTTTTAAACAATTGGTGATGAATTCATAAACTAAATAATAACTTACTTATTAGCAATTCAATTAAAGGTGGCCGATGACACAAATTATTTTTTGCTACTTAATATTTGATTTAAAACAAATCTGTCACAACTTACGGTTACATTTCGCTTGAAAACGCTATCACAGCTATGATACTACGCATGAGGAAACAGATAAGATGTCCGAGAACCGCTATTCCCACACCTCTAGTAACCGCCTTGTTAGACGCACCGTTGCTTTAGTATTGGCTGGAGGGAAAGGTACCCGCTTAAAAGACCTTACCAATAAAGTCGCTAAGCCCGCTGTCTCTTTTGGCGGGAAATATCGAATCATAGATTTCACCTTATCAAATTGTATTAACTCCGGTGTACGTAATATTGGGGTACTCACTCAATATATGGCGCATGACCTTATCATGCACTTGCAATCGGGCTGGCAAATTCTAAACCCAGCACTTAATGAAAGAGTATCGATAATTCCGGCGCAACAACGTACTGGAGAAAACTGGTATCGAGGAACCGCTGACGCGGTTTACCAAAATCTCGATATTATCGATCATGACCATTACGAGCGGGTTCTCATCTTGGGTGGTGATCACATCTACAAGATGGACTATTCTAGGATGATCAACTTCCATGCTGAGAATGACGCCGATGTAACCGTGGCTTGTATACGCAAACCACTTTCTCAAGCCCGCTCTTTTGGCGTGATGGGTTTAGATTCTGAAGGCCGAATTATCGACTTTGAAGAGAAACCGCTTCACCCCAAATCAGATCCCAGCGACCCTGACTTAGCCCTAGTCTCTATGGGAATTTATATATTCAACATCGATGTGCTAGACGAAGAGCTACGTGACGGTTTGTTAAAACCCGGCTACTCTCACGATTTTGGTCATAATGTCATTCCAAACATGATTAAAAATCGCAAAGTATTTGGTTATGTGTTCGCCGATAAAGGCCACCCCGGACGCACCGCCTACTGGCGCGACGTAGGTGACATCGATGAGTATTTTGCAGCCAATATGGACTTGGTTAACCCTAATCCAGAATTTGATCTTTACGATCGGGAATGGCCCATCATTACCGACCAAAAACAACGTCCTGGCGCCAAGTTTGTATTTAATGATGAACTGCGCCGCGGTTACGCCACCGACTCTTTAGTGTGCGCGGGGGTCATTGTTAGCGGGGCTAAAGTTCATCGTTCTTTATTGTCCTTAGATGTACGAATTGAAGAACATTCAGAATTGGAAGAAGTGATTGCTTTAAACAATGCCAGTGTTGGTAGAAACTGTAAAATTCGCAAGGCAATTATCGCCGAAGGTTGTGTCGTTCCAGATAATACTGTGATTGGTTATGACGAAGTAGAGGACCGCAAGCGTTTCACTGTTTCGCCGGCAGGAGTCACCTTGGTCTCTTGTGAAATGCTTTAAACAACTAAGATCTTGGCGGGCAAATCTACATTTGCCTGCCTACTCCTCCACCAACAAAGTATCATCTTCCACTTTGCAATCTACCAGTAATACAAGATCTTTACTGAGGTAGGTGCTAAAGGTCTTACACATTTCCTGACTGCTAGAATCTCGATAGATTTTGGACAAAATCAGCTGTTGCGGTTTCACCGTATCCATTGCCACCAAAGCGTGAAAATAAGGACGAAAACTCCAGTTAAAACCAATATATTGTTCATCCTCTTCAATTCCGCTATTGGTCACTTCAAAGTTTGGCGAGACCTGAGTACCGTCAACACGACACAAAAAGTAACGCAGAATTCCAGCCTTGGCTAACTGCCTTTCCAAGCTTAAGGCGTTGCCTCCATGTTGCAGTTGATGTTTTAAAGCCAATACACTGGATTTAACCGCAACGTTATGTTTTATGGTGGCGGAAGTTCGACTACTTTTTCGCTTTAGGTAACTACCAAGCAAGGTTTTCACCTTAGCTTGACTCATTTGCGCCACCAAAAAGTCTGGCTGAGCCTGATAAAATAACCAGCCTTGCATATATCTAGCACCGCATTCCACCCCAAAATGAAATTCTTGCTCGGTTTCCACACCTTCGCAGATCAACTCACATCCAGCACGTTGTACTAGCTCAGATATTGATAATACGACGTCAGCCGATAAGCCGCCTTTAGTCGCTTCCTTAAACAAACGCATATCCAATTTAATAATGTCTGGCTCTAAGGCAATTATTCGGTCAATTTGCGAAGCCCCTGCTCCAAAGTCATCAATCGCCACCCTTAATCCTGCTCGGTGGTACTCTTTGACTACTCGTTGCAAATTATCAATATTGCCGCTAGCTTCGGTGATTTCGATAATCACCCGACTAGGATCAATGCCAATCTGCTGAATCATTTCAATGGTAGGGCTACAAAGATCGCGACCTAGCATATCCACCCAGTCAGGCACGATATTCAAGGTTAAAAAGCCTTCTCGCTGACTTTGCGCAAAGTGTTGTAAAGCTTGTTTACGCACCGAACGATCAACCTCACGTCGATCGCTCAAACTATAGTGAATATCGCTGAACAGCTCACCGGCACTACTTACCCGTTGCTTATGATTGAGGGTTCTAGCTAGAGTTTCATAACCAGCAATCTCACCACTCGGTAAATATATAATCGGCTGATAATGAGGAAAATATTGTAAAGGGTTAAGCTGGTTTTGTTTGGTTGAGAGCAAAGCTTGATCCAGCCTAACCACTTTCGAGTAGTGATTATCAAACGCCATAATGTTATATGCCTTAGAATTTACAACTTATTTCTAGATGTGAAATAAGCATAAAATATACCAACCCTAAGAAACCTGGCTAAGTTTTATCATTCTCTTCAACTCCGGAACACAAGAACCGCAGTTGGTTCCCGCCTTACAGTAACTACCTACTTGTTCTGCACTGCTGCAATCGTGCTGGTCAATAACATCACGAATAGTTTGCTCTCTCACCTGATGGCACGAACATACTATTTTTCCTAGATCGGCAGCGGGACTGGTGCCTGCCAATACGCCACGACGAATATTATCAGACATCGGCTGTTGCAATAGTGACTCCAACCAAGCTGACGAGTTAATCTCGCCCTTCGCTGTCACCATGTAGCTAGCAAATAGCTCTCCAGCCACCACCAAGGCCGAGCGATACTGCTGCTTGATAGGATCGGCAAAATCAATACTCTGCCATTGACCTTGTTGTAACAAAAAAGCCTTTAGTGCCGCGGCTAAAGCTTGAGGACTTTGCTTGTCAGCCAAACGATAGATAAAGCCGTCGTCCAGCTTCTGCTTAACCCAATATTTAGCCGGTAAGGCCTGACATTGCGACAAAGACAAAGCGCTTGCGCTAAGTAATACCGCTTCGCTGGCATAGTCCCAAGGCCGCAAATTGACGGCGGTATATTTAGACTCAGGTTGGCCTGAAATAGGATCAACTATGTTATTCACCAGTTGGCTAACCACGCCATCGCTGGAAAACTGCTTACTCCAGTGGATTGGCATGAATAAGTGTCCGCGCTTTTGGCCACTGTCTAGCTTAAGCCTAACTCTCAATTCGCCTTGTTGGCTGTTAACGACCACCAGCTCACCATCAGCTAAACCATAACTAGCGGCATCCGCTGGGTTAATCTCTAACATCGGTTCACTAATATGACTGCTTAACTTGGCGGCCAAACCAGTACGCGTCATGGTATGCCAGTGATCGCGCACTCGCCCGGTATTCAGTAACAAGGGATAATCACCGCTACAGCTAGAAGCGCTGGCTTGGTAATTCACCGCGATCAACTGAGCCTTACCCGAGGCTGTGCAGAACTGCCCATCACTAAACAGGCTTCGCGTATCTTGAGCCTGTCCGTTTACTGGCCAGCGCTGAGGCAACAAAGCATCATAATTGGCTTTCGATAGCCCACTAAGAGCGCTAATATCAAATTTACGCTGCTTGGCGTCGGCGAGCAAACCCGATAAGGCGGCATGCTCGCTAAAAATCTCTGCCGAAGACTGATAAGCAAAAGCCTCTGCAAAACCCATCTTTTTAGCCACTTGGCTAAGCAAATACCAATCTGGCTTCGTATCTCCCTGTGGAGCGATAAAGGCCCGTTGTCGAGACAGCATCCGTTCCGAATTAGTGACCATACCATCACGCTCCCCCCAACCTGCAGCGGGTAGCAGTACATCGGCGTAACGAGTGGTATCGGTTTGGGCAATACAGTCAGAAACCACCACCAAGGGGCAAGCTAATAAAGCTTCTCTCACCTTGGCAGACTCAGGCAAACTCACCGCTGGATTTGTTCCCATGATCCAAATAGCCTTGATCTCACCACTGGCAACTTTAGCGAACATATCAACGGCCTTAACCCCAGGGCGACGTGCCAAGTTAGGGCTATTCCAAAATGCTTCTAAGGCCGCTAAATGCTCTGGCTGATAATCTAAATGGCCTGCCAATAAATTAGCTAAGGCTCCCACTTCTCGCCCCCCCATCGCATTTGGCTGACCGGTAATCGAAAACGCGCTAGCGCCTAACTTACCGATTTTGCCTGTGGCTAAGTGACAATTAATAATGGCATTAACTTTGTCTACACCTTGAGCGCTTTGGTTTACGCCTTGGCTAAATACGCTGACACAACGCTCTGTATCGGCAAACATCTGATAAAAACGCAACAAGGCTTCTGGCTCAATCCCACACTGTTCTGCCAGCTGGCTTAACTGAGCAGCGTCTTGTTTGGCCGCCGCCAAGGCAGGCTCAAAGCCTTCGGTATGTTGTTGTAAATAGCGCTGGTCTAGCTTTCCATGCTCACTTAAATAAGCGAATAAACCATTAAACAAGGCCACATCAGTGCCACCATTCACCGCTAAATGTAAATCAGCAATATCACAGCTATCGGTACGTCGTGGGTCAATCACCACTACTTTGAGTTTTGGGTTAGCCAGTTTGGCGCGCTTTAAACGTTGATACACTATCGGGTGACACCACGCCAAATTAGAGCCTACCAAGGTCACTAATTCAGCATGCTCTAAATCCTCGTAACTCCCCGGCACTACGTCTTCACCAAAAGCGCGTTTGTGCCCAGCCACCGCCGAAGACATACACAAACGTGAGTTTGAATCGATATTGGCGCTGCCCAAAAAGCCTTTAATCAACTTATTGGCGACATAATAATCTTCGGTGAGTAGTTGCCCAGAAACATAAAACGCCACCGAATCGGGGCCATGCTCACCCAAGGTTTGGCTTAAGCGTGAAGCCACATAACTCAAGGCCTTATCTAAAGGCTCTTGGTGGCCTTTTACCAGCGCATAACGTAAGCGCCCCTCATTGCTTAAGGTGTCGCCTAACGCAGCCCCTTTTGAGCACAACAAGCCGAGGTTGGCGGGATGACTGCTGTCGCCTCTCACTTCGACCTTGGCATTGCCATTAAGCTTAGCTTCAACTCCACAGCCAGTCCCGCAATAAGGGCAGGTGGTTTTAATCCATTGTTGTTGAGACACGTCGTACACTCCTCGGCATTATCATTAACGAGTCGCTATTTCGCTCGCCTTATATGAGGAATACTTTGCAAGAGCTAAACCAATAAAAAAGCGTAAAAAACCTATTCCTAAAGGAGTAGAAATTGACGGATTTTTATCAAAATTTGGGGGATTTTCTAGACCGAGACAATAACCACGCCCAATTATAGTGCACGGCGGCCCAAATTTGGGCTTATCTGGTGACACCACATTTTCACTTCGCACTGCCCACTTCAGGTTGAGAACTAGCTAGCTTATTACTCGCCAGCTAGCCCCCAACAAATCGGCAACTGAAAAGCCTACATTCCGGCGGGATTTGTGATGGCTAGCTTCGGCTATACTTCTGCACCAGCGCTAACCCGCCCTTAAGGCCAGCAAGGCCTTAATATCACTGAGTTCGGGATAGGCTCGAAACTCAGTCTGTTTCTCTGAAATGGCCAAAATTGACATTCTATCGGCCAGCTCATTACCTTCCAAACCAACATGCCCGTTTACATGTAAAATGGGTAAACGTGCCTTCAACAGTTGGTAGCGGGCATACATTTGTTGAATCAAAGCCAAGTTTTTAATCTCTCCACTAGGCTTCTTCCAGCCTTTTTTCTGCCAACTATCCGCCCACTGGGTCAAACACTGAATGGCATATTGCGAGTCGCATAAAATCACCACCCGCAAGCCCTTATCCAACTCCTGCTGAGCCAGAATCAGGGCCTGATTAAGCGCATTCAGTTCGGCGCTATTATTGGTGCCTCGCGGATGATACAAGCCATACCATAGGCCGGCTAAGCGCTCATTTCGATATAAGGCTAAGCCGGAACCGGCTTCTCCAGGATTAGGCTCACAACCACCGTCGGTGTAGATCTTAACCTCGGCCGCCAATTTGGCAATTTCGTCGGCTTGATAGGTTTTCAAGCCTGCCGCCCTTGGCCGTTTAGCTGCTGGCGCCGCTTTTGGTCTACTGCTCGCCTTCGCGCCAAAAGCCGCCTCCGCTTCGGCTAAACTAGCAAAAGACTTATAACGAGCACCGGCAAATTTATCCACTTGACGTTTGCAGCTAGGCCAATCTTGATAAATTCCCGTTTCTCGCCCTTGCCACACAACATAGTATTTCTTTGCCATTTTCAGTCTCTGTTCATTCAAAGCCTCAATATAACCAAGCGTCCTGATAAACAAAACCCAAAGCACAAAAATGAAATACTTTCATCGCTGAATCAATAAATTATAAATATTAACCTACAAAAAATAGGGATAGGCCGTTACACTTATCACTCCACCCCTAATGTTCATCAGTCGCGATTTAATGGAAGTAGCGCTTAGTGTTTAAAGGCTTACAACAAAAAGCAAACTTGATGTTTGCACTCTCATCGATGCTTTATTTTGTTTTGGCCGCATTGTCTATTCAGTTAGTTAGTCAGTTTTTTGTGGGTAACGAAGTCCAAAAAGTGGAGGCAGAGTTAGGTAGAAACCTCGCCATTACCCGCGCTAACCTCGAAGCGATTATTTTTCAAGATACCTATCTCGCCGACAGCCTAGCTACAGTGGTGACTCTCGACCAAGATTTAGCCTCCAGTCATTGGAAAACCATCGCCCAAAAATTACTCAACAAAGCACAATTTGTGCGCAGTATCGGCATTGCACCCAACAATATTATTAGCAAAGTTTATCCCTTAGAAGGTAACGAAGGGGCTATAGGTTTAGACTTTAGAACCCAACCCAAACAACTAATTGGTGTTAACAAGGCTCGTGAGTTAATGGATGTTTATATCGATGGGCCCGTCAACTTGGTGCAAGGAGGGCTAGGCCTAATTGCTCGCTACCCCATTTTTTCAGACGCGCCGAAAAACCAGCACTACTGGGGTACCGTTAGCGTGGTCATGGACTACAACAAGATGCTCAAAGGCAGTGGCCTAGAAGGCTTAAGCGGTTTAGATGTCGCCTTACGTAAACAGCACAACGGCCAAGCCGGAGAGGTGTTTTACGGCTCGGCGGCTGTTTTCACTAAGCCGGATTTGGAGCACATTATTCGCCTTCCCTCTGGCACTTGGTTATTGGCGGCCAAGTTCGATACTGCAGAACTAAATCACATCCAAAACACGCGACAACTCAGTTTAGTGCTTGGTTTAGTCGTTACAATTGCGGTTTATTTGCTGTTAGTGCTGCATTTTCTTAATTATAAACAAATTCATAAAGCCTCGTTGGTGGATGAGCTCACCCAACTACCGAATCGCCGCTTTGTCATGAATCAGCTCCACGAACTCACCAACAAAAATCAAAACAAACCCGGTTTTGCACTATTAAACATCGACCTCAACGGCTTTAAGAAGGTAAATGATCAAATTGGCCATAACGCGGGTGACGAGTTGCTTAAACACGTGTCTAATCAACTGTTAGCCAGTGTACGCCAATCGGATACGGTGGCCCGTTTTGGCGGTGATGAATTTGTCGTGCTATTAAAAGATGTCCACAACAGCGAAAGCGCTAAACACATCATAGGCAAAATAAAACAACAAGTAGAATCACAAGTGCTCAACTGGCAGGGGCAATCGATTGTCGCGTCTTTAAGTATTGGTTTCGCCCTGTATCCAGAGCAAGTCGACAGTATTGAGCAATTGCTATCTTATGCTGATAAAAACATGTACCAACAAAAAATCCAGCATAAAGCCCAGCAAGCAACACATTAAAGGCTGCATCAAGCAGCCTTAGCACTACTCTAGCTAAGCGTGACTAAGAGTCCTGCTCTACTTGTAAACGCTGGTAGAGCGCATCCTTTAACTCGGCCCGTTGAAGTTTTAATTGCACCATAGCCTCATCTTCAATCGGCCCTCCCTGTAACTCTAATACGCGTATTTCTTTGTCTAAGGCATTATAACGCTTGGTTTCCTTAGCAAATTCCGGGTCATTACTGACTAAATTTTTAATTGTATCTAGATAATCTGGAAACTCATTAGCCAAAGAATGGTCTTCACCTAACATAAAAACTCCTTGCTGGTTGGTTAGATATTGTCATTGCATCAATGACCCCTCACTTAAACCCTAGCAAAGACCTAGATGACTTGCCGCTATTCGATATTTAAATTATTTGTTATTGCTAAACCAAAATATACGAAATATCATATATGCGATTTTTCGCATATTATGTGGCAACCATGTTTTCTATCTTATTTCTGTGTACTGCCAATGCGGCTCGCTCACAATTGGCAGAAGCCTTGGTTAATCAATGCTATGGGCAGCACTTCACCGCCTACAGCGCTGGCACCCAAGCCAAAGCCATCGACCCCAGAACGCTACAAACGCTGAGCAAGCAGGGACTATCTTGCCAAGGCCTATACAGCAAAAGTATTCAACAACTTGAGCAAACATTGCAGCAGACAGAGGCCAACAAAGTCAGTTTTGATTTCGTGATTACCCTGTGTGACAGCGCCAAACAAGAATGCGCCTCGTTACCCACCGGTGCAGCCATTTTGCATTGGAATTTGGCCGATCCAGCTGCCCAGCCGGGCATGGACTTATTCACTAAAACATTTGCCGACTTAAAACAACGCCTAGCCGAGTTTGTTAAGTACAATCGGCCCAGCGGTTCAGCGCTCAACATTGCCCCCATCGACGTGTTTAAGCAGTTTAGCGACAATACTCGCTTGCAAATTTTGCTACTGATCGAAGATGAGCAGCGCCTCAGCGTGAATCAACTCAGCCATGCCTTGGCCGAAAGCCAACCGAAAATATCGCGCCACTTAGCTTTGTTGCGTGAATGCCAATTACTATCTACCACTCGTCAGGCTCAACAGGTGTTTTATCACCTCAACCCTGAATTGCCCGACTGGGTAGCTCAAACGCTCTCGACCACACGTTTAGCCAACCCCGGATACATTAATCAGCCGCTTGCGCGAATACGACAGCAGGTAGCTTCTAAATCAATTAGCCATTAAAAATTAAGGTTCATTATGTCTTCACATCCTATTTATGCCGTTGATGTTAGCGCTAATGCGCAGCTACTACTGACTCCTTGCCCTGGCACCCAAGGCGCCGATCTGTATAGCTCCTTACAAGAGCTTTGTCATAAAAATAGCCCTGCGCTAATCACCTTAATGACCAGTGAAGAACTGGCAGAAAACCAACTGAGTGAGTTAGCCAAACATGCCGTAACCTACGACATGCAGTGGTTTCATCTGCCTATTGAAGATGACAACGTGCCAGATGAAGCTTGGGAAGAGCGTTTCCAAAGTGTTTTACCTCGCTTCTTACAACTACTGAACAACGGTATGAACTTAACTATTCACTGCAAAGGCGGCAGCGGACGCACTGGGCTGCTAGCGGCGCGCATCATGTTGGCGCTTGGTATTGAACTGGATGAGGCTATCAGCAAAATTAAGGCCGTTCGCCCCAATGCCTTCTCACAAGCAGTACAACAACAATATATTCAGCAGTTTGCTAAATAGGAAACACCAACATGACAATTAAAGTAGGTATTAATGGTTTTGGCCGAATTGGCCGTTTAGCCTTACGTGCGGCTTACGATTGGCCAGACTTAGAATTTGTAATGATCAACGATGTGGCTGGAGATGCTAAAACCCTCGCCCACTTACTGGAGTTTGATTCGGTGCAAGGACGATGGCAGCATCAAGTGCAACATGACGCTAATGGCCTGCTCATCAATCAACAACACATTCCCTGCTTTCAACAAGGCGACTTAAGCCAGCTAGACTGGTCGGGCTGTGATGTAGTGCTAGAAGCCACCGGAGTACACCGCAGCAAAGACTTGCTTAGCCCCTACTTAGCCCAAGGCGTTAAACGAGTAGTGGTTTCCGCCCCGGTTAAAGATCCCGATATTGCCAATATCGTGGTGGGGGTCAATCAACATATCTTTGAGCCAAGTCGCCATGCCATTGTTACCGCCGCCTCATGCACCACCAACTGCCTAGCGCCGGTAATCAAGGTAATTCAACAACATTTCGGCATAGCCTCAGGCTGCATGACCACCATTCACGACCTCACCAATACTCAAACCATCCTCGATGCACCACATCAGGATCTACGTAGAGCTCGCGCCTGTGGTATGTCGTTAATTCCCACCACCACTGGCAGCGCCAAAGCCATTTGTGAGATTTTCCCAGAGTTGACCGGCAAACTAAATGGTCATGCGGTGCGCGTTCCCTTGGCCAATGCTTCTCTCACCGACATGGTATTTAGCTTAGAGCGCGATACCACTGCCGAAGAAGTCAACCAGCTATTAAA
Organism: Agarivorans gilvus; assembly: GCF_001420915.1. Classification (NCBI taxonomy): domain Bacteria; kingdom Pseudomonadati; phylum Pseudomonadota; class Gammaproteobacteria; order Alteromonadales; family Alteromonadaceae; genus Agarivorans; species Agarivorans gilvus. The sequence continues at coordinate 4,086,954 of NZ_CP013021.1, read as the reverse complement.
GCAAGCCAGCGAGAACGAACTCAAAGGCATTCTTGGTTATGAAGAAAAACCACTGGTATCCATCGATTACAAGGGCGACCAACGCTCTAGCATTATCGATGCTCTATCCACCATGATGATAGGCAAACGGATGCTTAAGTTATACGCTTGGTACGACAATGAGATGGGTTACGCCACTCGCACCAGTGAGTTGATCCGCCTAGTTGGTGCAGCGGATAAGGACTAGCTCAATCATGTTCAATAGCCTCCCCACTAGCTTAAAACAATATCTTTTGGTGACCTTCAATTATTGGAATTTCACCATTACCGACGGTGCCCTGCGAATGCTCGTGGTGCTGTACTTCCATCAGCTTGGTTATAGCGCTTTCGCCATTGCCATGTTGTTTTTGTTTTATGAGTTTTTTGGGGTGGTAACCAACCTGCTGGGTGGCTGGTTGGGGGCTAGAATTGGTCTTAATCACACCATGAACATCGGCTTGGCCATGCAAATAGTGGCCTTGTTGGCCCTTGGCCTACCCAGCCAGTATTTATCTATTCCCTTGGTAATGGCCGTTCAGGCTTTATCGGGCATAGCCAAAGACTTAAATAAAATGAGCGCCAAGAGCTCTATCAAGGCGCTGGTTCAGTCTGAGCAACAACATAGCCTGTACAAGTGGGTCGCTCTATTAACCGGCTCGAAGAACGCCTTAAAAGGCTTTGGCTTTTTCCTAGGCGGTGCGCTACTCAAGCTGCTGGGCTTTCAGTTGTCGATGCTAGCCATGGCAGGCGTATTAGCCCTAGTATTAATGCTTAGTTTAAAGTTGCTGGCCAAAGACTTAGGCAAAGCAAAAACCAAAGCCAAGTTTTCGCAGTTGTTTTCTAAAAGCCGACAAATCAATGTGCTAGCTAGCGCTCGGCTCTTTTTATTTGCCGCTCGCGATGTCTGGTTTGTAGTAGCCCTACCGGTGTTTTTAAGTGCCCAACTAAATTGGGATCACCTGCAAACCGGTGGTTTTATGGCCTGCTGGGTGGTGGCTTATGGCATAGTACAAGCCCTTGCCCCGGCCATCACCGGTGGTAAGTCTAAAGTCATTCCTGGACGCAATGCCGCCGTTGGCTGGGCTTTATTGCTGAGTATGGTTACAGTAATTCTAGCCTATTTAGTTCAACTGCAGTGGCAACTCAGCTACAGCCTAATTATCGGTTTATTGCTATTTGGTTTTGTGTTTGCCATCAACTCTTCATTGCACTCCTTTTTAGTGGTGAGTTATGCCAGCGAAGAGGGTGTATCCATGGATGTGGGCTTCTATTACATGGCTAATGCCATGGGACGTTTGCTCGGCACCGTGCTTTCTGGCTGGGTTTTCCAGCAAGCAGGGCTTAGCGCCTGTTTATGGGTCAGCTTCGCTATGTTGCTGGGCACTAGCTTAATTAGTTTGGCCTTGCCACAACAAAATCAGGGGCCAATAGCTCGGTCTGAGAGCTAACTAAGCAGCCCGCAGTATCGACCTAGTTTTAAGCGAATAAACTTGCTGCTAGCGACCGGCCTTTGCTAAGGTTTGTTTATGTTGGATTTATCATTTAATACTAAAGGCAAGCCCAGAGCCGCTTGCTCTTTAGTAGCATGAAACGAAATAAGGCCAATCCCATGGTTGAAGATGAGTCTTCTTTTCAACAAGTGCGCGATTTCCCCGTGCAGCCTTGGTCTATTGATTTAGAAAGCAACCAGTTTGAATGTCCCAAACAACTGTTAACCCTGCTTGGCTACCCCAAGCAATCACAATTGACCCTATCGCAACTGTTTGCCACTTTAGAAAAGCCACAATTACAGCTGCTAAAAAAACACATCAAGCAAGTGATACAAACTGGCCAAGCGCTTAGCCAAACTGTCATTCTCAATGCCTTTCAACATCGTTACATTGCAGACATCAACATCGATTCGGCCAGTGCCAATGGTAAGATCCTTAAAGGTAGCATTGAACTAAAGCAGTCCTTTCTCACCAAACAACAGGAACTGGAGTTTCTTAATAGCCTGTTTGCAAAATCGATGGAAAGTTTAATGATTGCCGATGCTAACCATCGCATTATTAAAGTTAATCGGGCGATGTGTCAGGAAACCGGTTATGCCGAGCATGAATTGCTTGGTCGCCCCGCCGCTATTTTTAAGAGTGGCCGTTATACCGACAGCTTTTATCAAAAATTGTGGCAGCATGTTGATAAGCATAAGGTTTGGTCGGGTGAACTGCTAGCCAGAAGCAAACAAGCTGAAGTCTATACCCACGAGGTAACAATTCAACGCATCGACCTGCCCAAGCACGAACATGTTTATGTTTCTTCGAGTCATCGCTTAGACAGTTATGCTGACTTATGGGACGCCGATGATCCCAACCAACGCACAACTATCCATGTTCCTGACAAAAATGCCTTTACCAAAAAGCTCAACGCTGATTATCAACAATTAGGCAAAAACCAAACCATTATTTGCATGGTATTCAATGTGTCGCTGGCGCAGAAACTCAGCAGCATTACTTTGCAATGGCTGGTAGCGCAGCGCTTCAACCAACTTCAGCATCCCGGTCATTTAGGCATTTTAAGTAACAAGATGTTCGCCGCTTATTGGGTGGCCCCCAAACGGGTAGAAGATATAGAAAAAGTTCTCAAACAAAGCTTGCATACTTTAGAAGGCGAAACCAAAGAACAGGACATCGTGCTCTCAGCCAGCATTAATGCTGGCGTTTCGGTATTGCATGTTGACGCCAATAGTCCCATACAACTGCTGAGTCATGCCACTCAATCACTCATCGCCAACAGCCAAGGCGATAGCTCTTCACTACACTATTTTGATCGGCGCTTATCCAAACGCTTCAGCCGAAAATCCACCCTTGCCATCTTGTTAAGAAAGGCTTTGGCTGCCAACCAAGTCAGCGTATATTACCAGCCGATTGTGGATATAGAGCAGCTTAAAATTGTTAAATTTGAAGCACTGTGCCGGATTAAACTCGATACCGAAATGAGCTATGGGATTCAAGAACTGATCGACATAGCGGAAGAGTATAAGTGGATAGATAAAATTGATGCCATTGTCACTCAACAAGCCTTGGCAGATTTATCATTATTGCAAAAACACTTCGATTCGCCACAGCTAGGCATGTCACTCAACCGCTCTGTAGCTAACGACAGCGTCTCACATTGTTGCTTAGAAGAAACCTTAGACATTTTAAAACAAAGTTGTGTCGACTTAAGCCTAATCACCGTTGAGCTTACCGAATCAGCTTATTTTGATGATTCCTATTACCATGCTAAATGGATAGACAAACTAAAAGCCCATCAAATTTCGATTGCTCTAGACGACTTTGGTACTGGCTATTCTTCGTTTTCTTATCTGCGGCAAATACCAGTCAATACCGTGAAAATCGATCGCTCTTTTGTCTCCGGCCTAAGCGAAGGCTCCCATGAATATGCAATGATCGATATGTTATGCAAACTGACCCACAAAATGGGCGGCAATGTGGTAGCTGAGGGAGTAGAAAGCGCCCAAGAACTAAACCTACTATCGAAACTTAAAGTCGATAAATTACAAGGCTACCTATTTGATAAACCACAAGCGCTGGGACAAATACTACAAAAGGACACGCTCTATTATCCTCACTTAAAAGAGCACTTGCATCAGGGCGACCAGCTCTATGCCAAAAACATTATGCGTCGCCACTTTTCCAAACTCGGCCTAGACGACCAACTAAAACGCGCTGCAGAAAAATTTGCAGCTAAGCAATACCGCTTTATATTAGTGATAGAGAAAAGCCATTGTGTTGGCGTGTTATACCAAAGCGATCTAAACGCCGCGATTAGTCCCTACCTCAATACCGAGGGCGAGCAACAGCGCGATTTACTCACCTTAAATAAACGCGTTCATCAAGTCATGAAAAAAGACCAATTAGAAGTAGCGGCCGACACCCCCTTAGAGAAGCTATTTCAACAATTTGTGCAATACCCTTATACCGTCGCCGTGGTCACAGGTCCTAGCGGAGTATGTTTAGGCTTAATCACTCTAGAAGATATGTTACGCCAACAACTCAACCAACAAAGTGATGAAAGCTAAACTGGGCTCGCATTACGCCACCTAACTCAAGTACACTCTGCTTATCTTTCCTTACGATAAACGATCACATGGATTATTTAGCAATCAATAAAGCAGCCTGGGACAAGCGCGCTGCACTGCACTTAGATACCGAGTTTTACGATGTTGCCGGCTTTATGGCTGGTAACAGTTCGCTAAAAAGCATCGAGCGGGAGCTCATGGGTGATGTAAGCGGCAAAAAGCTATTACATTTACAATGTCATTTTGGCTTAGACAGCCTCTCTTGGGCCCGCTTAGGTGCCGAAGTGACCGCGGTAGACTTATCCAGTGAAGCGATTAAACAAGCTGAGCAACTGGCGGAAAAAACCGGTCTTCAAGCTGAGTTCATCTGCCAAGATGTCTATGGTTATGGCGAGCAAAGCCAAGCTATTCACGACTGGGTGTTTGCCTCTTATGGCGCACTCTGCTGGCTGCCCGATATAGAGCGTTGGGCACAAGTGGTAGCGGCCAACCTTAAGCCTGGTGGTCAGTTATGCTTGGTTGAGTTTCACCCGGTGCATGACTTGCTCAGCGGTTATGGTTATTTTCATCGCGAGCAAGCCGATCTTGACGAAGAAGGCAGCTACACCGAAGTTGAAGGGGATGAAGAAAGTCCCATGCTCACTTGGGGCCACCCCCTTTCTGATGTGCTTAACGCTTTAATTAAAGCAGGCTTAAGCATTGAGCAAGTTCACGAATATGACTACAGTCCCTACGATTGTTTTGAAGACCTTAGTCAACGCGCCGAAGGCGAGTTTGTTTATGAACACGAACACTACAACTCGCCCTTGGTTTACAGCATCGTAGCGCGAAAAAACTAAGCCCGCTTAACGTGGCAAGATAGTAGGTAAGCTGGCCAGCGGGTCGGCTTCGCTTAAAAAGCGTTGTGCAATCAAGGCAACGCTCAACAAGGCCACCAAACTAAACAACACAATTCCAGCCCAGCCCCAAGCGCTATAAAACGGCTGCATTAAGGCACCACCACTGGCCGCACCAATATAATAGGTAATGGTGTAAAGCGCTGAAGCACTCGCTTTCGCCTGAGTGGCATGTTGGTTAACCCAGGCACTGGCTTGAGCATGGCTAAAAAAGAAGCCCATGGATGAAATCACCATGGCTAACAAGATCATGCCTAAGTGGTCCACCAGGCTCAGCAAACTGGCTAAGCTCATCACCAGTAAACCCAATATGATGCAGCGCTTACCGCCGTAACGCTGAGCAATTCGCCCGCTTGAACTAGCAGTAAAAGTGCCGCCTAAGTAACTAAGAAACAACAGAGAGGTTAAGCTGGCAGGCAGCGAGTATGGTGCCTCTGCCAAAATAAAAGTTAGATAAGAAAACTGATTAATAAACACCCCAAAACCGATCCCTCCAACCAAGTAAGCGCACACTAACTGAGGATTGCGCAAATGGCCAAGGTAGTGCCTCATACTTTGCGATAAGCGCCAAGGCTGTATCGAAGTAGCACGCTCAGTCGGCAGCAACATCAGTACCGACCCCGCCATCACCAAGCTTAATAGTGCCACTACTACAAAGGCCATCTGCCACGAGCCCAGTAAGTCGGCACTCCAACCACCTAACAAACGCCCGCCAATCCCGCCTAAGGAGTTTGCCGCAATAAAAATGCCCACCGCCTTAACCAAGGCGCGTGCATCTAGCTGCTCTGCTAAGTAAGCAATAGCTACCGCCGGAACCCCAGCTAAACAAAAGCCTTGGATAAAGCGCAAGCCAATCAAGGCATAAAACGAACTAGGATGGGCTAAACCAATCAATAAACTGAGGCTAGGCACCACGGCTATCGATAACAATAATATTTTCCGCCGCCCTAGCGCATCAGAAAGCGAAGCAAGCAGTAATAGACCCACCGCCATGCCTAACATGGCCGCCGATAGCATGGCGCTAGCCCCCAGAGCCGATAGTTGATAATCCTGAGCGAAGACCGGCAACAAGGGTTGCACCAAGTACAGATTAAAAAATGTTACTAAAGAAGCAGCAGACACAGCGCTGGTGACTCGCCAGAAGCCTTTACTGTTTTGTTGATACGGCATAACAAACTCAAGCCAGTGGTAATACTTTGATGCTAAGCCTCCCCTACCGATAAATAAAATATATTGTTATTATCATAGCCATAACTACTGCTTATGGATAAGGCTAATCATGGAATTACGCCAACTACGTCAATTTGTTGCCGTCGCCCAATTGGGCAGCTTCACCGCTGCAGCCAAACAGCTAGGTATTGCGCAACCGGCGATTAGCGCCACCATAAAAAAACTAGAGCAACAACTGTCGATTCAACTACTACAACGTAACGAACGAAAAGTCAGCCTAAGTGCCGAAGGTGAAGTGCTGTATCAGCATGCCACTCAACTGCTTAAGCAAGCCGAAGATACCGAACAGGCGATGCAGTCTTTAAAGGGCCTAGACAGTGGCACCGTCACCATTGGTATTCCCAGCATGATGGGCTCATATTTTTTCCCACCGCTGTTGATGGCCTTTAAAAACCAATATCCACAACTCAATTTGTCAGTGATTGATGCCGGCACCGAGTTGGTCAGACAAAAGTTGCTTAATGGAGAATTAGATCTGGGGATCGTGGTCACTACCGATGTACCCGCAGAATTAGTCTGCGAACCCATTTATACCGGCGAACTATTGGCTTGCTGCAGCCAAGACAATCCATTGAGCCAACAAAACAGTATTAGCCATCGAGAATTTTTAGAACATGAACTGGTGCTATTTAGAGAGGGCTACTTTCACCATAAGGTGATCGAGCAAATCAGTAGAGAACAGCAAATGGTGCCGCAGGTATCATTTCAAACCAACTTAATACCGTTAATTAAATCGATAGTAGCGCGGGATTTTGGGATTAGTACCTTGCTTAGTATGGTGTTACAGCCAGGGGATGCGCTGCACTCACTGAGTTTTGATCCACCTTTTTATTTAGAGCTTGGCTTGGCATGGCGACGTGATGCTTATCTATCACGCGCCAACCAACGTTTCAGGGAATTTGTATTGGCGAATTGCCAAGACCGAAGCTAATTAGATCAGGCTGCTAATTTGCTCTTGCGCCTGTTCCATTTGCTCTTTAGCGAACTGCTCACCCATGTTTAGGGCTTCCGCATAAACCACTTCAACTTCATTGATACCCAAGAAACCAAGTACCAACTTTAAGTAAGGGATTTGCGTATCGCTGGCGCTGTCTTTGTGAATACCGCCACGGGTAGTCACGATAACAGCTTTGGTGTTTTCAATAAGACCTACCGCACCTTGTTCTGTGTATTTGAAGGTCACCCCTGCACGGGCCACCATATCAATCCAGTTCTTAAGCTGAGTAGGAATAGAGAAATTGTACATAGGCGCAGCCATTACTAAGACATCGGCTGCTTTTAGTTCTTCAATCAAGCGGTCTGACAAAGCCACGGCTTGTTTTTGCAGTTCACTCATGTCATCACTGCCACGCAGGGCTAACGCGATATCACCAGTTAACACTGGAAGCGGCTCTGCGGCTAAGTCACGGCTGGTGATTGTAGCACCTTGTTGTTTATAACCATGCTCAAGCTTCTCCATTAGCGCTGACGAACTAGAGTAGCCACCTAAAATACTTGATTTAAGCATAAGAACATTTTTCATACGACATGCACCTTTAAACTGATGAACTAATTTTATAGGGCTAGATTAACAACATCTAATTAGAATAAAAATCGCATAAATTCGCGACAACATTTCTAAATAATAGAAACATTGAAAGATTCAGCCATTAATCACTCACACCAAATTTGACTCTGCAATATCCTGATTCGTTGTTAGCGAGAGTGATAAACGGGCTTGCAAGACCTTTGCTGAAACGGGAGTACTCGTTCTCAACAATAAGGCTTGGTGAGTTAAGTCACCTCAAATTACGCCAAAGCACTGACTACATTAGGCTAGTTAGTGTAATGAACTCAAAAGCTTGGCATAATCTTTAAACAGCATTGTGCTTAGGTTTAAAGAGTCGAAATGTAGCAGTGTCAAGCCAACACTAGGCATACTCTCAACTATCTGTTTTCAGTTAACCTAAGCCCGTATTCATTGTTAGCTTAAGGAATCAAGGATGAACCTAGAACATGTTTACGCGGTTATGAGCGTTCTCGCTGGCATCGTTTTTCTCTATACCCTAGTAGCTAAACGCATTGAGAATTCGGTCATATCTGGGCCTATCGTTTATGTCGGCTTAGGCTTGCTGCTGGGTGAAAAAGGCTTTGGCATCATTAGCGGATCAATTGAAGGCAATGACCTAAGACCATTTGCCGACCTAACGCTAGCATTGATTTTATTTTCGGATGCTGCCCACTCAAACTTGAGAGTATTAAAAGAAAAAGCGATTTATCCAGCAAGAATGTTACTGCTTGGCTTACCAGGAGCAATTATTGTTGGTTTTCTGCTAGCAGTAGTCATATTCGACGTACTCTCCGTAATCGAAGCAGCGATTCTCGCCACCATGCTAGCGGCGACCGATGCGGCATTGGGTAAGGCGGTAATATCGAACCCTAAGGTTCCCGCTCCAGTGCGTGAGGGTTTGAATGTGGAAAGTGGCCTAAACGATGGCCTTTGCGTTCCGATCCTTTTACTGTTGATTTCTATCGCAACCAGCTCTGCCGATACCGAGATAGGTGTCAGCCATGGCATCATGGTATTTGCCGAAGAATTAGGCATCGGCATGTTAGTGGGTCTGTCTTTAGCCTATGTCGGTGCGAAACTACTCTACTGGAGCGCCAAAATAGCATGGCTTAGTGAGGTATGGGGGCAACTCACGGTAGGAGCTATCGCCCTATGTAGCTTTGGTTTAGCCCAAACCCTACACGGCAGCGGTTATATCGCGGCATTCACCGGCGGGCTACTGTTTGGTCATCTGGTTTCCCGGCATACTCACCGCTTAGTTCTCGCCACCGAAAGCATCGCCGAGCTGCTCGCCATGTTGACCTGGATACTTTTCGGAGCAGCGGTGGTGGGACGCATCTTGGGCTTGTTCTCAGCCAATATGGTAGTCTACTCCTTGCTGAGTCTAAGCGTGGTGCGGATGCTGCCTATCTACCTCTCTTTTAGCAAAACAGATGTGCCAGCCAAGCATCGATTATTTATGGGCTGGTTTGGCCCTCGAGGACTAGCAAGTATTGTATTTACCATCATTGTCTTAGATGCCGAGTTACCCGGTGCAAAATTTATTGCCCTAGCGGTAACCTGCACAGTTATCTTGAGTTTAATACTACACGGTGTTAGCGCCCGCTTCCTCGCCGAACGCATGGGCAAAGACGAGCCTGACAGTTAATCGCCACGAAGCATCCCCCCACTAGTTGGAAGGGACGTCGCTTTCCTTGCAATGGACTTTCTGATGAGAGAAAACAAAAACAAATGCTAGCAAGATTAACATCGCTATATACTTATAATGTCTAGATAATCAGGGATGAAACCGTGGAACAGCAGCCGAAGCAGCAAAACGCCTTACAAAAGCGACTCTATGAAATTATTTTTGGCTACAATACCCCGGCCGGAAAACGCTTCGACTTATTACTGATTATTGCCATTATCTCCAGTGTTAGTGCGGTCATTCTTAATTCGGTGAGCCAACTAGACCAGCGTTATCATCAATGGTTTATTACCACCGAATTAATCTTTACGGTGTTTTTTACCATTGAGTACTTGGCCCGCTTATATTGTTCTCCGCAACCTAAAGAGTATGCCAAAAGCTTTTATGGGGTGGTCGATTTACTCGCGATTCTTCCCACCTATTTGGCGCTGCTCTACCCTGCCGCTCAAGTGATGTTATTGTTTCGCTTACTGCGGATCTTAAGAATTTTGCGGGTATTAAAGCTGGTGCGTTATGTCAGTGAAGCCAATGTATTATTGCGCTCACTGCTACTGGCGCGGCGTAAAATTTTGGTTTTTCTGTTTTGCATGGTGCTACTCACCACCATTTATGGCGCCTTAATGTATGCCATAGAAGGGCCAGCCAATGGTTTTACCAGCATTCCTAAGAGTATTTATTGGGCCATCGTTACCATTACCACGGTGGGTTATGGTGACATTTCACCCGTAACGCCCTTAGGCCAAGCATTAGCTGCATTGGTGATGGTAACCGGTTTTGCCATTATCACCGTGCCCACCGGTATCGTAGGAGCAGAGTTAGTTAATGAGCTGCGCCGCGAACACTCACTACGCCGCTGTTTTCATTGCGAACGCGCCGGTCACGATAGTGATGCCGACTACTGTAAATATTGTGGCGCAAGCCTGCATCAACAGACATAATATGAGCCAATATCTAATCAAGCCACAACCACAGAGGCGCGGCTATATTTTTAGTCAAGGATCATCACCATGCTTATTATTGCTGGACATCGCGGCGCTGCAGGTAGCACTCCAGAAAACAGCCTCGCTGGTTTAGACCGCGCGGCACAATTGGGTTTACATTGGGTTGAGTTTGATACCTTTCTGAGTAAAGACCACCAAGCCATCGTATTTCACGACGAAACTCTAGAACGTTGTAGTAATGGTCAAGGTAAAGCCGCTGAACACACGCTGGCTGAATTACAAACTCTTGATGTGGGCGCTTGGTTTGCCCCAGAATTTGCCGGACAGACGCTGCCCAGCCTACGCGAATATTTACTCCACGCGAAAAGCTTAAAGCTGAAACTCAATCTAGAGCTCAAATACCACCAGCAACCGCGCCAACAATTGGTTGAAGCGGTGCTTAAAGAAGTGGAGCATTGTGATTTTCCACTAGACGATCTGCTCATTTCCAGCTTCGACCACCAAAGCCTGCTGTTTTTGCACCATCAGGCTCCGCAATTTAAGCTGGCACAGTTATATGAAGAAATCCCCAATAACTGGCAACAACAGCTGCAAGATATTAAGGCTGTGGCCTGCCACGTGGACTACCAACAAACTTCGGTAGAGCAAGCCAAACAAATCAAACTGGCGGGTTATCGCTTGTCTACATACACTGTAAATGAGCCCAAAGAAATCACCGCCTTGTTACCGTGGCTAGACATGGTAATCAGTGACTTCCCTGAGCGATTTCTGTAACGCCACTAGCCCGTTAAGGATCAAGGGCTGATTTCGCAGGAAGCGAACTATGACATCAGTAAGTTCATTAGCGCAGCACCAGCTAAAAGAGCAAATTCTCGACCAAGTATTGAGGTTTTTACTGGACGGTGATTGGCAGCAAATAGAAATGCAAAATATTGCCAATCACTGTGGTATTAGCGAGCCAGTCTTGCGCAGCTGCTACCCCACCCTGTCGAGTATCACCACAGCAGTAAATACCCGTCTCACCGAAACCTTTATTCAGCATTTGGATTTAAGCAGCCGCGAGAATTTACGCCTTTCTTGGTTAGACAGCCTTGATTCATCAAGCTTCAGTAATATTGTTCGTTTGTTTATCGATGCCTCACAACAGCAAAGCATTGCCTGGCGCTTAGCCAATGTGGGTTGGACTCAGTTTTCCAATTTAGTGGCCAGCAAATTGGGCTATCAAGCGGTGAATCAGGATCTTCCCTGGCTACTAGGCAAGTCCATGCTTAAGTTCATTAATCAACGTAACCGCAGTTAAGCCGCTTAAAAGCCTTTGGCGCAATCTTCGGTTAACAAGGAATAGACCGCCGCATGGCTGGGCTTACCGAGGTCGATAACTCGCGCTCGAGCCAAACACTCAAACTGCGCTCCGGCTTTCTCGGCCACGCGCCGACTGGCAAAATTACGCTCTGCCACCACCAACTCCAAACGATTAAGCTGTAAGGCATTAAACGCATAATCTGCCATTAAGCGCACGGCTTCTGTTGCAATGCCTTGGCCGCTGGCACTGCTTTTCACCCAATAGCCCAAATTGGCCGCTCGATAGTTCCATTCAACTCGGTTAATCGCAATGGCGCCGAGAAACTCGCCGCCGCGAGCAGCAAAGATCCCCATATCAAAGGCCAAGTTTTTTGCCAGTGCGACCTTACTTAAGTTGATCCAAGCCATGCTTTCTTCCAGTGGGTAATCCACCTGCATCCAATCTAACCAGCGCTCGCCCAGCTCGGCGGTTTCTCGTACCGCCTGCGCATGTGCGCTAGCATCTTCAGTTAGATACGGGCGAATCAGCACCTTTTGGCCTTTCATGTTTTATTCCTACTCGCTAGTGACTAAACCAATAAGCGACAAACCCCAGCCAAGATAAAACCAACAAGATCCAAGGCAAGTACTGTACTTTGGGCGCGGCTTCTAACTCTGAGCTTGCCTGCTCAACGCGCGCAGGCTGACGCTGCTTCTTACGTAGTTTATCAGCTTCGCGCTGCTTAGCTTTTTGCTGTTTCTTGTATTGCTCTATGCCCTTTTGGATCCCCGCCGAAATTAACTTGGTTTGCTCTTTAGTTTGACCAGGGCGTTGGTTAGCCTTGGCCAAGGCATCGGCACTGGCGATGGTTTCTTCAGAAGGTTTGCTTTTAGTTGCTTTAGCCACAGGTTCTCCTCATTATGTTAATCCCTAACTATACTCGCCTAAGCGGTCTAATAAATCGACTAACCATAATAAAACCAAACCTTTTTCATCGACTCCCTACTTTGATCATTTTTTTATCCAGCCCTTGCCATTACACTAAGTGAATTTTTTTGTTCACAGGGAGATAAAACAGATGAACACCCCACTACTCGGGGCACAAATGCTATTGGTGGCATTTGGCGCTACGACCTTAGTTCCACTACTCACCGGGATCAGTCCCAACCTAGCACTATTGGGTGCTGGTATTGGTACGCTAATATTCCAGTTTTGTACCAAGCGTCAAATTCCGATTTTTTTAGGTAGCTCGTTCGCCTTCATTGGCCCAATTATTTTGGGAACCCAACAATTTGGCTTACCCGCGACCTTAAGTGGTTTAATGGCCGCCGGTTTCATGTTCATCATCATTAGTGGCGTAGTCAAGCTACGTGGCGTAAAAGTGATTGAGCGTTTTCTCCCACCGGTCGTGGTTGGCCCGGTAATTATGGTGATTGGTTTAGGCTTGGCGCCGGTTGCAGTAAACATGGCTTTGGGTAAAACCGGTGACGGCTCAGCGGTATTAGTAGAACAAGACATTGCCTTGCTGATTTCATTGGCAGCGCTGTTTACCACCATTGTGGTATCTATTTTTGCCAAAGGCATGCTCAAGCTAATGCCGATTATTTGTGGTGTGGTAGTTGGTTACGTATTAAGCCTATTCTTTGGCTTAGTTGATTTCAGCTCGGTGGCTAACGCAGCTTGGTTTGCTATTCCCGAGTTTGTGACTCCAGAATTTAATTGGCAGGCCATTTTGTTCATTGCGCCCATTGGTCTAATTGTTACCATTGAGCACTTTGGCGACATTCTTGCCATTTCTAACGTGACCGGTAAAAACTTCGTTGAAAAACCTGGCATTCACCGCTCGCTATTGGGCGACGGCATAGCCACCATGACCGCAGCCAGCTTTGGTGCGCCGCCAGTGGTGAGTTACGGTGAAGTAACGGGTGCGGTAAGTTTGCTAAAAACTTACAACCCAGTGATCATGACCTGGGCAGCGGTATTTGCTATAGCCTTGGCCTTTGTCGGTAAAACCGGTGCCCTATTGTTGTCTATTCCGGTACCGGTGATGGGCGGTATTATGTGTTTACTATTTGGTGCCATTGCCGCAATCGGTTTAAATACCTTAATCAGTAAGCAAGTAGACTTAACCATTCCCCGTAACTTGGTGATTGTCTCGGTTACCTTGGTATTTGGTATTGGTGGCATGGTGGTAGGCATTGGTGAGTTTACCCTTAAGGGAGTTGGCCTATGCGGTATTCTAGCGATTATTCTTAATATCGTACTGCCTAAAGAAGAAGCGAAAGCCTTAGCTTAATCACTAACTTTAATGCATAAGGCGGGAGCTCCCGCCTTATTTAACGATACTCTTGATTATACCCACAGTAACACCACACAGCCGGCAGTAAGCAAAGACATAATAAAGTTAAAGCGTTGTCTGGCGACAGGGGCACTTAACCAGCGCGCGATAAACTTGCCGAAACTCACCCAAATAGAACCCGTCACCGGATTAACCAAAAAGAATACCAATACCAGCCCCCCTATAGACTCCCAGTAGGCCTCGCCCGCCACAGCAAAACTGGCCACCGCCGATGACGTCATCATCCACGCTTTGGGATTAAGATATTGAAACCCTAAGGATTCAAAGAAACTTAGTGGCTTGGCCATCTGCTGCTGTGACAATTGACTCTGCTTTAAAATACGCAGCGCTAGATATAACAAATAAGCGCTACCGGCTATTTTTAGGCCCCATTGCATGCTTGGATATTGCTGAAAAACCCAACTCAAACCCAAAGCCATGAGTATAATCATGCTGGCAATCCCCACCGGAATCCCCACCATTTGCGGTAAGGTTCGCTTGTAACCAAAGTTAGCCCCAGAAAATGTCAGCAACATATTATTTGGTCCCGGAGTCCCTGCCATCACTACCGCAAATACCAGCATTGATGAAAACAATGCAATATCCATATTCTCCCCCCTTTAAATTGTATCGATACAATTAAGCAAAATTAGCAAAAAAACGTCGTTTACCATCAATATTCACGCTAATATAGCCGTAACAAGAGATCAAAAGGTTTATTGTCATGATGACAATTTGGCAAAGCTTAGATAACAATGAAAACAAGGCTACTCAGATAGTTGCCCAAATCCGTGCTTTAATAACTGAGCAACAGTTGCAGGCGGGTGACAAACTACCGCCACAGCGGCAATTGGCCGAACACCTCGGTGTTACCGTAGGCACCATTACTCGTGCTTACGCTCAAGCGGAAAAGCAGGGTTTAATCGAATCCAAAACGGGCAGCGGTAGTTATGTCAAAGCCGCCATCAATTACCAGCAACAATGGGGCAGCCTAAAGAGCAGCCAACAGCACATCGGCTTATGGCAAAACAGCGCCTTTACCCAAGCCCGAGC